>JALZOK010000013.1 GCA_030857225.1 Actinomycetota bacterium
GTCAGGTCGTACGGTGAGACCTGGACGTTGATCCGGTCGCCGGGGGCCATGCGGATGCGGTAGCGCCGCATCTTGCCCGCGGTGTAGGCGATCAGCTCGTGGCCGCCATCGAGAGCGACGCGGAACATGCCGCCGCCGAGTGCCTCGAGCACCTCGCCTTCGACTTCGACCTTTTCCTCTTTCGCCATGTTCTCCTAGAGAGTAGAGGGCGCGCCGCCCGAAGGCAGCGCGCCCTCGTCTAGTACCTAGACGGTTGTGACGTTGATCGCCTCGGGACCTTTTGCCCCCTCGCGGGCTTCGAACTCGACCCGAGCGTTCTCGCTCAGTGACTTGAAGCCGTTGCCGGCGATGTTGGAGTGGTGGACAAAGAGATCCTTGCCACCCTCGTCGGGCGTGATGAACCCATAGCCCTTAGCATCGTTGAACCATTTGACTACTCCGGTTGCCATATAAATACACCTCCCCTCACCCTCGATCGAACGGGTAGGGAAGCCGTGGCCCCGGTACTCGTCCTGGTTTTCGCCGAATAGCCTAGCTGGTGGAGCCACGTTCACGCGTCGTGAGGCCAAGAGCGAGCTCGACGGCATCCTCGAACGCAAGCTCCCGCCCCTCGTTCCAGTGCGTGTTCGCATCGGCTCCGAGAGCCGTGCGCGCAGCTCCGATGTACCGCTCGAGCAGCGCGTCCCAGAACCGGACCGAGAACGTCGTCCCGAGTGACTCCCACAGGGCCTCGACCGCCGCAGCGAGCCGGATCCCGCGTCCGAGATCCCCTCTTCCCGCGGCGGCCATCGCAATGCCCTGAACTTCGAAGCTCGTTTCGAGGACGTCTCCCAGCGGGAGCGCGGCGCGCAGGCTCTGGCGATACCGCTCTTCGGCGCCGACGCAGTCGCCTTCGATCAGCGCGCAGTCGGCGAGAAAGTGGAAGGCGAAGTGCTTGGCCCGCGCATCGCCGCCGGCGATCTCGAGGAGCTCACGCGACAGCGCTTCGGCCCGTTGGACGTTGCCCTGTGCGACGAGCACCTGGCATACGCCGGCCAGTGCTCGTCGCTCGCCGGCCGGGTCGGCGAGCCGCCTCCAGACCTCCAAGCTCCTCTCGAATGCCTCGAGCGCGTCGTCGTCGTCGCCGGCTGCATAGACGAGAACCCAGCCGAGTACATCGAGAGCAGAAGCGAGCTCGGGGTCGTCACCGATGGTGGACCACAGCCGGAGCGCTTCTGCGAGCTCGGCGCGACCGAGGTCGACTTCACCCAACCAGGCGGCGAGCACTCCGCCCGCGGTGAGCGCGCGGGCTCGCGTCCGTCCCCCGAGCCTCGACCGCCCGAGGGCCCCCGCGAGCCGGCGTCTGCCTTCCGCAATGTGTGAGTGCGAAAGCCAGAACCAACCGAGTGCGCTCGCCAGTCGAAGCTCCGCGTCGGGGTCGTGCTCGGCCAGCCAGTCGAGAGCGGCACGGAGATCGTCGTGGCTTCGCTCGAGACGGTCCGACCACTCGGCCTCGGCGTCGAACCGCTGCTCGTACCCTTCCTCGGCGAGCGCGGTGAATGCGTCCACGTGGCGTCGCCGCAAGTCATCGGCGGAGCCCGACTCGACCAGTCGTTCGACCGCGTACTGGCGAATCGTCTCCAGCAGCAGAAAACGGTCTTCGCCGATCGGCTTCAGCAAGCTCGCATTGACAAGCGACGCGAGCGTGTCGACATCGGCCTCGCAGACCGCCTCGGCCAGATCGATCGGAAACGATCCCGCGAACACGGACAGGCGGGCGAAGAGCAGCTTGCTCGGATCGTCCAGGAGGTCGTAGCTCCACGCGATCGTCGCCTCGAGTGTCCGCTGACGCTCCGGTGCGTCGCGAGCGCCGCCGGTCAAGAGTGGTAGCGCGGAGTCGAGCCGGCCCAGGAGCGTCTCGGGAGTGAGAAGCCTCATGCGCGCAGCTGCGAGCTCGATCGCGAGCGGGAGCCCGTCGAGGCGACGGCAGATCGCCTCCACCGCACCGCTAGGCTCGAGGACGCGACCCGCCGCGCGCGACCGCTCGACGAAGAGCGCGACCGCATCAGTCGGCGGCAGCGGCTCGAGTGGATACTCGACCTCACCGGAGACGCGAAGCGGACTCCTGCTGGTAACGAGCACCCTGAGCCCATTCGCGCCGGCAAGGAGCCGCGCCACCATGGGCGCAGCGTCGAGAAGATGCTCGAAGTTGTCGAGGAGGAGCAGGAGCTCTTTTCCGCGGAGCGAGCCGGCGAGATCCTCGCGCACGCCGATCGTGCGGGCGATCTCCGCTGACACGACTTCCGGATCGGCGAGTCCCGCGAGCGGAACCCAGAAGACGCCGTCGCCGAAGCGACCGACGAACTCGGCCGCTACCTGGAGCGCGAACCGGGTCTTCCCCGTCCCACCGGGCCCCGTGATCGTGACCAGACGCGAGCCGTTCGAGAGCATGGCCACAAGCTCGTCGAGCTCGCACTCCCGCCCGAGGAGCGGAGTCGCTGCCACAGGCAGGTTCGTGGCATCCAGCGTTCGGAGCGGAGGGAAGTCGCCCTCCCCGAGCTGGTAGAGACGCTCGGCCTCGGTGAGATCCTTGAGCCGATGCTCGCCCAGGTCGCGCAGTGCGATGTCGCCGTCGAGAAAGCCGCGCGTTGTTTGCGAGAGCACGATCTGCCCTCCGTGCGCCGCCGCGGCGATCCGCGCCGCCCGGTGGACGTCGAGCCCGACGTAGCCCTCTGCCGTGACGAAGGGCTCGCCGGTGTGGATTCCCATGCGCACCTGCACCGGCCCGTCTGCGAGCGCCGCCCGTGCGTTTTCTGCCGCCGCGACCGCGTCCGACGCACGCGTGAAGGCGACGAAGAACGCATCGCCCTGCGTGTCGACCTCGACACCGCCCGCCTGCTCGAAAGCCTCGCGGAGAACCCTCCGATGCTCGCCGAGCAGCATGGCGGAGCCGGTGCCGTGCTCTCGAAGAAGCCGCGTCGAGCCCGCGACGTCGGTGAAGAGAAGCGTGACCGTGCCGGTCGGAAGTCCGGGACGCATCTCAGGTCGCGGCGCTCGCGGCGTCATCCACCGCTGCCTTGACGTCGTAGTACCGGGTGCGCGCCTCTTCGAGCGTGTCTCCGATCGCGGTGAGCCCGATGCGCCCCGCAACGGCGAGTGCGCTGACCATGTGCAGAACGACACCCGTCTCGCGCTCGGCGTCCCAGCCGAGATCGCGCTCCGCCACGACGTCCAGGAGATCGTCCGGCGTCAGCGCTTGATACGCGGGCGAGTCGAGGTGGTCCGTGGCCGCGTAGTACTTGAGGTCGCCGAGGCGGTTGCGATACTCGCCTGCGAGCGGGTCGTAGATGCCGTCAGTGAGCGCGGTCAGCGCGAACAACGGGTGCGTGGTCCCTCCGCAGCGGAGGTTGATCTCGAGAGCGTATGAGTGCCAGCCAGCGTCGTTCACGGCGGCGAAGTCGACCGAAGCGCGGCCGATGACGCCTTCACGTGCGAGCCGGCGTCCCACCTTCAACGCCTCGGCAGCGATCAACGCCGCGTATTCCTGGTCCGCCGGGAAGTGACACCCGAAGTAGGTGTGTCCATGCGGGCCACCCAGGACCTGGTCGTGCGTGGACATGATGTCGACCTGCCCCGACGGGCTCATGCGGAGCTGGACGCTGGGGCTGCGAAAATCCTCACCTTCGATCCGCTCTTCGACGATGCCTCCCTCCCCGTCGAGCGCCCGCATGTACTCGTCGACGTCGATCTCCTGATCCTCCAACCGCATCGCCGCTCGAATGTCTCCGTCCACCGCATCGAGCTCGATCAACGCGTTCCCGAGACCGCTCACGCCTTTGTCGAGCTTGAGCACCGCGCCACGCGCCCCGGAGCTCCGCTTCCGCAGCTCCGCCAGGGCGCGCGGGAGATCGCACTCACCGTCGACCTCGAGCCCGACCGGATGCTGGACGCCCTCGCTCTCGAAGATCGTCCGACTGCCCGTCTTCGTCCCCAGCCAGTTGAGCTCGGGGTCGCTGCCGTAGATCGGAAGTTCGAGCGCAACGGCGAGCTTCGCCTCGTCGTCGGTCATGCAGAAGGGCAGGAGGAAGGCAATCTCGGGATCGCCGATCAAGCCGCGAATTCGGCGGAGCGCTCCCGGCCGGGCGAGGAGCTTTCGTGAAAGCGGCTCGTTGCGACCGTCGACAAGAGAGACAGATGTGAAGCGGGCGCGGGCATCGGGAGAATCGAGCTCTGGGACGAGCCCGAAGTAGTAGTCGAGCACGCGCGGATGGATCGGCTGGGAGGTGACGTAGACGACGCGAGACCGCGGAGCGCGCAGAAGGCTGAGTACGAGACAGAGGAAGCGCTCCTCGTAGGCGGGAAAGACCGGGATCAGCTGGTCGGGGACGTCGAAGCTGATCGAGTGCACCACGACGACCGTGCGCTCGACGTCGCCGATCGAGCGGAGGGTTACGGTCGGCCAGAAGTCACGCAGCTTGGCTTGCAGCTCTGCGAAGGCAGGCTCGGTCACGACCCGACGCTACCCCAGCCCTCGAGCGAAGTCGAATGCCCGCGACGGTTGGTAGCGTGGCCCAATGGATGATCGCTCGGCGAACCCCGGGTCGCTCGCGGGCCGAGTGGTCGCGATTGCAGGCGCGGGCGGGAATCTCGGTCCGACGATCGTCGGCCGGCTTGCCTCGTCCGGCGCCGTGCTCGCGCTCGGGGGAAGGGACTCGAGTCCGTTGGAGACGCTTGCGGAGGATCTCGGGATCGAGGCGGACACGGCATCCGTCGACCTCCTCGACGCGGGCTCGGCGCGCTCCTGGGCAGACGGGATCGTGGAGCGACAGGGGCGGGCGGATGCGCTCGTGCACCTCGTCGGAGGATGGCGTGGCGGCACTCCGATCGACGAGGCGCCGCTCGAGGACTGGGACTTCCTTCAGGGCCTGCTCATCCGCACCGTCCAGCACGCCACGCAGGCATTCACACCGCATCTCCTCGCTAGCGGTCGTGGCCGCTTCGTGATCGTCTCGAGTGGACAGGGTCAGGCGCCGACCCATACGAACGCCGCCTACGCGGCGGCGAAGGCGGCTGCTGAAACCTGGACTCTCGCCCTCGCGGACAGGTTTCGCGGCTCGGGCGCGACCGCGAACATCATCGTCGTGGGTGCGATCGTGACGCCTGCCATGCGCGAGGAGTCGCCGGACAAGAGCTTCTCCTCGTTCACCCCGGCAGAGGAGATCGCCGACGCGGTCGCCTATATCTGCTCCGACGCTGCCGCGTCGATGAACGGCCAGCGGATCACGCTGCGCGGCGCCGCCTGAGAAGAAGCTCTCGACGGAGCAGCAGCACGACGAGCAGCGGCAACATCGCGACGACCAGCCAGAGATAGAGGGTAGGCGCGCCGGCGACGAGGCAGATACCGAGCACGAAGAGCTGGGTGGAAAGCCCCAGATTCGCGAGCACGAGAACGGTCAGCCGGTCGTGGTAGGCAAGCGTCGCTGCGCGTCGTTCGCTGGGGTTCTCGACTTCGCGCAGCGCCCGCTCGAGCCGCCACGCCGAGAACGCGCGGATCAGCCGGTCCTGCGGTGCGAAGAAGACTCGGTAGACAAAGGCGAGCGCCCGCTCGATCAGACCTCCCGACCCGTGCGCGATGTCGGGCTCGCCGCCACGAACCTCGCGGTAGACCTGTGCGAGGTTGAAGTTCGCGCTCAGCACCAGCGTGAGCACGGAGAAAGCTCCCAGGGCGAGCCACGGCTGTCCTGTGACAGCGCCGAGGATCGCAAACAGAATCAGATTGAGAAGGGTGTCGGACTCGGTGTCGAGATATCTCCCGAGCAGGGTGACGCGTCCGGACAAACGTGCGAGCCGGCCGTCGGCGTTGTCGAGCAGCGTCTTCACTTGCAGCAGCAGCGCTGCCGCCGCGAAGGAGGTCGACACGAGCGCGAGCCCGGCGACGAGCCCTACGAGCCCAGCCACGAGGACGAGGACAGGAGGCGGGATCCGCAGCGGGATCAGCGCGAAGGCGACCCGATGGGCGAGCGGACCGTAGAACGTCGCTACGACGATCTCGCGTGCGGGGCGATCCTTGTCGGAGGCCGTGACGGGTCGTAGTGCCTCGGTAGAAGCAGTCATGGAGAGGGCTCGATCGTAGATACTGCTGTGATGGCCAATCCGGATGGGTGGAGCGAGGTCTCGGGCGCGCTCGAGCGCACGTTCGAGCTCGCGAGCTTCAAGCACGCGCTCGACTTCGTGAGCCGCGTGGGTCAGCTTGCCGAAGCAGAGAACCACCACCCGGGCATCGCGATCGACTACAAGCACGTGACGCTCCGCTGGTGGACGCACACCGAGAACGGCATTACCGACCGCGACCGCGAGCTGGCCAAGAAGACGAACGCGCTCGCCTAGAGGCTTGATGTGAAATTCACGGCGGGCCGGATGACGGCCACGACACGGCGCCGGATCGCCACGCTCCCTCATCGCACAGGCTCATCAGCCTGCACGGCGAGCGAGCGCGTCGCCCGGCTTGGTCGTGACCGCCCCCGGCGGCGCGCCAACTTCACATCAAACCTCTAGATGCCGACGAACGGCCGCCTGACCCTCGTCGAGGTCGGCCCCCGCGACGGGCTCCAAAACGAGCCCGACGTCCTCTCGGCCGAGCTCCGCGCGGAGCTCGTCGACAGGCTCGTCGGTGCCGGCGCACGCGCCGTGGAAATCGCGAGCTTCGTCGACCCACGGCGTGTCCCTCAGATGGCGGGCGCAGAAGAGGTCGTGGCGCGTATCGGAGGAGCCAAAGGCGTCGTCTATGCCGGCCTCGCCCTCAACGAGCGCGGATACGACCGACTCGTCGCCTCCGGACTGGACGAGGTGCGGTTCGCATTCGCCGCCACGGAGTCGTTCAACCAGCGAAACCAGAACGCTTCCGTGCAGGAGTCGCTCGAAACGGCACTGCGGATCGTCGCGCGGGCGCGTGAGGACAGGGTACGCGTAGCGGTGACGCTGAGCGTCGCGTTCGGCTGCCCATTCGAGGGCGCAGTGGACGAGAATCGAGTGCTCGAGCTCGCCGGAGAGCTCGCGTCCGCCGCCCCCGACACGATTCTCCTCGCGGACACGATCGGCGTCGGTTCTCCGACACAGGTGCGAAGGCTCGTCTCGGGAGCGATCGCTCTCGGCATCCCGGTCGGCGGGCACTTCCACAACACGCGGAACACGGGCTACGCGAACGCTCTTGCGGCCGTGGAGGCCGGAGCGACGGTGCTCGATGCTTCAGTGGGCGGGCTCGGCGGCTGCCCGTTCGCCCCGCGCGCGACGGGGAACATCGCGACCGAGGACCTTGTGTACCTCCTTCACGGCGAGGGTGTGGAGACCGGGCTAGATCTCGACGCGCTCATCGCTGTCTCCTCGTGGCTGGAGGGCGTGCTCGGGCGAGAGCTGGAGGGCCAGGTGTATCGAGCGGGAGGTTTCCCGTCATAGGGGCGACGCTTGTTCGCCCCGTCAACACGTTGCAACCGAGGCGAGGCAAGCCTCCCCTACGCTCGTGCGGGGAGGATCGTTCCTCGCACCTCGCCCAGCTCGACGTCGCCGGCGCGCCCCCTCAACACGACCTCGTCACCATCCTCGAGAAACATCCGCGTGCTTCCGTCGCCGAGCCGGATGGGATGAGCGCCATTCCGCGTAAGCTCGATCAGCGATCCTTCGCTCCCGGGATTCGGTCCCGAGATCGTCCCGGACGCGAACAGGTCGCCTGCGCGCAGCGACGCGCCGTTGACGGTGGCATGCGCCAGCTGCTGCGGCATCGTCCAGTAGAGATCGCGCGCGTTCGTCCGCGAGACGACCGTGCCCGAGAGCGCGACTTCGAGCTCGACATCGAGCGCCCAGCCGCCTGCCGTTCGTAGGTAAGGGAGCGGCTCGGGATCCTGCGCCGGAGACGCCACGAATCGATCCTCGAGCAGCGCGAGGGGCGTGACCCAGGCTGCGATCGATGTGGCGAATGACTTCCCGAGAAAGGGGCCGAGCGGCTGGTATTCCCAGGCCTGGACATCGCGAGCGCTCCAGTCGTTGACAAGAACGACGCCGAAAACGTGATCGCGAAACGCTGACGCCGAAACAGGGACGCCGAGCGCGGTGTCGACTCCGACGACGAATCCGAGCTCGAGCTCGATGTCGAGCCGGCGACTCGGTCCGAACGATGGCTCCGGATCAGCGGGATTCTTCAACTGGCCATGTGGCCGAACGACCGGAGTTCCGCTCACCACGACTGTTCCCGCGCGACCGTGATAGCCGACCGGGAGATGACGCCAGTTTGGAAGCAGCGGCTCCGTGTCGGGGCGGAAGAGGCGACCCATGTTCGTCGCATGCTCGAGCGACGAGTAGAAGTCGACGTAGTCGGCGACCTCGAAGGGCAGGTGGATCGTCGCTTCCTCGAGGGGAACGACGTCCCGACCTCCCTCGATCAGAGCGACGACTTGGCCGAGAGTCGCCTCCCACGCCGCCCTTCCGCGGGCCATGAACGCGTTCAGACTGGGCTCGGAGAACTCCTCGCCGAGGCCCGCGGCCGCAAGGTCGAGGACGCCTTGGCTGGCTCGAAAGCCGACGCGGGGCTCGTCCCCGTCGACCGAGAAGACACCGAACCCGACCGCCCCGTTCACAGCGGCAGGATCCCCCGCTGCTCGAGCTCCTCGACAGGCTCGAAGAAACTGCAGCTCCCGATCGAGCTCAGTCGCTCGCGGCGAGCCCGCGCCAGGTCGTCCCGGCGCGCATGCCGCTCTTGCCATGAGAAGCCGCTGGAGTCCAGGGTGAACACTTCTGTATCGGACTCCGCCAGGGCCTCCTCCTCGTCCCCGAACACCACTGCCGCGAGCAGGTTGAGGAACCCGTGCTCGCCGTTGCTTCGCAGCGCATGATGGAGACCGGCAGTCGCCTTGAAGACGAGCTGCCGCTGGCGACACGAGCGGACGAAGTGCGCAAGCGACTCGACGTCGGGGGCAGATGCGCCGGCGCAACGCACCTTGGCGCGCAGGCCGTGACCCGCGATCGCGTCGAGGCATTCCTCAACGGAGTCGTCGAGCGGAACCTCCACGTACACCTCGGGAGCAAGCCCGGTCAGCGCAGCGAGGCCCTCGCCGCGCGCGGTCTCGACCGCCTCGACTCTGAGGTCTGGCTGAAGCCGGATCCCAGGCGCGGGTTCGTCGAGCACGACGCTGACACCTCGGCCCACATCGGGCAGCTCGAGAAGCCGCGACGCCGGGCAGACGAATCGCCCCAGCATGAAGGACGAGGAATGAGAGCGCGCACGGGCGTCCTCCTCGACCGCCTCGGGCAGAGCCAGTGACGCAGGCGGAAAGAGCGGCGCATGGTCGATGAGCTGCGAGAGGAGCGCAACCCGTGCGTCGTCCGTCGATCCCACGAAGGGGCATGTTCGCAGAGAGGACGCTCAAGACGAGTCCGTTGCGTTCCGATGAGGTCGAGGACCCTCCTTATGTCGGACCCTGCGCCCAAGAGCCTCGAGCCTGCGCCTCACCCGCAGATGAGCCTCGTCTCGTCAGGCTCCGCCGAGCCCTATCGTCGGCTGGCCGAAATCTTCCACGACGTCCTCTCCGAGGAGAACCCGACCGCGCTGCTGGCGCGGATCGCCGACACGCTCGCCGACCTCATCCCCTACGAGGACGTGCACATCTACGAGGCGGATGAGGTGAAGCGCGAGCTCATTCCGGTTCTCGCTCGGAGCCAGTGGGCTGACCAGGTGATGAGCGAGACGTTCCCCTTCGGAGAGGGAATCACCGGCTGGGCGGTCGTGCACCGAGAGCCGGTCCTTGCGAACAAGGCACATCTCGATCCACGCGTACGCTTCGTCCCTGGCACCCCGGTCGATCCCGAAGCGCTGATCGCGGTGCCCTTGATCGCCCGCGGACGCCTGAAGGGCACGCTCAACATCTATCGCGTCGGCGAACACGCCGAGTTCACCGCCGAGGAGTTTCACCTGGCGACTCGCTTCGGCGACGCAGCCGCACTCGCGATTGACAACGCGCACATCCGCTCCCGCCTCGAGCACCAAGCCTCGACGGATGGACTCACAGGGCTCTTCAACCACCGGACGTTTCACGACCGGCTACGGCAGGAGGTCATGCGCGCCTCGGCGGAGCACGACACCGTCGCGCTCGTGATGTTCGACTTGGACGACTTCAAGAAGGTCAACGACGTCTACGGCCACGGAGTCGGCGACCAGCTCCTGGTTCAAGTCGCCGACGTTCTCCGCGGCGCGGTTCGCACCTCCGACGTGGTCTGCCGAATCGGAGGAGAAGAATTCGCGATCATCCTCCCCGCCGCTGATGCGCGCCGCGCGACCGCTCTCGCGCAGCGTGTCGGAGCGGAGCTCGCCAAGCTCGAGTTAGAGACCGCGGGACGGGTCACCGTCTCGACAGGCATCGCAATCAGTCCCGTCCATGCGGCCAACCCGCGCGAGCTCGTGGCTTGCTCGGAGGCGGCGATGATGACCGCGAAGACGCGTGGCAAGGGTCTTATCGTGCCCTTCGACCGGAGCACGCTCGAGCGCCCGTCCGGTGACAGCTCCCGACGTGACGACGTCCGCTCGATCGCCCACCTGAAGATGCTTCAGAGCCTCTCCGGCAAGCTCTCGCGGCTGAACGACGTCGCGCGGATCGGCCTCACCATCGCCGACGAGCTACGGCTCCTGATCGATTACCACAACTGCCGGGTCTTCCTCCGTAACGGCGATGACCTGCTGCCGATCGCTTTTCGCGGCGATCTGATGGCGGCCGAGCCAGGAGCAGCGGTGGAGGTGTCACCGACGAAGGTCGGACGAGGTGTGACGGGGCGGGTCGCCGCGACCGGCAAGCCTCTCCTCATCCACGACGCCCGCCGGTACGAATTCGCGGAGCAGATCGCAGGAACCGCGGTGATCGAAGAGTCCCTGCTCGCCGTGCCGCTCACTTTCGGATCACGCGTCATCGGCGTGATCGTGATCTCGAAGCTCGGTGTCGGCCAGTTCGACGCGGACGATTTGCGGGTGCTCGAGGTTTTGGCCGGGCATGCTTCGGTCGCGCTCGAGAACGCTCGCCTGTACGAGGCCCAGCGCCGCGAAGCCGAGAGCGCCACCTCGCTTCTCGAGTTCGCACGAGACGTCGCGAGCGCGGAAGGCATGGTCGAGGTCGCGGGGCGCGTCGTCGACGGCTCGGCGCGGATCCTCTCCAGCCCGAGCGCCTCGCTCTGGCTCCAGGATCCCACGACCGGGGACTTGATCCGACTCGCATCGCACGAGGACGTCGATCGGAGAAACGAGCGCGAGCTCGTCAGCGTTCCGGCAAACCAGCTCGAGCCATGGCTGGGCCGGACGGAGCCGTACTTCATCGGCGCAGCGGATTACGCTGCCATCGCGCCGGCTCCCGAGAACACGGACGGACGTTTCGCGATCGCGCCGTTCACGGTCGACCGGCGGTGGGGGGTGATCGTCGCGGCGATTCCTCCATCGCAGATGTTTGCGGACCGGGAGCTCGAGCTGCTCGGCGGTCTGGCGCAGCAGACGAAGCTGGCGCTGCAGAGCGCCAGGAGCTACGAGTCTCTCGAGGAGACGTTCGTCACCACCGTGGAAGCCCTCGCAAACGCGCTCGAGGCCAACGACGAGTCCACGTCAAAGCATGCTCGCTGGATCACCGACCTCGCGCTCAAGGTCGGCTTCGAGCTCGGCCTGGAGCAGAAGGAGTTGAAGTGTCTCGAGCTCGGCGCCCTCTTCCACGACATCGGCAAGATCGGAATCCCCTCGGCGATCCTTCTCAAGCCAGGGCCGCTCACGCCCGAGGAGCGGGCGATAGTCGAAACGCATCCGGTCCTCGGCGAGCGCATCCTCCAGCCGATCGCGCAGCTCGCGGAGGTCCGACGCATTGTGCGTAGCTGCCATGAGCGCTTCGACGGCGAGGGATATCCGGACTCACTGGCGGGCGACGCGATCCCGATCGAGTCGAGGATCATCTTCGTCTGCGACGCGTACCACGCTATGACGACCGACCGACCGTATCGGAGTGCGCTCGGCAAGGAAGTCGCCCGAGCCCGGCTTCTCGAGGGGGCAGGCACGCAGTTCGATCCGCTCGTCGTCGAGACCTGTCTACGCGTCCTCGAGTCGACGTAGACAACGCAAGTTACAACTTGTAACTAGGCGTCTCTTTCGGACGGGTCAGGCGCCCGCGGCCTCGGCCTTGCGCAGCCCGAGGAGTGCCCACGTCCAGAATGCGACGCCCATCCCGATCGCGAGTCCGAACGCCGCCAGAGCGTGCGGCGGGTCTCCGGCGACGTAGCCGCGCCCGGTCTCGAGGATGTACGTCAGCGGGTTCAGCGACGCCACGCTCTCGATCCAGCCCTCCAGGAGCTCCAGCGGCACGTACACCGGGGCGAAGAAGAGCACGAGGAAGACGGGCATCTGCATCAGCGGCGCGGCTTGGATAGTGCGAAAGCGAAGCGCGAGCCCACCCGACCAGAAGAAGCCGCAGAAGTTGACGAGCATGGCGAGGATGAAGAGCCCGACGAGATCCACAGCGCCTCCGCCGACCTGCATCCCGGCGACGACTGCGACGACGGTGAGCACCGCAGCGACGACGAGCCAGCGGAAAAGGGCAGCCAGCGCGTATCCGAGGACGATCCCGCTGCGGTGGGGGGCCGCAAGCAGTAGACGCTTGCCGAACCCGCCCTCGAAGTCACGCGCCACGCCGAAGCCCGTGAAGACGCCGCTGAAGGCCGCCGACTGGAGCAGGACGAAGACGAACTGAAACGCCGTATACCCAGGCGGGAAGTCGAAGCCCGGAATCTCGCGGAGCTGGGAGAGGCCGCCGGCGAAGGCCGTGAAGAAGAAGAGCGGGAACATCATCGTCGGCAGGAAGATCTGCGGATTCGTCAGCGCGTTCTTCAACGTGCGCCAGGCAACACCGGAAACGACGTCCCAGCGCCTCACGTACGCGTCATCCTCGTGCGGAGGGCGCTGGAAGCGAGCGCGATCGAGACGATCCCGATCACGAGGGTGAAGCCGAACCCGAGCGCGAGCGCCTGTCCGTTCCAACCCTCGATGATGAGGCTGCGGACAGCCTCGATCATGTACGAGACCGGATTCAGCGTCGCCGCAGTTTGGAACCACTCGACGTCGATCAGCTCACGCGGCGTGTTCATCGAGGAGATGAACAGGAAGACGAAAAGGACCGGAAACATCGCCTGGATGCTCTCGCCCGATCCCAACCTCAAGGCAAGCCACGCGCCCAGTGCCCCGAAGGAGAGGGAGACGACCGACGCGTAGAACAGCAGGAGGGCCACACCTGCGGGACCGGACGCGAAATCGACGCCGGAGGCGATCCCGACCGCCAGGTAGAAGACGGCCTGCACGACGCCGAGCACTACGACACCGGAGAGCTGCCCGACGAGCAGCGCCCAATCTCGAAGCGCGGTCAGGGCGAGCCGGTTGATGAAGCCGGTCTGGACGTCTCGGGCCAGGTCGGTTCCGGCGTTCATCGTGGAGAAGAGCGCTCCCTGGATGAACGGAACCGCCAGCGCGAACGCGAGGAACGAGTCGGTCGGGAAGCCGGGCAGGTCGGTCGAAGCCTGGAGACCTGCGGCGTTCACGGTCATCAGCGCGACCGGGAAGATCAGCGGAGGGATGAAGCTTGCCGGCTGGCGCGCTGTCCGAACGATGGAGCGGCGCGCGATCGCACCGACCTGCGGCCAGGAGCTCATCGTCCGCGCTTCTGCGCCGGCTCGACCTCGGCCTCTTCGGTCGCGCCCTCGAGAGTGCGTCCCGTCTTCGCGAGGAACACGTCGTCAAGGGACGGCGCCTTCAGCTCGAGGTCGACGATGTCGACGCCGTTCGCGTCCACCGCGCGCACGATGTCGGTGAGCCCAAGCCCCTCCCGGAGCCGAACCGCGACGTCCCGCGTGGTGTCGAGCCGCTCGCCGAACGGGGCGAGAAACTCCGCGATCTTCTCGCGATCCTTCTCGTCTCGCGGGATCGCGTGCACGCTCGGTCGGCCGATCTCGGCCTTCAGCTCTGCCGGTGTCCCCTCTGCCACGAGCTTGCCCTGGTCGATGATCCCGACGCGGTCGGCGAGGACATCCGCCTCCTCCAGGTACTGCGTGGTCAGGAAGACGGTCACCCCTTCCTCTCTGCGCAGGCGGGCGACCTCCTCCCAGAGTGCCGTCCGACTCTGCGGGTCGAGGCCGGTCGTCGGCTCGTCGAGGAAGAGAATCCGTGGCATGTGGACGAGGGCGAGCGCGAGGTCGAGGCGTCGCTTCATGCCGCCTGAATAACCCGACACCTTCCGGTCGCCTGCGTCCTCGAGACCGACACGGATGAGGAGCTCGTCGGCCTGAACCTTCCTGCGATCCTTACGAACCCCCTGAAGCGTGGCTTGGAGGCGGAGGTGATCGCGACCGGTGAGCAGCGGGTCGAGCGCCGCCTCCTGAAGCGCGACGCCGATCATGGCACGCACTTTCGGCCCCTCCTTGACCACGTCGTAGCCCCCGACGCGCGCGGTTCCCGCCGTCGGCGGCAGCAGCGTCGTCAGAACGTGGACGGTGGTCGATTTTCCCGCTCCGTTCGGGCCGAGGAAGCCGTAGATCTCGCCGGGCGCGACCGTGATGTCGATCCCGTCGACCGCGCGTGGGCCTTTCTTGTACTCGCGAACGAGCCTTTGGACCTCAATCCCGTTTGCCCGTTCCTCCACCGTCCAACCCTACCGGCGGGCTCTAGCCCGACTGGGGCTGCGTCGGTAGGACGCACGAGAGCGAACTGCTCGAGGACAAGTCGGTCGCGCTCACCGACCTCGGTCGAGGGGTTCCAGCGGGAGCTTCGAGGCGACGACGCGCTTGCCGTTCCGCTGGAAGACGACGTCCACCGAGTCGTTCTGGCGATACGTGCCCGCGACGCCGATCCACATCGACAGCCAGCGCCAGACGCCGAGCTTGCCTTCTCCCTTCAGCTCCCGCTCGAAGACCAGCGTGCGGCCCTCGATGCGGAAGTCGCTCCCTTCCTCGGCCGGCACGCCGTTCACGTAGATCTCGAACGGCCGCGCAACATCAGGCGGAAGGCGGACGCGGGTTCCCTCGGGCGCTCTCTCGGACACCTTCATAGAATGGCAGGCGGTGCGTGAGGAGCTCCCAACGGGATGGAGACAGGCCAGGCGGCCTCGGTCTTCATTCCGTTGGGAGCTCTACCTCCTGGTCTTGGCCGGTCTCCTGCTGCTCGCCGCGGCGCTCGCACCAGCGGCGCTCGCGGGCAACGGAGGATTCGCCCCCGTGTCGCCCGAGTCGCCGAACGCCGAGCGAATCCGCGACACCTGGATCTTCGTCTCGATCTTCATCGTCGCGATCTTCGTCCTCGTCGAGGTCGTGCTCGTCACCTTCATCTGGCGCTATCGCCGGCAGCGGCGTGAGCGCTTCGAGGATGGCCCGCAGATCCACGGCGCGACGAACATCGAGCTCATGTGGACCGTCGCTCCGGTCCTGATCCTCGTCGTGATCGGAAGCTTTGTGTTCTACAAGCTGCCCGGGATCGCCGACGTCCCCTCTGCGAGCGCGAGCGGCGAGGAGCGGCTCGAGGTACGCGTCACGGGTCGGCAGTTCTACTGGGAGTTCGAGTATCCGAACGGCGCGGTCGCGATCGACACGTTGCGGGCGCCCGTGGGCGTTCCCGTGCGCCTGGAGGTGACTGCGCCGGACGAAGACGTGATCCACTCGTGGTGGATTCCCGCACTCGGGGGGAAGATCGACGCGATCCCTGGGACGACCACGGAGACGTGGTTCCAAGCCGACCGCGCCGGAGTCTACGACGGCCAGTGCGCGGAGCTCTGCGGGCTCGAGCACGCGAAGATGCTCGCCTCGGTGGAGGTTCTTCCCGCCGCAGAGTTCAACGCCTGGCTCACGGAGCAGGAGAGCGAGCCGGCAAGCGTCGAGCTCGGCGAAGAGGAGTGGCGGGGGGCCTGCGCCAAGTGTCACGGCCTCTCCGGCGAAGGCGGGATCGCCCCGCGGATCGCGGGTTCACCTGTTCTCACCGACCCGGAAGCACTCGAGGAGATCGTCCGCAACGGCCGCGGCCGGATGCCGGCGGTCGGCTCGGGCTGGAGCGAGGAGCAGATGGACGCCCTGATCGCCTACCTCCGGGAGAGCCCACCCAGTGGCAGTTAGAGCCGAATCCCGCCCACCCGGCTGGCAGCGCGGCCGGGTCGCGAGCTGGCTGGTCACCACCGACCACAAGAGGATCGGGATCCTCTACATCGCGACGGCGCTCGTCTTCTTCGTGCTCGCCGGGATCATGGCGATGCTGATGCGCCTCCAGCTCGCGCAGGAGGACGTCGGCCTGCTCGGCCCCGACCGCTACAACGAGCTCGTCACGATCCACGGGACGGCGATGATCTTCCTCGCCGTCGTGCCGATCCTCGCGGGGCTCGGAAACTTCCTCGTGCCGCTGATGATCGGCGCCCGCGACGTCGCGTTCCCTCGGCTGAACGCGCTTTCCTACTGGCTCTTCGCCTTCGGCGGGCTCGTGCTCATGCTCTCCTTCTTCGCCGACGGCGGAGCGGCGAAGTCGGGTTGGACCGCGTACGCACCGCTCTCGACGCAGGATCCCGGATCGGGGCAGGACCTCTGGATCCTCTCGATCCACATCCTCACCGCGTCGTCGCTCGCCGGCGCGATCAACTTCATCGTGACGATCCAGAACATGCGTACGCGCGGGATGAGCTGGACGCGCATGCCGCTCTTCGTGTGGACGATCTACGTCTTCGCCTGGCTCCTGATGGCTACGTTGCCGACCCTCTCGGCGGGCCTGACGATGCTCCTGCTGGATCGCGGCATCTCGATCGGAGGTTGGGAGGCCCAGACCCACTTCTTCGATGCGGCCCAGGGCGGATCGGCCGTGCTCTACCAGCACGCGTTCTGGTTCTTCGGGCACCCGGAGGTGTACATCATGGCCCTCCCCGCCTTCGGAATCATCTCCGAGGTCATCCCGGTCTTCGCCCGCAAGCCGATCTTCGGCTACAAGGCGGTCGCGTTCTCGACGGTCGCGATCGGCTTCTTCTCGATGCTCGTCTGGGCGCACCACATGTTCACGGTCGGGCTCCCGAACTCGCTGAACGCGTTCTTCATGGTCACGTCGATGGCGGTCGCTGTCCCGACGGGGGTGAAGATCTTCAACTGGCTCGCGACGCTCTGGCGCGGCAATCTGATCTTCGAGACGCCGATGCTCTTCGCGTTGGGATTCCTCTCGATCTTCACGATCGGCGGGCTCTCGGGGATCTACCTCGCGGCGTTCCCGATCGACTGGCAGGTGCACGACACATATTTCGTCGTCGCCCACTTCCACTACGTGATCCTCGGTGGCTCGGTGTTCGCGATCTTCGCGGCGCTGTACTACTGGTGGCCGAAGATGTTCGGGACCGTGCTCGACGAGAAGATCGGCAAGTGGCATTTCTGGTTCATGTTCATCGGGTTCAACGTCACCTTCTTCCCCCAGCACATGCTCGGCCTCGAAGGGATGCCGAGACGGGTGTACACGTACTCGAACGGCGAGTGGGAGGGCTACAACCTGACCTCGACGATCGGCTCCTGGGTCATGGGGATCGGTCTTCTCTTCTTCGCGTGGAACGTCGAGCGCACGTGGCGGAAGGGGAAGCGGGTCGGCAACGATCCCTGGCAGGCGGACACGCTCGAGTGGTACGTGACCTCGCCACCGCCGCCGCACAACTTCGACGACGTCCCCTACGTGACGAGCGCCAGGCCCCTCTACGATCTGCGGCGAAGGCTGCGTGAGAAAGATGGATACCGAGCTCCTCTCTGAATCGACGCCCGGCGCGCTGCTCCGTATGACAGCTATTGGCGGGGCGCTGGCGACGGGCGCGGTCGTGGCGAGCGCGGTGCTCGAGCTCGGGACGACCCACTGGGGAATCGCGGTGATCGCGCTTCCGCTTCTCATCGCGACGGCGGTTATCGCGCGGCTGGCGTATCCCAGGCTCTTTGCCCGTGCGCTTCTGGCAGTCGGGTTGTTCATGCTTGCGATCGCGCTCGGCGGGGTGGTCGCTTGGAGCGATAGCGCGACATGGGCCGACGCGTTGCACGTCGGCGCCGCTGCCGTCGCACTCGCCGCCGGGTTGCTCGTTGTCGCCGGCGTGTTTCGCGGCTCGCCGACTCCGCTCGCTTCGGCTGGCGACTATCTGACGCTGACGAAGCCACGGATCATGAGCCTGCTTCTCGTCACCGGCGCCGCGGGGATGTTCGTAGGTGCCCAGGGAACGCCCGCGTTCGGCCTCTTCGCCATGACGATGGTCGGCCTCGCGCTGGCCTGCGGAGGCGCCTCGGCCCTGAATCACGTCCTCGATCGCGACATCGACGTTCTCATGGGGAGCCGGACGCGCGAGCGACCGGTCGCCTCGGGCCGAGTCACGCCAGCGCAGGCGCTCGAGTTCGGGCTTCTTCTCTCCGCGCTGTCGTTCGCATTGCTCGCTTCGGCGGTGAACCTGCTGACCGCAGTGCTCGCGCTCGTCGGCAACCTCTTCTACGTCATCGTCTACACCCGCTGGCTGAAGCGCGCGACCCCTCAGAACATCGTGATCGGCGGCGCAGCCGGCGCGGTGCCTCCGCTCGTCGGCTACGCGGCTGCCACCGGAAGTCTCGCGCTGCCCGCGCTCTGGCTCTTCCTGATCGTCTTCCTGTGGACGCCGCCGCACTTCTGGGCGCTCGCGCTGATGATCAAGAACGCGTATGCCGCCGCGGGCGTGCCGATGCTGCCCGTGGTTCGCGGCGACGTCGAGACAGCACGTCAGATCCTGCTCTACTCGATCGCGCTCGTCGCCTTCACAGTCGTCGTCGGCTTTTGGCTCGGCCCGGTCTATACGGTGGCCGCGCTCGTCCTCGGAGGGATCCTGCTCGCACTCGCGGTGCTTCTGCGGCGAGACCTCTCCCGTGCCCGCGCCCAGGTTCTCTTCCACTACTCGCTCGCGTACCTCGCGCTCCTCTTCGTGGCCGCCGCCATCGACCCACTGCTCACGTGAACGACCCCGAGCTCTCTCGCAGGAATCTCCGCTTCGGCTGGGCCCTGTTCGGCCTCTTCGTCCTGCTCTTCGCGGGAACGTTCTTCGTCGCGCTGCTGTACCTCCACCTCGATTGACTTTGAGCGCAAGACCGGAATCCGTTCGCGCGGATCCCGGTCGCGCGAGAATCCCGAAGGCGTCCGCTTCGCAGCCGCATCCACACTAGGTTCTACGGTGGCCCGATCCCGCCCTCCCTCGATCGAGGGAGGGTTGGCGGTCGATGGGTGCCGAAGATCAAGGCGTGCGTGCGGCCCGCCTCGCAATCCTCTCACTCGTGCTTCTCGTCATCCCGCTCGTCGCCTCGGCGGCGTCGGCGATGGAGGCGGGGCCGCCGGCGGCGCCCAAGGGCCTCCACGGATTTCTCCTCCGCCCGAACGAGCCCGTTGCCCACACGTTCTCGCGAACGCCCGCATTCGCCTGGGCGCCCGTGCGAGGCGCATCGTGCTACGAGTTCGAGCTCGCCACGAGCCGGACGTTCGGCGAGAGCTCCGTCGTCTGGTCGAACGTGTCGACCGACGCCAAATCCGGGAAGCATTGCCGGCCAGTGAAGGTTTCGTTCCCCGTCGCGGGGGACGGTTCCGCAGCCGAGAACGGCAGCGAGGACACTGGTTCCGCGCCCAAGGTGGTGCGCACGACCGTGGCGCCGATCAAGATTCCGGCGGTCTCGATCAACCTGGCTCTGCCCTGGTTCACGGGCAAGCCATTCGCCTTGTATGCACGTGTGCGGTCGGTGACGACGGTCGGAGCATCGGCCTGGAGCCGCCCGTATGGCTTCGACATGCGCTGGGAGGACGCTCCGGTACCCCTCCCGTCCAAGCCTGGGCTGGTTCGCTGGACGCCAGTCGAGGGCGCGACCGGCTACGAGGTTTGGTACGGAGGCAGAGGACCGGCCGAGGGGATCATCAACAAGATCGTCCGGACTCACACGAATGTCGCCGATCAACGCGACCTGTACACGTTCCACCTCGAGGACGCGTGGTGGCGAACAGTGGAGTGGCGAGTTCGGGCTGTGCGCCAGGTGGTCGGTGCGATTCCCAACGGTCTTCCCGCGGTGTCGTACGGGCCGTGGACCGATGTCTACGCAGCGACGAACCCGGTGTGGTCATCGGGCAAGCTCAAGGTCGGTTTCGCGGTATCGGACCAGGTCAGCTCGGCGACGGGTGGCAGCCCGCACCAGCTCATGCCAGCCTTGACCTTCACCGGCGATCAGTCACTGGCGGGCGATTCGTACCGGCTGTTCCGCACCTACGCTTCCACTGACCGCGATTGCGTCAATGTGGTGTTCCGCGGCTCAGTGGTGGGCAGTCCGGCGTTCGCACCTCGCGTCAACGGGCCGCTCGAGCTTCCGGCCACCCAGGAGAAGCTTGACGAAGCTCTGTTCACGGTGCTCCCGAACGCCAAGACCGAAACGGCCAATAACACGACGTTCACTGCCGATACCTTCCCGCTGGTGGCGAATGAGACGATCCTCGAGGGCAGGTCACTGGTTCGGGTCGATCTTCCCGACCTCGACGCCAAGACAACCCGCTACTTCTGGACGGTCGTTCCGGTTGCAATCGTGGCCAACTTCGTGACAGGACAGTACGAGTACTGGGACGTCGAGTCACCTCAAGACGCGTGTCAAGCGGGCCGCATCGCGACCTTCGGGAAGGACTCGAAGCCGGCCCAGACGACGGCCGGAGATCCGTTCGTGTCCGGACTGACGCCCAAGGGCCGTCTGCTCGCCCAAGCCGGCAGGCGTCCGGTCGTCTATTCGACCCCGCTCATCGCTTGGAAGCCCGTCGTGGGCGCGACTCAATACGAGGTGCAGTGGTCACGCGTCAAGTACCCGTGGCGCAAGCGCGGATCTACGAGAACGTTCGCCACGACCTCGGTGCTCAAGCTTTCTCCAGGGCTCTGGTACTACCGTGTTCGTGGTCTGAACGTGGCCCAGGTCGGCACTCCTGCGATGACGTGGTCCGCTCCGGTTCCGGTGCGCGTCGTTCGCCCGACGTTCACGATCTCCGGCGGGTAGCGTCGGGGCGTGAGCCCCGACCTCGAGCTAGCGCTCGCACTCGCCGACGCCGCGGACGCGCTCTCCCTTCCCCGCTTTCGCACCGGCCTCGCGGTCGAGACGAAGCCAGACCTGACGCCGGTCACCGAGGCGGACCGTGTGGTGGAGTCGGAGCTCCGTCGACTTCTCGCGGAGATGCGGCCGAACGACGCGATCCTGGGTGAGGAAGAAGGCGTGAGCGGCGGGGGCTCGCGTCGCTGGATCCTCGACCCGATCGACGGAACCCGCAACTACACGCGCGGAGTGCCGATCTGGGCGACGCTCGTCGCGCTCGAGGAGTCGGGAACAGTGCAGGCCGGCATCGTCTCGGCGCCTGCACTCGGACGGCGCTGGTGGGCTGGGCGCGGCGAAGGGGCCTTTGCCGACAACGAGCGCCTCGCTGTGTCGGCCGTGGCGCGCGTCGAGGACGCCGTCCTCAGCTTTGCCTACGAAGACGGCGTGCCGGATCTCGCAGGCCGCGCCTGGCACGTGCGCGGATTCGGCGATTTCTGGGCGCACATGCTCGTGGCGGAGGGGGCAGTCGACGGGGCGGTCGACACCGTCGGCGTGAGCGAGTGGGACTTGGCTGCGATCCAGGTGATCGTCGAGGAGGCAGGCGGGCGCTTCTCGGACTTCGCGGGCGTCTCGCGGATCGACGGCCGTGGCGCCATCAGCTCGAACGGCGTCCTCCACGACGAGCTCCTGCGATCGCTCGGCGCCGGGCAGCTCACGAGCGCGTAGCCGCCCCTTTCTGTGGTCTGGCTGTGGCAGCCGCTCCGGCCGGAATCGCCAAACGCGGTGACGTCAGAGTCGCGGGCGTGTGTGTTGTGTTCACCGTCCGGGCGACTCGCGCGTCAGGCGAGGCCTGCACCGCACGGGCGGCGCTCGGTTAGACGAGCGCGGCGCGCTTGGCCTCGATGCCGTCGATCAGCGTTCGGAACGAGTCCGAGAACTTCTCGACACCTTCCCGCTCCAGGGTCTCGACCACGTCGTCGTAGTCGACACCGGCCTCGGCGAGGGCTGCCATGAGCTCCCGCGCGTCCTCGATGCCTTCGGTGAGCGTGTCGCGGATCGCTCCGTGATCCTGGAAGGCTCGGACGGTCTCGAGCGGCATCGTGTTGACGGTCTCCGGGCCGATCAACTCCTCGACGTACAGCACGTCGCGATAGGCGGGATTCTTCGTCGAGGTCGATGCCCACAGACAGCGCTGCGCACTCGCACCTTCGGCGGCGAGGGCCTGCCAGCGCTTTCCGGAGAACGCCTCGAGGTACTGCTGGTAGGCGAGCTTCGCGTTGGCAATGGCGAGCTTTCCCTGGAGATCGGAACGGCCGACCTCGGCAAGGCGGCGATCGGCTTCGGTGTCCACGCGTGACACGAAGAAGCTCGCGACGGAGGCGACGGGCGCGGGATCTCCTCCGTCAGCGACGAGCCGCTCGAGTCCGCGGATGTAGGACTCGATGACCGCGGCATGACGCGCGAGCGAAAAGACCAGCGTGATGTTGATGGAGCGGCCCGCGGCGATGCAGTCCTCGATCGCGCCAAGCCCCGGCTCGGTTCCGGGAATCTTCACGAGGACGTTCGGCCGGTCGACGAGCTCGTGCAGTCGCATCGCCTGCTCGAACGAGGCATCTCGGTCGTACGCGATGTCCGGATCGACCTCGATCGACACGTAGCCGTCCACGCGACCGGTGTCCTCCCATACCCGGAGTAGGAGATCGCACGCACGGCGGACGTCCTCGGTCGCGAGGTCGATGAAGACCTCCTTCGAGTCGTCGTCGCCCCCCAACACGTCGCGGAGCTGATCGTCGTACCAGCCGCCTGAAGAGAGCGCTTTCTCGAAGATGGTCGGGTTCGAAGTGACGCCGACGACTGCGTCTTCTTCAACGAGCCGCGCTAGCTCGCCGTCCTCCAGCAGCTCCCGGGAGAGAGAGTCGATCCAGACGCTGACGCCGTGTTCCGAGAGTTGGTGCAGCCGACTTCGAGTCATCGCCTGGAGGTTACCGCGCAACGCCGGCGTGAAACACCGTCATACAATGGCCGGCATGACCGACGCCCAACGCCGGAGCGAGCTGGGACAGCAGTTCCGGGTCGACTCCATTCGTATGAGCGCCGAGGCGAAGTCGGGACATCCCACTTCGGCCATGTCCGCCGCGGACCTGCTGGCGGTTCTCGTCGACGGCTATCTGCGCTACGACTTCGATTCGCCGAAGAGCCCCTCTAACGACCGTCTGATCTTCTCTAAAGGGCACGCGTCGACCCTGCTCTACTCGATCTATCTGGCCGCAGGCGTGATCTCGGACGAGGAGCTGCTCTCGTATCGCAAGCACGGAAGCCGGCTCGAGGGGCACCCGACGCCGGTCTTGCCGTGGGTCGACGTCGCCACCGGCTCGCTGGGCCAGGGCCTGCCGATCGGCGTCGGAACCGCGCTTGCGGCGAAACGCCTCGATCGGGTGCAGGCGCGGACCTGGGTTCTGTGCGGCGACAGCGAGATGGCCGAGGGCTCGATGTGGGAGGCGTTCGAGCACGCCGCGCACTACGCGCTCGACAACCTGACTGCGATCCTCGACGCCAACCGGTTGGGGCAACGCGGCGAGACGATGGTCGGTCGAGATCTCGACGTCTACGTGGAGCGCGCGCGGGCGTTCGGCTGGCACGCGATCGCGATCGACGGGCACGACGTCGAGGAGATCGATCGGGCGTTTGCAGAAGCGGACGCGACCACCGGTACGCCCACGCTCGTCGTCGCGCGCACGATCAAGGGAAAGGGTGTCGCGGCGGTGGAGGACGTGAACGGGTTCCACGGCAAAGTGCTCGACGACGCAGAAGAGGCGATTGCGGAGCTCGGCGGTCGGCGCGAGATCCGGATCGAGGTCGCGAAGCCGAAGCGGGGAGAGCCGCATCGGTTCCCCACCGGCGCGCTCGAGCTACCGACCTACGAGCTCGGCGCAGAGGTCGCGACACGGAAGGCATACGGCGAGGCGCTCGCGGCTCTCGGAAGCGCTCGGGGAGACGTCGTTGCCCTCGACGGGGAGGTCTCGAACTCGACCTTCGCGGAGATCTTCAAGGAAGCGCATCCCGAGCGCTTCTTCGAGATGTACATCGCCGAGCAGCAGCTCGTGGCGGCGGCAGTGGGGATGCAGATCGTCGGCTGGCGTCCGTTCGCCTCCACGTTCGCGGCCTTCCTGTCGCGGGCGCACGACTTCGTGCGAATGGCAGCGGTGAGCCGCGCGCGGCTCGTCCTCTCGGGATCGCACGCGGGCGTCTCGGTCGGTGAGGACGGCCCTTCGCAGATGGGACTCGAGGACATCGCCATGTTCCGCGCGATCCACGGCAGCGTCGTTCTCCATCCCTGCGACGGGAACCAGACCGCCAAGCTTGTCGCAGCGCTGGCCGATGTCGACGGAATCGCGTACCTGCGCACGCTGCGGCCCGCGACACGGGTCATCTATGGCCCGGACGAAGAGTTCGAGATCGGCGGAAGCCGCGTTCTCCGCTCCTCCGACGAGGACGAGGTCACGCTCGTCGCCGCCGGCATCACGGTGCCCGAGGCGCTGCAGGCCGCAGAGCAGCTGGCGGAGGACGGAATCGCGGCACGCGTCATCGACCTCTACTCGATCAAGCCGCTCGATGCCGACACGCTGGTGGCAGCAGCGGAGGTGACGCAAGGACGGATCGTCACCGTGGAGGATCACTGGCCCGAGGGCGGCCTCGGAGATGCCATCCTCTCGGTGCTGGCTGACGTCGAGGAGCCTGTACGCGTCGTAAAGCTCGCGGTCCAGGACATGCCCGGCTCGGGGACCGGGGCTGAGTTGCTTGCGGCTGCGGGAATCGATGCCCGGCACATCGCCGAGGCTGCGAAACGCCTGGTTCGCCAGACTGTGCAGACGACCTAGCTCTCTAACAGCCCGGCGACTCGGGTCGTCGCCTGCACGTGAATCCACCGATCTCTCTCTACCCTGGGGTCGATGGCCGTACTGATCGCATCCAGCCTCCGCAAGGAGTTCTCGGGAGATCCGCTGTTCCAGGGGATCTCGTTCACCGTCGGCCGACGTGACCGGCTGTCGCTCGCCGGGCCGAACGGTGCGGGGAAGACCACGCTGCTGCGTGCGATCGCGGGCGAAACGTCGTTGCAGGGCGGCGAACTCGCGTTCGCAAAGGGTACCCGCGTCGCGCTGCACGATCAGCGGCCTCCGCGAGACCTCGGACTCACCCTCCGCGAGTACGTCGTCTCCGGCGCTCGCGACCTCCTGACGCTCGAGGACGAGCTTCGCACGCTCGAGCGCGCCATGGAGGGAGGCGCGCATGACGAGGGAACGCTTCGGCGCTACGCCGATGCTCAGTCGCGGCTCGAGCACGCGGGCGGCTGGGCCTGGCGCGAGCGTGCAACGCGCGCCGCCCGCGGGCTCGGGTTCGAGGACAGCGCGCTCGATCGGCAGCTCTCCACTTTCTCCGGTGGAGAGTTGACGAGGGCGTCGCTCGCGCGCGTGCTCGCAATGGACCCCGACCTCCTGCTCCTCGACGAGCCGACGAACCATCTGGACGTCGAGAGCCTCGAGTGGCTCGAGACAGAGCTTGCGACCCTGGACGCAGCGGTGATCCTCGTCGCCCACGACCGCTGGTTCCTCGAGGCCGTCACCACAGCGGTGCTCGAGCTTGCGCCGGGTGGCGCGCACTACTTCGCCGGCCCCTGGCACGAGTGGCGACGGGAGAAGGCAGCGCGGGCTGCTGCGGCGGAGAAGACCGCGGACCGCGTCTCGGAGGACATCGCGCGCCTCGAGCGCTTCGTGGAACGGTTTCGCTACAAGAAGTCGAAGGCGCGCCAGGCACAGGCGAAGCTGACTCAGATCGGCCGGCTCGAGAAGGATCGCGCCGCCGCTCGCGGAACGCTCACGGCGCTCACCCAAGGTCGCCGGACGCTCGGCTTCGACTTCCTCCAGCCCCCGCGAACAGGCCGCGTCGTGCTGGACGCGGAGAACATCTCGCTCTCGGCGGGGGAAAAGGCGCTGCTCGAGGACGCGAGCATCGTCCTCGAGCGCGGTGAGAAGGTCGCGTTGGTCGGCCCGAACGGATCCGGCAAGACGACGTTGCTCGAGTCACTCTTGAGCCGGCGAAGGCCGGACGGGAGCGTGGCCAGCCTCGGCCACGGTGTCGTCCCCGCGTACTTCTCCCAGCACACGCAGGAGCTTCCCGTCCACGGGTCGGTGCTGGACTGCGCGGTTGCCGCGACCGGATTGCCACGACCTCAGGCGCAGATGCTCCTCGGGCGGTTCCTCTTCTCCGGCTGGGAGATGCACGGGCGTGCAGTGTCTGCGCTCTCCGGCGGCGAGCGCCGGCGGCTCGCGCTCGCACTCCTGGTCGCGTCGGGAGCGAACCTTCTCATCCTCGACGAGCCGACGAACCACCTCGACCTGGAGAGCCGCGAGGCGCTCGAAGCCGCGCTCGAAGCGTTTCCGGGGACGGTTCTCATCGTCTCGCACGACCGCGCTCTCCTCGACGCGGTGCCTGACCGCATCGTCGCTGTCGAGGAGCGCGGACTTCGCTCGTACGAGGGTGGCTGGGCCGATCTGACGCGCGAGCGGAACGCGGAGTCAGCGCCGACGCTCGAGCCGGTTCCGGAACGGAAGCCCGCTCGCCAGCCGCAACCCGGACGGGTCCGGAGGACGCCGACCGAGCTCGAGGTCGTCGAGGGGCAGATCG
Source organism: Actinomycetota bacterium (assembly GCA_030857225.1). GTDB lineage: Bacteria > Actinomycetota > Thermoleophilia > Gaiellales > Gaiellaceae > GMQP-bins7. Next base: position 26,761 of record JALZOK010000013.1, read on the forward strand.
CCGCCCTCGAGGTTCGCATCTCCGAATTGGAGAGCACGCTCGCCGAGGATTGGGCGAACATGGACGTACTCACGGCGCACCGAGCCGCGCGTGACGAGCTGAAGGTGCTCCTCGGTCGCTGGGAGCTCTTGTTCGAGGGGACAGAGTCACGGTGACGTGTCGGGTGTGCTGCGGCGTAGTTGGAGCATGCACGCAGTGAGCCTCGAGGTATCTCGCCGACAAGGGCCGGTCGAGACGTCCTTCGCCGCCGTCGCAGCGGATCATCTCGACGACGTCTACGGCTACCTCCTGTACCTGACGAAGAACTGGGCGCTCGCGGAAGACCTGACGAGCGAGACGTTCGAGACCGCGCTTCGGCGCTGGCGGCGATTCGACCCCCGGCGCGGAACGCATCGCGCGTGGCTCATCGCGATCGCCCGTTCCACGGCTCTGGACTGGTTTCGTGCCGACGCGCGGCGCAAGCGCCGCGAGGAACGCGCAGAAGCCGGCACGTCGGACGTTCACGAGCAACACTTCGGCGAAGGTCTCTCGCCCGAGCTCCAGGACGGGCTCAGCACGCTCACAGCCGGAGAGCGCGAGGTCGTCGCGCTTCGGATCGTGCTCGATCTGGACGGAGACGAGACCGCCCGCCTGCTCGGAATCACGGTGACCGCGGTCTCGACACGACTGCACCGGGCACTCGCAAAGCTGGAAGAGAGGATGAGACACCATGACGTCGCCTGACCTGATCAACGAGCTCACCGGGAGTCGGCCGGTAGCTCCCACGGGCCTGCGCGCGCGCGTCCGCGAGATCGCCGCACAGGAGGCCGCGCCGAAAGCTTCCTTCTGGCCGCAGCTCCGTCTGCCCATTCGCCGCATCGCGCTTGTCGCCATTCCGGCGACTGCGCTGGTCGCGATTGCCAGCGCCGGAGTGCTCGGTCTTGCACGCTCGGACGGCAACGTTGCCGCGCTGAGAGAGGCCGAGTCGTTCGAGAAGGCCGGCTCGCCGGACACCGCAACGACCACCGAATTGAGTGACCGCACGGGCTCCGCCCCCATTCTGCCCAACGCACCTGACCAGAACTTGGGATCAGTGGTAAGCCCGACCCTCGATCGCGCTCAGCGGATCTCGGCGACGCTGACCGTGGAGGTCGCGGACTCGGGCGGCGTCTCGCGCGCGGCGCAGAGGGCGCTCGATCTGACCGATTCGCTTGGCGGACATGTCGTGAGCGCGAACGTCGCCACCGGCGACCAGGGGAGTGCGGCACTCGTCGTGCGCGTGCCGGTGGACAAGGTGCAGGAGGCGATCGTGCAGCTCTCCGCGCTCGGCCGCATCGTCTCGCAGCAGGTGACGATCGACGATCTGCAGGCGAACCTCGACCGGCTCGAGCGGCGGGAGCGCTCGGTGCGGGCGCAGATTGCGCTTCTCGCGGCGCGCCTCGAAAGCGAGTCGCTCGACGCGACCACGCGGGCGCAGCTCGAGTCGCGCGTTCGCACGCTCCGCCAGGAGCTCCGTGGTCTCCGGCGAGACACCGCCTCCACGAACGCCGAGGCACGAATGGCGACCATCCAGCTCACCGTCGTAACTCCGGGCGTCCTCACCGCCGTTCCGGTGCCGTCGCGACTCGACCGGACGCTGGACGAGTCGCTCAACGTTCTCGTCTGGGAAGGTGTCATCGCGCTGGCTATTGCGATCATCGCCGCGCCATTCGCGCTCTTGCTCCTCGCGACCTGGCTCGGACGGAAGCTCTACCGGCGGCGGGAAGAGGATCGGCTGCTGGCCACGTAGACCCAGGGGTCGGGGCTTAGCCTGACCCCTCGCTCGCGCCGAGCGTCGCGACGAGCGCCTCGGCCACCACCTTCAGCGGTCTCCCCGAGATCTGGCTGGCCTTGCGGAGCCGCGCGAAGGCCTCCTCCTCGCTCAGCCCCTCGCGCTGCATGAGAATCCCCTTCGCCCGCTCGATCGCCTTCCGCGCAGCCAGCGCTTCCGCCAGTGAGTCCGCCTCCTCTCGAAGCGCTGCCAGCTCGTCGTGCCGCGCCCGCGCGGTTTCGATCGCCGGAAGCAGATCGGTCTCTCGGAACGGCTTGACGAGGTAGCCGAAGACGCCGGCCTCGACCGCGCGGGACACGAGCTCACGCTCCCCGTACGCCGTTACCATCACGATCGGAATCGGTCGCTCGTCGAGAATCTTGCGCGCTGCCTCGATCCCGTCGAGCCGGGGCATCTTGACGTCGAGGAGCGCCACGTCGGGCTCGGTGTCGCGGGCAAGCCGAACGGCCTCCTCCCCGTCCCGAGCTTCTGCGCAGACCACGAAACCCGCGCCTTCGAGCAGCCCCTTGAGATCGAGGCGGATGAGGGTCTCGTCCTCGGCGATCAGCACACGTGTCATGCCGGGAAGACCACCTCCGCGCGTAGCCCACGATCAGTGCGAAGCTCGATCTCCCCGCGGAGCTCGTCGTGGACGAGGGCGCGGACGATCGACAGCCCCGTCCCTGACGCCTCACCCTCGATTCCGTCGCCATCGTCCGCAATCGTCAGCGCGATCGCGCTGTCCCGGCGCTCGAGGGAGATCGACACTCGCCCGCCGCCGTGCTCGAGGGCGTTCTGGAAGAGCTCGGTGAACACGAGCGCGAGCGCGGTTGCCTGCTGACCCGCGAGCGAGACGGGCGCGAGGTCCGCCGTCACTTCCTTCCCGGCGACGAGCCCTTGCACGAGCATCGCTCGCAGCCGGTCCACCAGCTCGCCGAGGTCGACGTCGTCCTCACGATGCTCCGTCAACACCTCGTGAACCGCGGCAATGGTGAGGATCCGATTGACGGAGTCCTGGAGCGCCTTGTGCGGATCCACGTTCTCTGCTCGCGCCTGCAGTCGGAGCAGCGACGCAACCGCCTGCAGGTTGTTCTTGACCCGATGGTGGATCTCCTGGGCGAGAACGCCCCGCATGACAGCCCGACCGTGCTCGAGCGCAACAGCCGCATGGTGCGCGATCGCCTCCAGCAACGCCTCCTCGTCGTCCGAGAAGGGCGTGTCGCGGTCACAGACGAGCTCGCCGATCTGCCGGCGCTTCCAGCGAAGGGGCATCCGAACCGCATGGGCGCCGGGACGCCCGGCAGGCCACGCGATGCTCCCGTCCTCGAGGACGAGCGCCGCGCCTGACGCATGCAGCGACTCCATCGTCGTCTTCACGATCGCTTCGAGCGACTCCTCCAGATAGAGGGATTCCGAGACCGCTTCGGAGATCCTCGCCAGCGCCTCGAGCTCCACGACCCGACGCTGGGCGCCCGCGTACAGCTGCGCGTGCTCGATCGTCTGCGCGACTTGGGACGCGATTGCGACCAAGAGCTCGATCTCCGCTTCGGAGAACTCACGCGGCTCCTTCGTGCGCACGTTGAGCGCGCCCTCGAGCTTGTTACGCGCAATGATCGGAACCGCCAGGATCGACTCGTACTCGTCCTCCGGAAGATTCGGGAAGAGCTTGAAACGGGGGTCGAGGTGCGCCTGCGCGGGGATCATCACGGGCGCGCGCTCGGCAGCGGCCGCTCCAGTGATCCCCTCACCGGGGCGCATGCGAGGCGTCCGAGTCATCTCCTCGACACGGCTCCCGTGCGTCGCTCGCAGCACGAGCTCGTCCGCGCGCTGGTCGTGGAGGTACACGAAGCACGCGTCGGTGCCGAGCGCGTCCGCGACGTTGCGAGCCACGAGCTCGAGCACCTCCTGCAGATCGAGCGACGAGTTGACCGCCGCGATGGTGTCAGTCAGGAGCCGAAGATGCCGCGCCGTCGTGTCCACGCTGCCCATTGTCGCCTTCGCTCGTCCCGCTCGCAGCCCACGTCTTGGCTGTAAGGGCGATGGCGGCAAGCCGGAGGGAGAGTCAGCCATCGCTGATCGCCCCTCAAGGCGTTCGGAACATGCGCAACGTCCGAGCCCGGAGGCCGGCTTTGCCGGCCGGGAGGCAACGCGTCACGTGCTCCCAGCCACAGGACGTAAGGAGGGGGCTGATGGGGGAACCATGGGTTCCCCCATCCTTGAACGACCGAGCCGGAGGCCGGCTTTGCCGGCCGGGATGCAACGCGTCACGTGCTCCCAGCCACAGGACGTAAGGAGGGGGCTGATGGGGGAACCAATGGGTTCCCCCATCCTTGAACGACCGAGCCGGAGGCCGGCTTTGCCGGCCGAGAGGCAACGCGTCACGTGCTCCCAGCCACAGGACGTAAGGAGGGGGCTGATTGGGGGGAACCATGGGTTCCCCCATCCTTGAACGACCACGGGCTCCTCACCTGGGAGCCCGCGATCGGCCGTCAGATACAAAGCGCGCCACTCGCCTTGCGGCGCACCCTGCACTCACATCATCCGATATTACGTGACGGCCTGCAAGCAAATGTCACCAGTGAGCGCTACAGCGCTGCGAGGTACTTCGTCTTCTCCCACTCGGTCACCTGGACGCGGTACTCGTCCCATTCCTTCCGCTTCAACTCGATGTAGCGCGGGAAGATGTGCTCGCCGAGCGCGCGCCGCATGAGGTCCGAATCGGCAAGCTCGTCGATCGCCTCGCCGAGCGACTCGGGCAGCGCGATGATCTCCCGCTCACGCCTCTCCGCGGTCGACAGCCGGTAGAGGTTCTCCTCCATAGGCTCGGGCAGCTCGTATCCCTTCTCGATCCCCTCGAGCCCCGCGTGGAGCAGCGCGGCGAACGCGAGGTAGGGGTTACAGGCGGGATCGGGACAGCGGATCTCCGCCCGCGTCGCCTGCTCGGAGCCCGGCTTGTAGAGCGGGATGCGAACGAGAGCGGAGCGGTTCCGCTGCGACCAGGCGACGTAGACAGGCGCCTCGTAGCCCGGCACGAGCCGCTTGTACGAGTTCACCCACTGCGCGAGCACCGCCGACATCTCGCGGGCGTGCACGAGCAGACCCGCGATGAACCCTTTCGCCGCCGGTGAGAGGTGATGCTCGTCGCGGCGGTCGAAGAACTGGTTGCGTGCGCCCTTGAACAGCGACATGTGCGTGTGCATCCCCGAGCCGTTCTCGCCATAGAGCGGCTTCGGCATGAAGGTCGCGTAGTAGCCGTGCCACGTCGCGACCTCCTTGACGACGAGCCGGTAAGTCATCGTGTGGTCGGCCATCTCGAGCGCGCTCGCATAGCGCATGTCGATCTCATGCTGCGACGGGCCGACCTCGTGGTGGTGGTACTCGATCGGGATGCCCACCGACTCGAGCGCGCCGATCGTGTCGTTGCGCATCTCGGTCGCGGCGTCGAGCGCGGTCATCGCGAAGTACCCGCCCTCGTCGATCGTCTCGGTGCCCTGGTCGTCCTCGAAGACGAAGTACTCGAGCTCCGGCCCGACGTTGAAGGCGTCGAAGCCGAGATCCTTCATGCGCTCGAGCGCCTGGCGGAGGACATAGCGCGGGTCGCCCTCGTAGGGCGCGCCATCGGGTGTCACCACATCGCAGATCAAGCGCGCGACCTTCGAGCCAATGGGCTCGCCATGGTCGTCGACGGCACGCGGCATGACTTGAAATGTCGACGGATCGGGGATCGCGACCATGTCCGACTCCTCGATCGCGTTGAAACCGGTGATCGACGAGCCGTCGAAGCCCATGCCGTCGTTCAGCGCCTCCTGCATCTCCGACGGTGTGATCGCGAAGGACTTCAAATGCCCCTCGAGATCCGTGAACCAGAAGAGCACGTGCTCGATCGACTCCTCCCTGATCCGCTTCAGGACCGCACGCCGTGCGGTCACGCTGGAGGTCGCGCGATCGCGGCTCTTAACCATCGTCGCACCCGTTTTCGTCCTCGGTCTCGCCATCGAATCCCTCCTGGAAATAGCAAAGCCCCGGACGGAAGAACCGCCCGAGGCCTCGTCGCCTCACACTGACCGCGGCAGTCTACAGCGCCTCCGCCGGACGCGCCTCTACGAGCTCGGGCTCCGCGCCCTCACGCCGTAGTGCACGTCTTAAAGGAGTAGGGCCGGTGCCAGCGCGGCAGCGCTCGCGGCCAGCGCGGTCCGGATGCCGAAGACGTTTCCGAGGATTCCGAGCGCCGGCCCGCCGCCCCACTCACCCGCCGAGTCGCCGAGGTTCGTCATCGAGATGACCGTCGCCCGAACCCTCGAGTCGTCGATGCTCGTGTTGAGCCAGGTCGCGTAGACGGGGCCGGCGAGTGAGCGAAAGACGCGTGTCGCCCAGTAGGCGGTGACGGCCAGAGCAAAGCTCCCGGCAAGTGCGAAGGCGAGCGTTCCGACGATCGTGACCGCATCAAATGCGAGCAGCATCCGCGTCATGCCGGCTCGGCTGAGCCGCTCGAACCGGCGCACGAGCGGCTGTGCGACAAGGATCGCCAGCAGCAGAACCCCGGCGCTCAGCACCCCGAACCAGACGACCGGGTCAAGGCTCCCGAGCCCCGGAACACCGACGTCGACGAGGAAGTGCGCTTCCCAGAGCCGATCGATCCCCTCGCTCCACATACCGGCGAAGAAGGCGATGCCGACGATGAGGAGCAGGATCGGTCGGCCGCGCAGCAGGCGCCCTCCCTGCGCACCGGTGCGCGCCATCGCGCAGACTGCGCCAATGCCTTCGTACCGAGCCGGGCGGAAGCCGGTCTCGGGCATGAGCAGCGCAAGAAGTACACCGAGCCCGATCATCACGAGACCCCCCGCGACGATCGGGAGGCGGAGATCGACGAGCGCGAGACCGACCGCTGCGCGATTCCGGCGAGAGCCCCAGCCCGCCCGAACTGCGCACCGCGTTGATACGAGCGCGCGACGTTGTCGAGCCCGACTTCGTCGGCGAGCCACGCGTCCTCGGCGCCGCTTTTGAACGTCCAGCCGAAGCCCGTGACCGCTGCCGCGATCAGCACAATCGTGACCCCTGGGGCAAGCCCGGTCGCAACGAAGGAGAGGCCCATGACGAACATCGCGATGACGATCGATGCGCGCCTGCTGTACGTGTCGGCGACGATCCCCGTCGGCACCTCGAACAGGAAGTAGGCGACCTCCATCGCCGTTCCCGTGAGGATAAGAGTGAGAGGGCTCATCTCGAGCTCGGTCACGAAGAAGACGGCAGCGACCGTCCAGCTGAGCGCCATCGCGAAGGAGTCGACGCCCCGGTACAAGAGCCAGGTGCGGTGGGCGTCGAGGTGAGTCACGACCTACGCCGAGGCGCCGGTGTAGTTCTTGAGCCCGAAGCGCCAGAACCAGCGGGTGAACGCAAACAGAACGACTGCGAAGCCCGCTGCGAGCGCGAGGGTCTGCCACTCGAGCCGCGACGTCAACGCCTCCGCCGGTACGGTGATCGCGAAGGCGATCGGTACCAGAAACGTGATCCCGAAACGCAGCCATTGCGGATAGATGCCCACCGGCCAGCGGCCTGTCTGGAAGACACCCTCGAAGAGCTCTGGCAGGAACCACATACGCACGACCCAGAAAGAGCCGGTTGCGAGCACCAGCCAGAAGCAGTAGAGCATGACGGCGCCGAAGGCGAGGGCGACTGCAAACGCCAGTACGTCGAGTGCGCCGAGGCCGGCGCCGAGGCGAACGAGCGCGACGCCGATGACAATCGCGCCCGACACGATGTCTACGGCCTGCCAGATCTGTACTTCGCGAACGCTCACGAGCATCTGGGCGTCGACGGGCTTGGCAAGGGCGTGGTCGAGCTTCCCTTGCACGACGTCCTCGGTCAGCCGCATCATGTTCGGCTGGATCAGGGCCCGAATCACTCCGCCCATCAGGATCTGGACACCCAACACCGCGAGCAGCTCGGGCTGCGACCATCCGTTCAGCTCCGTCGTGTGCGAGTAGACGAGCCACAGAACGACGAGACCGGTTCCGAGCGCGAGCAGCGACTGCAGAATCTGCAGTGCGAAGTTGACCCGATACTGCAGGTCGTTCATCACCCCGATCCGCAGGTGAAGCAGCGCGACACGCAGCGTGGTCACGTCAGTTACCCACCGCGGTGTAGCGCCGGATCGCATACCGCCACACGAGCGAGAAGAGCCCGATCCCGATCAGCGTCCACAACGCCTGCATCGCGAGCCCAGCGAGCAACTGCTCGTTCGAGAGGTCGTCCACGAGGGCCTGGATCGGGAAGTAGAACGTCCACCGGAAGGGCAGGAACCACGCGGTGGTCTGCACCCACTCGGGCATGAGCGTGAGCGGAACGAGCCTGCCGGAAAGCAGCAGCTCGAGCGTGATGTAAAGCTGAAACAGCGCACCGACGCGAGTCGTCCAGAACGTGACGAGCCCTAGCGCCGATTGATAGAAGGTTCGAATCAGATAGGCCCCCCAAACGGCGATCGCGAAGACCGCGATCTCGAGAGGTCGTACGTCGAACGTCGGGTTGAAGACGAGCGTCAGAACGACCGCGATCGGCAGGTAGAACAAGACCCAGGGGACCTTCCCGCCTGCGAACCATGCAAGGTCGTAGTGGATCGGATGCAGCGGGCGGAGCAGCTGGCCCGACAGCTCACCCTCACGGATCCGCTCTTCCCAGCCGTACGGCGTGAAGACGATGTTCATCGTTCGAACGAGCGTCCAGACGATGTAGTACGCGGCGAACTCGCCGGCGGTGAGCCCTCCGACGGTTCCACCTGACTGTTCCGCGATCGTCGACCAGACGACGAGGTAGATGATCGGCTCCGCCACCATGCCGACGAGGTACATGTAGGTCGCCGCGCGGTACTGGAACTGCTGCTGGATCGCCGTCCGAATCGTGGTCAGATAGAAATCGGCGAGCGACCGCAAACGCCCCTCTTGCGCGAGTGGGATGGTGCTCATTCGTGGTTCTCCTGCGCGAAGACGAGCTCGATCACATCCTCGATCGGCGGATCCTCGACGTTCAGGTCGAGAACCTCCTGCTCGGCAAGGAGGCGAGCAGTCACGCGCGCGGTGTCGGCCTTCGGCACACGCAAGGTGACGAGATCGCCGTCACGATGGATGACCTCTCCATAGGAGGAGAGGTCGCTGGATCCATTCTCCATCGCAGCCGTGATCGTCTTCCAGGCGGCGAACGTATTGGACAGGGCCCCGAGCTTGCCGTCGAAGAGAATCTTCCCGTGATGGATGACGATGACCCGCTCGCATAGCGCCTCGACATCGGCCATGTAGTGGCTCGTCAGCATGACGGTTGCGCCGTGCCGCTGACGGTACTGGGCGACGAACTCACGGATCCGCTTCTGCATCGTCACGTCGAGCCCGATCGTCGGCTCATCGAGGAAGAGCACTTGCGGCTGGTGGAGGAGCGAGCCGACGATCTCGACCTTCATCCGCTCGCCCAGCGAGAGCTGCCGGACCGGCTTTTTGACGAGGTCGCCGACCTCCAAGAGCTCCACGAGCTCGTCCCGGTTGCGAAGGAAGTCCTCACGCGGGATGCGATAGATCGAACGATTGAGCTCGAACGAGTCGAGCGCAGGGAGATCCCATTGCAGCTGGTTCCGGTTCCCCATGACGAGCGAGATCCGGCGCAGGAAGTCGCGCTCGCGTTTCGACGGCACGTGACCGAGCACTTGGGCGTCGCCGCTGGAGACGTAGAGCAGCCCGGAGAGGATCTTGAGCGTCGTCGTCTTGCCTGCGCCGTTCGGGCCGAGGAAGCCGACGATCTCGCCCGCGGCGATGTCGAACGAGATGCCGTCCACGGCCCGCACCTCCTTGGTCCGACGACGTAATAGGCTCTTCGTTGCTGCCGTGAGCCCCGCCTCGCGCTCGGGGACGTCGAAGACCTTCCGGAGCTCGGTAACGTGGACGGTCGCGTCGCTCACCCTGACCTCTTCAGCTTCCCGTGCTTCTTCGCGTACCGCTCGCCGCGACTGAAGACCCAGAGGCCGATCGGAATCGAGACGACGCCGATGATCATGAGCGGCCAGAGCTCATCCCACATCGCCGTCAGCCCCTGGCCTTCCAGAATCGCCTCGCGGATGCCGTCGAGGGCGTACGTCGCCGGGGAGATGGTCGCGATCCACTGCATCCATTGCGGCAGCACCTCGACCGGGTAGTAGACGCCCGACACCACGAGCAGCGTTCCCTGGGCGACGAAGCCGAGTTGCGTTCCCTTCTCGGGCGAGATGAGGGGCAGCACCGACATCATCATTCCGATGCCGATGAACGAGACCGACGAGACGACGAGCACGACGAACGCGGGGAAGAACTGCGCGTTCGGCATCGCGAGGTCGAAGAAGAGAAACGCACAAACGACAAACAGGAACGTCGCCCGCAAGAGGCCATAGGCGATGGCGAAGATGCCCTGCCCCGCAAGGTGCATCGCGCGTGAGAGCGGTGCCATGAACGTGTACTCGATCGTCCCCTCCCAGCGCTCCCAGGCGACTGTCTCCATCAGGAACTCGAAGAGAATGCCGAGATACGCCCAGACCACTGCGCCGATCAGCAGCGTCGTCATCGTCCTGTTGACGTCGAGATTGCCTCCGGACGCCTCGATGCCCTTCGCGATGAAGACGATGGTGAGCGTGTTCGCGACGGTCCAGAGGAACCAGGCGACGTCCCACCAGATGTAACGCTTGGTGAGGTAGTAGTTGCGCTCGACGACGCCGCCCGCGCCGACAAGCTCCGCGCGCATGGTGCTGACCAAGGCTCTCATGCAAACACCTCCCGGTCGTCTTCGTCGTCCTCGTCGTCCTCGTCGCCTTCTGCCTCGAACGCCCGGCCGGTGGCCGAGAAGAACGCCTCCTCGAGCGTCCCACAGCCGTAGCGTCGCTTGAGGTCGTCGGCCGGCTCGAGCGCGAGCAGACGGCCGCGGTCGAGAATCCCGACGCGTTCGGCGAGCGTCTCCGCCTCCGCCAGGTCGTGCGTGCAGAGGAGGATCGTCGAGTCGTGGTTCGTTCGGATCTCGCGGATGAAGTCCTGAACCTCGAGCTTCGAGCGCGGGTCGAGCCCCGTCGTCGGCTCGTCGAGCAAGAGCAGCACTGGGGACGTGAGCAGCGCTCTCGCCAGTGCGACCTTCTGCTGCATCCCGCGCGAGAGGTTCTCCATCGGCTCGTCTCGGCGATCGCGCGGGAAGCCGACGCGCTCGAGGATCTCGGGGATCAAATCCTTCGTGTCCGCGGCGGTCATCCCGTAGTAGCGCGACGCGTAGCCGAGGTTCTCCGCCGACGACATCTTCTTGAAGAACGACGCCTCCACGGAGACACGGTTCACAAGCCGACGCACGGCCCGAGCGTCGGAGACGACGTCGTGGCCGAAGATCGCGGCGGAGCCGCCGTCCGGCAACAAGAGCGTCGAGAGGAGGCGGACAAGCGTCGACTTCCCCGAGCCGTTCTGTCCGAGGATTGCCACCGTCTCACCACGTCCGAGGGTGAACGAGACTCCGTCGAGAGCGACCCGTGTCTTGCGGCCGAAGCGACCCTTCTTACGGTCGGGGACCTTGAACTCTTTCCGAAGCTCATGGACCTCGACCGCGACGACAAGATCGCGGGCCACGGCCTCCATCGATGGTGCTTCTCGAATCTCCGTCATCTGATGCTCCTTCGAGGTACTGCGTAGCGAGAAATGGGCAAGCCAGCGCCGGGCCGGGTGGAGGCCCATGGCAACGGGTGTCTCAGCTACGAGCGAGCATCATCAAGTCGCTGACGATAGCGCCCCGAGCGGCTGTGGTCAATTCAGGCGGCGTCTTCGCCGCCGCGGCGCGCCCTGCGCCTCGTCCCAGAATCCTTCGACCCAGGCGCGGAGCACAACGACTCCGTGCCCGTTCAACTGGTACAGGTGCCGCGCCCCACCCGCTGGTGGGTGACGAGACCAACGTCCTCGAGAACACGTAGGTGCTGCCACACAGCCGGTCTGCGACCGGGAGCTCGGCTTACAATCGGAGGTGTCAATCCCTCCAGCGATTCGTGATCGGCGTGCGGCGGTCGCGCCCGAATGCCTTCGGGCGGAGCTTCACCCCCGGAGGCGCCTGACGCCGCTTGTACTCGGCGCGATCCACGAGCGACACGACCTGCTCGACGACGACTGCGTCGAACTCCTCGACCAGCTCCTCGCGGGAGCGGTCGAGCTCGACGTACGCCTCCAGGACCGGGTCGAGCGTTTCGTAGCGCGGGATGGAGTCCTCATCGCGCTGGTCGGGCCTGAGCTCGGCGCTCGGAGCGCGCTCGATAGTGCTCGCTGGAATCAGCTCGCTTCCAGTGAGCTCGTTCAGGTGTCGCGCGAGCCGGAACACGTCCGTCTTGAACACGTCCTTCAGGAGCGCAAAGCCCCCGACCATGTCGCCGTACAGCGTCGAATAGCCGACTGCGAGCTCCGACTTGTTTCCGGTGGAGACAACCAGCCAGCCGAAGGTGTTCGACAACGCCATCAGGAGCACTCCCCGAACCCGCGCCTGGAGGTTCTCCGCTGCGAGCCCTTCGAGTCCCTGGGTCGGCTCGCGGAGCACATCGCGGAACGAGTCGACGACATCCTCGACTGCGATCTCTTGGAAGTCGCAGCCCAGGCTCTCTGCCAGGCGCCGCGCGTCTACCCGCGTCCCCTCTGAGGAGAACTGCGACGGCATCGACACGCAGTGGACTCGGTCGGCACCGAAGGCATCGACGCAGAGCGCTGCGGTCACGGCGGAGTCGATACCGCCGGAAACTCCGATCACGACCTGCTCGAAGCCGCTTTTCTCGACGTAGTCGCGGAGCCCCAGCACGAGCGCGCGGCGCATCTGCTCCAGCCCCGGCTCGAATGGAGTCACCGTCCGCGCCACGGTCTCTCCTGCGGGCTCAGGTGCCTCGAGCTCGATGATCTCCGCCTGCGGAACACTCTCTCGCGAGCGGTCGAGCTCGCGACGACGCACATCGCGGAGCCGCCGCCCGATCGCGAGATCGGGCTCGATGTCGACCACGAGCAGGTGCTCCTCGAAGCCGGGCGCCCGCGCGATTACCTCGCCGGCGTCGTCGAGCACGACCGAGTGGCCGTCGAAGACGAGCTCGTCCTGACCGCCGACGAGGTTGCAGAACGCGAGGTACGAGCTCGTGTCGCGAGCCCGCGTGACGAGCATCTCCTCCCGCTCCTCGGCCTTGCCCACGTGAAACGGCGAGGCCGAGAGGTTGACGACGAGTTGCGCGCCGGCGAGGGCAAGATCGGTTGCCGGCGGTCCGGGCTGCCACAGGTCCTCGCACACGGTTGGGCCGACATAGACATCTCCGAGGCGAACGAGGAGGAGATCGCGCCCCTCGGCGAAGTAGCGGTGCTCGTCGAAGACGCCGTAGTTCGGGAGGAAGTGCTTCCGGTAGATCGCCTGCACGCTGCCGTCCGCGCAGACCGCGCAGGCATTCGCGAGGTCGCGGTCGAACCACGGCGTCCCGACGAGCGCAACGATGCCCGTTGTCGCACGCGCGACCTCTTCCAGCGACTCGCGGGCAGCGCGGATGAAGCCGGGGCGAAGCAGGAGATCCTCGGGCGGGTAACCGGTGATCGCAAGTTCCGGATAGACAACGAGCTGAGCGCCTGCGTCTCGTGCATCCGAGAGACGGTCGAGGATCGTCGCGCGGTTTCCGCCCAGGTCGCCGACGGTCGCGTTCATCTGCGCGAGAGCGATTCTCATGGTTTTCGCCTCGTAGTCACAAACTCAACTCTAGACACTAGTGTTGGGGAGCATGGAAGTCACCTTTGCACGCCGCTTCCGTGGACCGCTCACTTCGGCCAACGGCGGGTATGCGGCCGGTCGTCTGGCGGCGTTCGTCGATGCGGAGGACATCGAAGTCACTCTCCGGTTGCCTCCACCGCTCGATCGCCCGCTCACCGTTCGTCACGACGACGACTCGGCGTTCCTCGTGGACGGAGACGAAGTCGTCGCCGAGGCTCGGCCGGTAATGCTCGACATTCAACCTCCGCACCCGCTGCCGGCAGCCGAGGCGGAGAGGGCTCGCGAGCGCCATGTGCGCGGATGGAGCACTGACTTCAACGAGTGCTTCGTCTGCGGTGAGCGTCCTGACGGGGACGGGCTGGGAATCCGCGTCGGCTTGGTCGCAGGTCGTGAGCCGCTCCACGCCGCACCCTGGATCTCCACCGAGCCGGCACTGGAGATGGTGTGGGCGGCGATCGACTGCCCGGGTGCGTACGCGGTCGGGGCTGAAGGACGAGGAGGGACGGTTCTCGGCCGCATGACCGCCCGCATTCTGCGCGTGCCCGACGTCGGCCAGCTCTGCGTCGTCGCTTCCTGGCCGCTCGGCGAGGACGGGCGAAAGCTCTTCGCTGGAACCGCGCTCTTCGCGGAGGACGGCGAGCTGCTGGCTCTCGCCCGGCAGACCTGGATCACGCCGCGCTGACAACGCCAGTTACAAGTTGTAACTTGGCGCGTTCCTGCGGCTAGCGGGGCGTCAGCGCGACCAACAGGCCGCCATCGTCGTCGTAGGCGGGGAAGAAATCGGCGGTCACGGCCTTCGGGAGCCCTGCCCGCGTGCGGATCGCGAGCTGCTGGCCCAACTTGCGAACACCCCACTCCTGGACGACGTCGATCGGGGATGGATCCGAGATTGCAAGCGCTTCTGCGACCTCGCGACCCATGAGATCCGTGTCCTGGTAGCCGGTGAGCTCGAACACCCCTCGGCCGACTGCCAGCACGCGTGCGTCCCGGTCGCAGACCACGAACCCCGTCTCCGGAGCAGGGTAGTAGTCCTCGAGCAGCTCGTAGAGGAACCCGAAGCCGCAGCTCCGGCACTGCACGGTCTGCACGGAAAAGCCGTCGTAGCCGTCGCTGTCGACCGACCGCTGCTTGCAGTTGGGGCAGATGAAAAACGGCACTGTCGCAGAGTACGGAACGGCGCGTTCGGCAGGAGTTAAGGGCTGTCCAGAAAGTGGTCACGCTGGATGGGACGCGATACGTGCCGCGAGGCAAGGACGCAGGGAGCGCCAATATGCAGGCATATTGGCGCGACTGAGGACGCCGCATCGCGGTGCGTGTCGCGTGCCAGACGGCCTGATCCATTTTTTGGACAGGCCCTTAAGTCAGCGCTGAAGCCGGATCGCGTTCAAGTCGTTCGTGACGATCTCGTCCGCGCGGCGAATAAGGTCCTCGATGTCGTCGTGCTCGGCGTGCAGGTAGCGGCCCGCCAGCGCGTCGGCGCGGCCCGACGCGAGCACGTGCACGAGCTGGGGGGCAAGCTCGGGTGGCGTCCACGGCATGTCGTCGCCGAAGCGCTCGGTCATGTCGGTGCGGACGAGGCCCGGGCTGATCACGAAGACGGGAATCCGATCGCGAAGCTCATTGGCGAGTATCTCCCCGTAGCGGCATACCGCCGCCTTGCTCGTCGCGTACGGAGTCTGCTCGCCACCTCCTGGCAAATACGCAGAGCCGCTCCCGGTGATCACGATGCGCCCGTTCCCGCGTCCGAGCATGCGAGGAATGACCGCGCGACACGCGAGATGCACGCCAAGGACGTTGACTTCGAGCACCTGCCACCAATCGTCGACCGGGACTTCCCAGGTAGCCCCTTCGGGGCTGTTGATTCCCGCGTTGGCGGCGAGAAGCTCGATCGGGCCGAGTTCCTGCTCCGTGCGTTCGACCCACTGCTCGACGTCTTGTCCTCGCGAGGCATCGCCTACGAGCGCCAGCCCGTCGATCTCCGTGGCCACCGCTTCCACCTGCTCTTGGGTGCGCCCGGTGACGGCCACGCGCATGCCCGCTTCCGTCAGCTCGCGCGCAATCGAGGCGCCGATCCCGCGGCCGCCTCCCGTTACGAGGGCGACTCCGCCGAGCCGGTCAGACGACACGCGCTATCTCCTCGAGTGACTCGGGATTCTCGAGCGTCGAGAGGTCGCCTGGATCCTCTCCGAGCGCGGTAGCCCGCACTGCTCGCCGCACGATCTTCGCGCTGCGTGTTTTCGGAAGCGCCGAGACGAAGAGCACGCGCTCCGGCTTGAAGGACTTGCCGAGCTCGTCGGTCACCGCTTGCGCCACGTCCTCAGGCAAAGCCTCATCTTCTGTCCCGAGCACACAGAAGAGCCAGGGTACCTCGCCCTTCACCTCGTGTGGCACCCCGATCGCCGCCGCCTCGACGACCGCAGGATGGTTGACTGCCGCGGACTCGAGCTCGGCCGGTCCGATCCGCTTGCCCGCGATGTTGAGCGTGTCGTCGGAGCGTCCGTGCAGGAACCAGTAGTCGTCGCCGTCGACAGAAGCCCAGTCACCGTGCGTCCAGACGCCGGGGAATCGCGTCCAGTACGTCTCGAGATAGCGCTCGGAATCTCTCCAAAGACCGCGCGTCATGCCCGGCCAAGCACGCTTACACACAAGCTCTCCGACCTCTCCACGCACGGTTCGGCCCAGGCTGTCGAAGACGTCCATGTCCTGTCCGAGAGCGGGAAATCCCAGAGAGCACGGCTTCGTAGGAGACATCATCGTCACTCCCAGAAAACAGGCTCCGACCTCGGTTCCTCCGGAGATGTTCACGATTGGGATCCGTCCTCTTCCGCAGACGTTGTCGTTCAGCCAGTCGTACGGCCCGCGGTTCCAGGGCTCTCCGGTCGTGGTTACCGAGCGGAGCGACGAGAGGTCGGTCGAGGGCTCGCCGTTGGGGATCAGCGCGCGGATGAGAGTCGGCGATACGCCGAGCATCGTCACGCGCTCGGACTCGACGAGCCGCCAGATCCGGTCAGCGGGCCAATCCGGGGCACCCTCCATGTACACGACCGCTGCTCCGACCGCGCCTGCGCCGACCACGGTCCATGGCCCCATGATCCAGCCCATGTCCGTCGCGAAGAGAACGCGGTCGCCGCGCTTGAGATCTGACTGATACGCGGCCTCGCGGGCGATCGAGAGCAGGAAGCTGCCCTGGACGTGCAGGGCCCCCTTCGGCTTCCCGGTTGTCCCAGACGTGTAGGCGAGCAGATACGGAGCTTCGCTGTCGAGCTCGATCGCCGGCAGCTCTCCGGAACCCGGCTCGACGTTCCAGGTTCGCGCGTTGCGCGACCACTCGACGATGTGCTCGACCGAGGGCGATTCGCGGAGCGCATCGTCGATTGTCTCTCGCATGGGTATTCGTGCGCCGCGACGGAGCGAGTAATCGGCCGTGATCACGACCTTCGCTTCCGAGTCACGGAGCCGTTGCACGATCGCCGGCGCAGCGAATCCCGAGAAGATCGGCACCTGGACGGCGCCGATGTGCGCGCAGGCATGCGAGGCGACCGCAACCGCGGGGGCCATCGGCATGTAGATCGCGACGCGGTCGCCGGCTGCGACTCCCAGCGCAACGAGCGACTCGGCCAGCTGCACGACCTGAAAGGACAGGTCCGCAAACGTCCACACGTCACGCGTCCCGTCCTCGCCTTGGAAGACCGCGGCGAGCGCATCCGGCTGCTCGGCGGCCCAACGATGCACGCAGGCGTGGGCGAGATTGAGCCGCGCGCCTTCGAACCAGGTCGTCCACTCGATCCCTCGCGAGTCGTCCAGGATTGCGTCCCAGTCTCGCTCGAACGGGATCTGGAGATCGTCTCGCACCGCCCGCCAGAAGCGGTCAGGCTCCGCAACGGAGACGCCGTGCAGCGCGGCGTAGTCGTCGCAACCGAGCATGCCGGCCAGGCGGACGACGTTCGCGTCTGCGAGCTGCTCCGCGGTCGGCACCCATCCGTACTCATCTCGCGCGGCAGAGTTAGTATTTGCTAGCTTAGTGGTCACTAACTACTTGGAAAGGGTTGCATGAGGGCTCGGATCTTCGCAGAGGAGACACGCAAGTGGTTCACGCTGGCCGCCGTCTCCTTCGGTCTGTTCATGATCATGCTCGACAACACGGTGGTAAACGTCGCGCTGCCGTCGATCCAGCGCGACCTCGGAACCGACCTGTCGTCGCTGCAGTGGATCGTCACCGGGTACGCGCTGACATTCGCGGCACTGATGCTCGTCGGCGGAAAGGTCGCCGACGCATATGGCCGCAGGCTGATCTTCGTGGTCGGGATCGCAGTGTTCACGACCGCCTCGCTCTGGTGCGGTCTTGCCGACTCCGGCGACGAGCTCATCGCCGCCCGCGTCCTTCAGGGAGCCGGTGCCGCCCTCATGAACCCTGCGACGCTGTCGATCATCGCGGCCACGTTCCCGCCGCACCAGCGCGGAACCGCAATCGGCATCTGGGCGGGCGTGTCCGGACTCGCTCTCGCAATCGGCCCGCTTGTAGGCGGACTGATCACCGAGCATCTCGACTGGAGCTGGATCTTCTTCGTCAACATCCCGGTGGGGATCATCGCGATCGCCGCAAGCTTTCTCTTCATCGACGAGTCCCGCGACGAGACCCACGTGCGGCTCGACCTGCCTGGCCTGGCAACGTCGGCCATCGGGCTCTTCACGCTGACGTACGCGCTCATCGAGGCGAACACCTACGGCTGGACGTCGCCTCGGATCCTCGGTGCGTTCGCGGTCGCCGGCGCGTCGATCCTGGCTTTCATCCTCCTCGAGCGCTACCAGCGGGCGCCGATGCTCCCACTCGAGCTCTTCCGCAACCGGACGTACGCGGGAGCGAACACCGTCATGCTCCTGGTCGCGCTGGCGATGTTCGGGGTGTTCTTCTTCCTCTCCCTGTACATGCAGAACGTCCTTGACTACTCCGCCGTCCAGACAGGCGCCGCGTTCCTGCCGATGACGATCCTGATCATCCTCATTGCGCCCGCCGCCGGGAAGACGAGCGATCGGTTCGGGTCGCGGGGACTCATGACTGCGGGGATGATTCTGATCGCGGTTCAGCTCCTCTACTTCTCGCGGCTCGGAGTGGACGCGTCGTTCTGGAATCTTCTCCCCGCATTCCTCGTCGGTGGCGTGGGGATGGCGCTGACGATGACACCGAGCGCGGCTGCGGCGACGCGCAGCGTCTCGGTGGACAAGGCGGGCGTGGGTGCCGCGGTCCTGAACGCGTCTCGCCAGGTCGGCGGCTCGCTCGGCATTGCCTTGATCGGAGCGATCATGGCTATCGAGGCTGGCGGCGAAAGGACGCCGGAGACGTTCGTCGACGGTCTCCAGACCGCGCTGCTCGTGGCCTCCGGGATCGCCGCTCTCGGCGCGGTCGTGGCATTTACGACGGTCCGTCCGCACGAAGCGGCGCGGCGCGCTTCGAATGCCGCCGCGGAGTCGGTCGCCTGACCGCTTCTACCAACGCGCGCCTTCCCGCAGCAGAGCGGCGCCGCAACCTCGTCGAGGCTGCGCTGCGCGTGTTCTCGGAGGGAAGCTACGCGGGCGCCACGACTGCGCAGATCGCGCGGGAAGCCGGCGTCTCGGAGCCGATCCTCTACCGGCACTTCGCGTCCAAGCGAGAGCTCTACTTCGCGTGTGTGGACGAGGCGTGGCGCCGGATTCGGGAGCGCATCCAGAAGAAAGTGGACGAGCTCGGACCGGAGCTCGGGTGGCAGGCGATCGGTCCGTCGACGATGCGGGAGATGAAGGTCGTGCTTCCCAGCCTCTGGATGCAGGCCATCACCGAGGCCGGCGAGGATGCCGAGATTCGCCGCCACGTGCGGGGCCACATGCGCGAGGTGCACGACTACTTCGCGGACGTCCTCCGGCAAGTGCAAGAACGGGGCGGTATCCATGCCGATCGCGACCCCGACACGGAGGCGTGGATCTTCATCGCAGGCACCCTCCTCGTCTCGGTCGCCGATCGCCTAGGCGGCCCCCTGAAGGCAGAAGACTTCGAGGCGATCAAGTCCGAACGCCTCCGCTGGCTCACGGGCACGCCGTAGAAGCCTGAAAGAGCGCGCCAGGTCGTCGCGACAGTCGAGGGCCGGAGGGCGATTCATTCGCCCACAGGCCTCGTTGAGCGCTGCTCGGTACCACCCGCGTAAGGAGGGGGCACGTGGGGGAACCATGGGTTCCCCCACGAATGAAACGCCCCCGGCTGCGGCTCCGGGGGCGTTTTCCGTTCGAGGCAACCCCTTCCCGGGGCAGCGAGCCGGAGAATCGTGGCTCTGCGGCCCAGCCACGCTCTTCCTGCGCCCGCTTGCGGATCCGGCGGTGGCGCCCGCGCATCCGATCTGGCGTCCGATCGGTGCGGTGTGGCCTGACTATAAAAGCCAGGTCCAAATAAGTCAAGTAGCTAGGTCAAGTGATTTCGACTAGTCTTACTTGACCCAACGCGGGAGACGCACATCCCCCGGCCAGGGGAGGGCGGACGCACCGAGTACCGGGTTCACTTCGATAGGTATGAACGAAACCGCCAAGAAATCAGCGCCCGACTCGGCCTCACGCCTGGGCGACCGTGTCCGCGCGCTTCGTGTGGCCGCCGGGCTGACGCAGGTCGAGCTCGCGGGCGGACGCTTCTCAAAGGAGTACATCAGTCAGATCGAGCGCGGCAAGACGCGCCCGACCGAGAGGACGATCGCGCTGCTTGCCGAGCGCTTGGCCGTCGATTCCGGATTTCTGACCACGGGCGTCTCCGTCGAAGAGCGCGCGAAGGTCGAGGTCTTGCTCGCGCGGGCAGAGGCGCTCTCGGAGGCGCATCGCTATTCCGAGGCGATCGACACGTTCCGAGAGGCGGGGGCTGCCGTCGAGGGCACGGGGGCGCCGGCGCTCGAGCTCCGGCTCGAGAGCGGTGAAGCCTGGGCGCTCCAGCAGAACGGCGAGACCCAGGCGGCGCTCGGTCTCTTGCAGCACGCACGCGAGCTGGCGGAGGCCCCGCAGTTCTCGGACGTCGACAGGGCGGACGTGCTCTTTCGGATCGGGGTGTGCCGGTACAAGCTCTCGAGCGTCGGCACGGCCGTCGCGCTGTTCGACGAGGCGTTGCTGCTCGCCGAGCGATCCGAGATGCCGTGCGATCTCTTGCGCGCCGACATCCTCGGCTGGCGTTCCCGCTGCCACCGGCTCCAGCGCGATTACGTCGCCGCGCACGAGGATGTCGAGCGAGCGCTCGAGCTCGCCCAGGATCTCGGCGACCGCCGCGCGATGGCGAACACGTACTTCCAGGCGTCCCTCATCGCGCAGCGCCAAGGCCACTGGGTACAGTCTCGTGGGTACGCTCAGAGGGCCAAAGACCTGTACCAGGAGCTGAACGACGAGCGCAATGTCGGCCGGCTCCTCCTCGCGCTCGGTGGCCTGACGCTTCTCTTGGGAGACGAGGATCAGGCTGTCGAGCACTTGAAGGCGTCCTTCTCGAGAGCGCTCGAAAGCGATTCACCCCCTGACGCCGCACAGGCGCTACAGGGGCTCGCCCGGGTTCATCTGAGCCGGGGCGAATTCGACCAGGCGGACGAGCTAGCTCGCAAGGCGCTCGGTCTCCTGGAAGGCCGGGAGGACTACCTCCACGAAGTCTGTCCGTCGCAGCTCGTTCTGGGACGAGCGTTGCTGGAGCGCGGGAGACTCGACGAGGCGGGAGACTGCTTCCGGGCGGCTGACGCGGCTGCGGAGCAGCTGGCGTCGATCAGCCACCGGACAGAGGCGTGGGTTGCGCTCGGGGATCTGGCGGCACGTCGAGGAGACGACCGCGAATCCGCACGCCTGTACCGGAACGCCGCCGAGGCGCTCCAGGAAATCCGCTTCTAGCCAGAGAGGAGGTCGCCATGAAGCCGAAGCTGTTCCTTCTTCTCACCAACCTGGCTCTGCTGGCGGCGTGGATGGGCAAGTTCGCCCCCATGTCCTGGCCTGACGGCCACTAGCTTCCTTTCGAGAATCTGCGGCTGGGCCGGCGTAGCCTCTGCGCGACTACACTGCACGCGTATGCGCGCTGCGCTGGCACTGCTCGCAGTGGCGTGCCTTCTCTCGATCGGATGCGGTGGGTCGGACGATGCAGCCGAGACGGCGGGTGCTCCGAGCGGCGGGGATACGCTCGAAGAACTCTGGCGTGCGCCCGGCGATGATGTCGCAGTCATCCCCGGAACGGAAAACCATGAGCCGGGTGACGTTCGCGTGTCATTTCTCGTCGTCGACGCCGAGGGGAACGTTTCACTGCTGCCCACAGCGCGGGTATGGGTGTCGCGCGCGCTCGATGAAGCGCCGTTTCTGGAGTCGATGGCGCAACTCGAGCGTATTGGCGTGCCGGGAGGGGCGGAGGCCGACGCGACTCACATCTACGTTGCGCACCTTCGTCTTCCGGACCCGGGGACGTACTGGTTGCTCGCCGAGCCGGAGGGCGGGAAGCAGGTGCAGGCTCTCGGGAACGTCGTCGTGTCGGAGAACGATCCGGAGCCCGGTCCCGGAGATCCTGCTCCACGATCGGAGACACCCACGATCGCATCTGTAGAAGGTGACCTCTCGAAGCTGACGACGAGGACGCCCCCGGACACGTCGCTTCTGCGCTATTCCGTCGCGAGCTCCCTGCGGGCGAAGGTCCCGTTCGTGGTGACGTTCTCGACGCCGAAGTTCTGCTCGAGCCGCACCTGCGGGCCGGTGGTGGACGTCGTCGAGGAGACCGCGCGACGGTTCGAGGGCAAGGGCGTTCGCTTCATCCATGTCGAGGTGTACGACGGCAACGATCCGGCACAAGGGTTCAACCAGTGGATTCAGGAGTGGGGCCTCGAGACCGAGCCGTGGACCTTTGTCGTGGGGCGGAACGGGAAGATCGTCGAGCGCTTCGAGGGCGCGGTGTCGGTGCGCGAGCTGGAAGAGGCGGTGACCGGGTTGGTGGAACCGGAGTCCGGCTAGAGCCGCGCCGAGTGTCCTAGAAAGTGTCGCCGACGCGCTCGATCACGAGCTGTGGGACTCGCGCGCGCAGGCTCAGCCTGAGGACTGTGCGGACGAGCTCGGCGACGTCTTCGACCTGGATCATCTCATCCGCCGGCAGTCCGGTCCAGTCCGTCATGCGGGTTGCGACGAATGCTGGACAGATTGCGGTCACGCGGACGCCTGACTCGGCTTCCTCGCGGTTCAGAGAGTTCGTGATGGAGATGATCGCCGCTTTCGTCGCCCCGTAGACAGCGAGTCCAGGCGTAGGAATCGTTCCGGCGATCGAGGCCAGCATCATGATCTGCCCCTTCGATACCCGGAGCAGCGGGAGCGCCTCACGGGTCACCACCAGCGACGCGCGCAGGTTCACGTCGAGCTGAAGCGTGATCGCCTTCGTCTCCTGCTCCGCGAACGAGCCGCCGATGCCGATGCCCGCGGAGTTGACGAGCACGTCCATTCCGCCGTAGCGCTCCGCGTGCTCGGCCACGACGCGGACGCATTCGTCGGCATCCGAGAGGTTGGCGGCTACGGCAAGGGCGTCCAGCTCGGTCGCTGCGTCGGCGAGTGGCTCGGGACGGCGCGCTGCGAGCGTGAGCTCGTATCCCTCCTCGCGGAGCATCCGGGCGAGCGCGAGGCCGATGCCTGCGGAACCTCCCGTGACGAGCGCTGACTTCATGGGGGCCAGTATCCCAGGAGAGACAAGCGGCCACCGAGGGGGCGGTGGCCGCTTGCATCGGGGGAGAGGAGAGGGGGTCTGTCTCTCCGCGCGTGGACTTCGCCTCCTCAAGCCGCGTTCCTCCCACACCTAGACTCTCGGAGTGGAGACCATCGCGCTCACGTCACTCGCGCGAGCGGGCGGTTGCGCGGCCAAGTACTCCGCAGCGCGGCTCGAAACGCTGCTGGCGGGACTCGTGCCCGCTGAGGCGGAGGACTTGCTCGTCGGCCTCGATCCGGCCGACGACGCAGCTGTGTATCGACTCGACGACGAGCGTGCGATCGTCTTCACCGTCGACTTCTTTCCGCCTCTCGTCGACGACCCGCGTGTTTTCGGGGCGATCGCCGCCACGAACGCGCTGAACGACGTTTTCGCCATGGGCGGCTCGCCGCTTTTAGCCCTCTCGATCGCCGCGTTCCCCGAGGAGCTCCCGGTGGAGATGCTCGGAGAGGTTCTTGCGGGTGCAGACGAGCGTGTGCGTGCCGCTGGCGCGATTCTCGCGGGCGGCCACACGATTCGCGACGCCGAGCCGAAGTACGGTCTCGCCGTCGTCGGCACGGTGCATCCGCACGGGATCTGGCCGAAGTCGGGAGCCGTGCCGGGAGACGCGCTGTTTCTCACCAAAGCGCTCGGCACCGGCATCGTCCTCCAGGCCGAGCGCCACGGAGTCGCCCCTCCGGCTTCGCTCGATGCCGCAATCTCATCCATGCTCGAGCTGAATCGTGACGCTGCCGACGCTCTTCGGCCCTTCACCCCGAACGCGGTCACCGACGTCACCGGCTTCGGACTTCTCGGCCACGTCCACGAGGTTGCCTCGCGAAGCGGGGTGCGAGCGGTGATCGGCGCGGAAGCGCTCCCACTGCTTCCATCCGCGCTCGAGCTCGCGGAGCGCGGTGTGCGGACGGGCGGAGACCACCGGAACCGCGACTACGCCGGCCCGCACGTCGAGAGCGAGGCCGATGCCGCGCTCGAGGCGCTGGCATACGACCCACAGACGGCGGGAGGCCTCCTCGTCTCGCTGCCCGCCGACCGAGGCGCGGTGCTCGAGGCTACGTTCGCCTCGGCGGGAGTCGCGATCGCACGCATCGGATCGGTGGAAGCCGGCGCGGGCGTAGTCCTGCGGTAGTGGTCGCTCCGGAAAGCACGGCACCGCTTGGCCGGCTGCAAACGCTTCACATTGCGTCGTCCTCAGTCCTACCCCAGAAAGTGCTGCGCACTTCCTGGGGGCCCCGAAACCCTGCCTCGATATCGACGGATATCGAGGCTCCCTGCGTCCTAGCGCTGCTCGGTTTTCGCTCGGCCAAGCAGCACCGCGCTTCCCGGAGAGACCACTGATGGTCACGGCGGTCGGACGCGTCCGCACTCTGTCGCCGGGTGGGTTCCTCCGGCTCTCGCTGGCCTCGTGCGCGGCGCTCTTCCTCGTCGTCACCTCGGGCGCGTTCGTGCGGCTGACTGGCTCGGGTCTCGGGTGTGACAACTGGCCGCAGTGCGGAGACAAGCCCTATCCCGAGCAGGGATTCCACGCCTTCGTGGAGTTCGGGAACCGCATGGTGGCTCTCGTGGGCCTGGTACTGACGTTGGTCACGTGGCTCGGCGCGCGCAGGGTCTTGGGCCTTCCGCGTGGCGCGCGGCTAGCCGCTCTCGCGGCGTTCCTTCTCACCGTGGCTCAGATTCCGCTCGGCGCGGTCACGATCGCGCTCGACCTGCACCCGCTCGCGGTGATGGCGCACTTCCTCCTCGCGCTCGTGGTGCTCGCGCTCACGGCGGTGGTTGGGCTCGAGGCCTGGAGCCACGTTGCCGGACTCGCGCGCCCGGCCGGACCCGGTTGGCTGCGCCGCATCGTGACCTGGGTGGGCCTCCCGGCGTGCGCTGCGCTTGTGGTGACGGGCGCGGTGGCGACGGCATCGGGACCGCATCCGGGCGCGGACGAGGACGTGAAGCGTCTCGGGCTCGAGATCGCCGACACGGTGTACGTGCATGTGCGTGTCGCCGCCGCCTTCGGACTAGGCGTCCTCTTCATCGGGTGGTTCCTCGTACGTATACGCGACCGCTATCCCGGATTGCTGTGGCTCTGGGGGGTGCTGCTCGTCGCTCTCGGCGCTCAAGCCGTCGTTGGAGAGGTCCAGTACCGAACAGCGCTCCCGTGGGGACTCGTCCTGGTGCACGTCTTTCTTTCGGCAGCGATCTGGGCGCTCAGCATCGCCGTTGCCTACGCGTTGTGGCGGCCACCCGCTGCGCTGACTACTCGTCAGTAAGCTCCACCGATGCCAGACGAGCTGCGGATCTTCGAGCGTCCGACGCTCGAGCGTCCCGTCCTGATCGGAGCGTTTCGGGGCTGGAACGACGGCGGCCAGGCGGCGACGCTCGCCGCCGGTTACCTCGCGCGCTCCTGGGAAGCCGAGAAGTTCGCGGAGATCGACCCCGAGCTCTTCGTCGACTTCCAGGCCACGCGCCCGCTCGTCTCGCTCGACGAAAGGCATACGAGAAAGATCGAGTGGCCGGAGAACACCTTCTTCCGCGCGCGGATCCCGGGCACGAATCGCGACGCGGTGCTCTTGGTCGGGGTCGAGCCGAACTACCGCTGGCGAACGTTTTCCGATCTGATCGCTGGTCTCGCCGCCGATCTCGGGATCGAGCTCGTGGTGACGCTAGGAGCGCTCCTCGCCGACGTTCCCCATACGCGCCCGGCTCCCGTGACGGGCGCCGCGACGGATCCGAAGCTCGTCGACGAGCTCGGTCTGCAGCTCTCGCGCTACGAGGGTCCGACCGGAATCGTCGGCGTTTTGTTGGACGCGTGCAGGCGTGCGGGGATTCCTTCGGTCAGCCTGTGGGCGGCGGTTCCGCACTACGTCTCGCTGGCGCCGAGCCCGCGCGCGGCACGGGCTCTGTGCGAGCGGCTTGCCGGCGTTCTCGGAGTCGACGTCGACATCGGCGAGCTCGCGGAAGCCGAGACGGCGTATGTGGAACAGGTGTCAGAGGCCGTGGCGAGCGACGCAGACACGGCCTCCTACGTCGAAGAGCTGGAGCAACGCGCGGATTCGCTTGACTGGCTCGAGGAGTCGGGCTCGCTTCCGTCGGGCGAGGCGTTGGCCGCCGAGATCGCCCGCTTCTTGCGCGAGCGAGATAAGAACGGCGGCAGCAGCTAGCCGCATCGTCCCGTAGCTCTGATGCGTCCAGATCCAGAGATGACACCGGTTTCGACGCGTCTCGAGGCGAGGGGTGCGTAACGACTTTTCTCGGCGTCTGCCGTCAACTATGTGCTTCGCTCACTTGGTGCTCTAAGAACTCGAATCAAAATGAGTTCTCCAGTCGTCGATAGCAGACGAGGCAGCAGCCGATCGCAAGGAACGCCTCGTGGATCTCGTGGCGGCGGTCGTAGCGGACGAGCAGCCGTTTGAAGTT
>JALZOK010000072.1 GCA_030857225.1 Actinomycetota bacterium
CCTTCGAGATCCTCCTCGCCGATCGTGAGCGGCGGCAGGAGGCGAATGACGTTGCCGTAAAGACCGCAGGAAAGGAGGACGAGCCCGCGGTCGAACGCCGCCGAGACCACAGACTGGGCGCGCTCGGGTGAGCGCTCGGTGAACTCGAAGGCAAGCATGGGTCCGAGCCCCCGCACCTCGCCGATGTCGGAGTTCCGGCGAGCGAGCTCCTCGAGTCGCGCGCGCAGCAGCTCGCCCTGCGCTCTCGCTCGAACCAGGAAGCTGTCCTCGGAGACGATGTCGAGCACGGCGAGCGCCGCTGCGCACGAAAGCGGATTGCCGCCGAAGGTGCCTCCGAGACCGCCTGCAGGGACGGCGTCCATGATCTCGGCGCGGCCCGTGACAGCGGCAAGCGGAAGGCCGCCCCCGATCGACTTTCCGGAGATCAGCAGGTCGGGCTCGACACCGTCGTGGTGTTCGACCGCCCACATCTCTCCGGTGCGCCCCACCCCTGTCTGTATCTCGTCGTCCACGTACAGGATTCCGTGCGAGCGGCAGATCTCTTGGAGGCGCCGAAGATAGTCGGACGGCATCGGGATGAACCCGCCTTCGCCCTGCACGGGCTCGAGCACGACGCACGCGACCGTCGAAGGATCGACGTTCGCCTTGAAGAGATGCTCCAGCGCGGCGATTGCGTCTTCGGAGGAGACGCCGCGATATGGGTACGGCGCCGGCACGCGGTAGACCTCAGGGGCGAAGGGTCCGAAACCCGCCTTGTACGGCTTGACCTTGCTGGTCATCGTCATCGCAAGGAGCGTGCGCCCGTGAAAGGCGTACTCGAAGACCACGACAGCCGGACGCCCTGTGGCCGCGCGCGCAATCTTCACCGCGTTCTCGACAGCCTCGGCGCCGGCGTTCACGAGCAGCGAGCGCTGCTCGCCGGCGCCGCAGGGCGAGAGCTCGGCGAGGCGCCTGCACACCTCGATATACGGCTCGTAGGTACCGACGACGAAGCACTGGTGCAGGAAGCGCTCGGCCTGCTCCTTCACCGCGTCTATGACCGCGGGATGGCGATGGCCCAAGTTCTGGCAGCCGATCCCACCCGCGAAGTCGATGAACGAGCGCCCGTCGACGTCCGTGATGCGCGCGCCCTCGGCGTGAGCGACGACCAGACGCGGCGTCGAGACGCCAGGGGCGACGTACCGCGCGCGGTCCGCTGCGATTCGCTCCGACTGGGTGCTCTCCCTCACGGACATCGGGCGATTATGCACCTACTGAAGCGGAATTTCAGCGTGTGCGAGCACGGACCGTGAGCCTCCGGACGGAACGGTGTCTACGATTCGAGCACGCCGGAGTAGCTCAGCTGGTAGAGCAAGTGATTTGTAATCACTAGGCCGTGGGTTCGAGTCCCGCCTCCGGCTCTCTTCGTTGTCCGTCCGAGCAACGAGATAGCTTTCCATATGTGAATCATCCGAAGGACATTGGTGATTGCTCAACGCTCGCCGTGATGCTCGTGCTGCGTGGCAACGGCTATGTGATTTCAGTCCCTTTCGGGGAGAACACGCGCTACGACCTGATCGCCGATGACGGCCACCGACTGCTGCGCGTGCAGTGCAAGACCGGTCGTTTCCGACACGGCAGCGTCGTGTTTCGGCCCTCGAGTTCATACGCGCACCACGCGTCACCGCGGGTTACACGACAAACCTATGGCGGCCAGATTGATTACTTCGGTGTCTACTGCCTCGACAGTGGTGGCGTCTATCTCGTCCCGATCGACGAGATCACGACGACGTGGATGGCGATGCTCCGAGTAGACCCGGCGCGCAACGGGCAGCGGAAGCGAATCAGACTGGCGGCTGATTACCAGATTGGGACGGTTTCGGTGCCCGCCTTGTCCGTCAGGCGAGCACCTCGCGCGTCTTCTGGTGCGCGAGGATCTTGCGCTTGACGCGCTGGAGGGCGTTGTCGATCGTCTTCGTGTCGCAGTCCAGGTCCTCGGCCATCTCGTCGTAGGAGTTGCCCTCGAGGTAGAGCCGGAGCGCTTCGGACTCGAGCTGCGACAGACCGGAGCCGAGACAGAAGACGAGGCTTTCGAGCTCTTCCGTCGAGATGACGCAGACGGACGGGTCGTTGACGGTCGGGCCGGGAAGCGCGTCGCCGAGGGTGCAGTCGCCGTCCGACTCCTGGCCGGCCGGCGTGTGGCTGAACGAGACGTACGTGTTGAGGGGGGAGTGCTTGAAGCGCGTCGCAGTCTTGATCGCGGTGATGATCTGTCGCGTCACGCAGAGCTCGGCAAAGCTCCGGAATGACGTCTGCATATCCGGGCGGAAGTCACGCACGGCTTTGTAGAGCCCGATCATCCCTTCCTGAACCAGGTCGTCGCCGTCGCCGCCCGCCAGGAAGTACGAGCTCGCCTTCAGGCGAACGAAGCCCGTGTACTTGCGCATCAAACCGTCGAGCGCCTCGGTGCTGCCGTTGCGAGCACGAAGGACGAGCTGTAGATCTTCAAGCTCTCGTTGAACCTTCTGGGCGGTCTTCGGTGCTCTGGCGGTTTGAGCGATCATCGCGTACCCCCGTGTATGCGCCGTGGTTGAGGGATTCTCCGATCGAGCCTTATCACGCGACTCGTCCGAAGTCTCACCTTGAAGTTGAGGAAGAAGCTAGCACCATTCAGCATGCGATACAAGGGCTTTGCGAATCTTGTAGATTGCTAAGAACACATGTTCGCCTTGCTGGTGCGGCTGACCGTACTGCACCCGTCTCCCACTCTGCGCAAACGTGGCGCCGTGGCCCTCACCGTGTTGATCGTCGACGACCATCCGAGCTTTCTGGGCCTCGGCCCGGGCGATGTGGCCGGGGGGAGGGCCGTGCCCGACTCGACCTCCCCGCAAGCACGGACGATCATCGTCGCGTCCCGGCGGTGCTCGCCGCAGTCCGCACGTAGCGCCGATTTCGAGCCAGGCCAACTGTTTCTATCCGGTCGGCAACAGCCCCTCGCGTACGGCACTATGAAGTGCGCCCCGGGTCGTCGCGCCGCAGCGACGATCCCGGGGCGGTCTACGTTCGGTCGCCCTTGCGAAGACGGTCGAGCTGCTCGCGGGTCTTCGAGTCGACGCGGTCGCCGACACGGCTTCCGGCACCCTTCTGCTGAATCTCCTGGTGACGTGCCGGTTGGAGCTCGGCAAGGAAGAGTCGGGACGTCAACTTGCGGACCTCCTGCCCGGACACGCGGCGAACAGCATCGTCCGAGGAGACGATGCACACCAGCTCCGTGCCGCGGTGCTCCGCTGCAAGCCGCTCGAGCAGGTCGTCGGCGTGCGCGGCGTAGCGAACGGAGAGCGGACCGATCTGACGTTCCTCGCCCGTCCCGTCGAACACAACGACGCCGCGCACGCCGCGCCCGGCCACGAAGCTCGCGAGCATGTCCACGAGATCGCTGGGGTCCGAGAACTCGCCCGCGTGGAGCACGTTGTAGCCATCGAAGAGATACAGGGTCGGATCAGCCATCGGTCAAGTATGAGCGAGGCATGGCTCGCCGCTACAACCGTAGGCGCTGCCGTCTCGCTTCGTACAAGAGCAGGGCCGCCGCGACGCTGACGTTGAGCGAGCCCACGCGGCCGGCCAGCGGGATGGAGACGACTGCATCGCACGTGCGCCGCACGAGCGGGCGAACTCCTCTGCCTTCCGCTCCGAGAACGAGCGCGATGCCACCCGCGAGATCCGCGTCCCACATCGGGAGCGAGCCTTCCGAGTCGGCGGCGTAGGCCCAGAGGTCGGCCCCCTTGACGTCCGCGAGATAGCGCGCGAGGTTCGGGACCACTGCAACCGGCAGATGCTCGATCGCGCCCGCCGAGGAGCGGCAGACGGCCGGAGTCACGCGCACGGAACCGTGTGCCGGAAGGATGACCCCGGTCGCCCCCGCGCCCTCGGCGCTGCGGACGACCGCGCCAAGATTGTGCGGATCGGTGACCTGGTCGAGACAGACGAGGAGCGGCCGGTCGGTCGCCGCAAGCTCATGCGCGTCCGCGTAGCGGAAGGGCTCGCACCAGGCAACGACTCCTTGATGATCTCGCGTGCCGGCCGCGTCGCTGAGCATCCGCTCCGGCTTGACCTGCGCACGTGGGCCGGAGTCGAGCCAGGGAATCTGCGCCGCCGCGCGCTCGGTCGCCCAGACCTCGAGAAGCTCGCGTGGGCCGCGGAGGAGCTCACGGACCGGCCGCCGACCGTAGACGAGGTCGCGCGTCACCGGATCCGGACGAGCCGGTAGCCACCCGCCTCGTCACGCACTTCCCAGCCTGCTACCTCGAGCTCCGCTCGTAGGCGGTCGGCCTCCTCGAAGTCTCGCGACTTGCGTGCGCCCTGTCGCCGCTTCGCGAGTTCAGCTGCTTCCGGTGGCGCTTCGTCGTCCTCGGCGAGCGACTCGAGCCCGAAGATGCCGAGAGCGCGGCGGAGCAGCTCGTGATCTCGCCATTCGTGCATGACCGCGAGCGCGGCGGGTGTGTTGAAGTCGTCCTCGAGAGCTTCGGCGAACTGCTTCCAGGCTCCTGCGGGCGCGGGCTCGTGTGGGTTTCGGAACACCTCGCGCAAGCCATTCGCGCGCGCGCTCGCGGAGCGCATCGCGCTGTCGGAGAAATCGATCGGCCCATGCCAGTGCCCCGTAAGGAAGTACACGAGCGTTGCCTCCCTTCCCCACGTGTCGAGCACGTTGCGAAGCGAGACGTCGTTCCCGAGCGACTTGTGCATCTCCTCGCCGCCGAACGCGAGCATTCCGTTGTGCATCCAGATCCGCGCGTACGGCCGGCCTACGGCCTGCGACTGGGCAATCTCGTTCTCGTGATGCGGGAAGACGAGATCGAGGCCACCGCCGTGGATCCAGAACTCTGGCCCGAGTGTCTTCTCGGCCATTGCGGAGCATTCGATGTGCCAGCCCGGCCGGCCGCGGCCCCACGGAGACTCCCAGGACGTGTCCTCACCGGGCTTGTTCGCCTTCCAGAGTGCGAAGTCGCGCGCGTCCTCTTTGAGCGCGTTCGGCTCCTGCTCCTCGACCTGATCGGGCTTCTGCCCGGAGAGCCGGCCGTACTCGGCGAACCGGCCCACGCGGTAATAGACGTCACCCTCGACCGGGTAGGCATAGCCGGACTCGACCAACTCCTCGATCAGGCCGACAATCTCGGGAATCGTCTCGGTGGCGAGCGGTAGTTCGTCCGGCATGCCGAGCCCGAGGTCGCGAGTGTCCTGCAGATACCAATCGGTCGCGTCGCGCGCGAGCTTCGCGCTCCTGCCCGGAGCAGCCTCGTAGATCCTGTCGTTGACGTCGGTGATGTTGTGCACGTACCTAACGTCGTACCCCACCTCGCGTAGCCAGCTCGCGAGCCATGAGAAGACGACGAACGGCCGCGCGTTTCCGATGTGGGCGCGGTGGTAGACGGTCGGTCCGCACACGTACATGCCGATCGATTCCGGAGGTGCCGGAAGCTCTACGAAGCCGCGCGTGGACGTGTCGTAGAGGCGCATCGAGCGATCGTACTCAGGAGCCCGTGGCGCGGCGCGCGCGCGCGAGGGCCTCGTCTCGCGGCACTGCGGTAAGCACGGCCCAGAGCTCGGGGCCCTTCGCGGTCCCCGTCAGCGCCAGCCGAAGCGAGCGCAGATCGCCACCCACCGCCTTGAGCTCGCGAAGCACCGCACGCGATTCGTCAGGCGAGAGAGCGTTAGGTCCCGCAGTCCTCAACTCCGCGAAGCGCTCCAGCGTTACGTGAGCCTCTGGCGGGAGATCGACCCGATCGGGCTCGACGACCATACGGGCGTACTCACGCGCCTCGACGAGTGAGCGCGCACCCCGCAGGGCCGGCACCGCCTCGAGCGGAGCCTGCGCAACCGCCGCCAGCTCCTCGTCTCCCATTACAGCGATCGCGTCCGTCGCGAGCCGTCGCAGCCGCGGCAGATCGAGCTGGACATCATGCTCGGGAAGGCCCAGCTCGTCGAGATAGGCACGAACCGCCTGCGGCGGAAACCCATCGTCTCGCAGATCTGCGATCGAAGCGTGACCGTGCCGCTTGGAGAGCTTCTTCCCGTCGGGGCCGAGCACGAGCCCGTGATGGATCACCTCCGGAAGCTCGCCTCCGATCGCCCGCGCAATGCGCTGCTGCAGCTCCAGATTCGGGCGGTGATCAGACCCGCGAATCACATGCGTGATCCCTAAAGCGAGATCGTCGACCACGGAGGCGAGCTGATACGTCGCGCTGCCGTCGGCGCGCAGCAGAGTCGCACCGCCGCCACGTAGTCGCACCGCACCCTCCGAGTCATGCTCGGCAGCTTGGGACGCGATCGCCTGCTCCGCGGCCTCCGCGTAGAGATCTCCTCGCTCACTTTGGCGCACCGGGCCCTCGTCGAAGTCGATTTCGAGCCAATCGAGGTCATGGAGGATCGCCTCCTCCCCGCCCTCCGCCGTCCTCGTGGGATCCGTGTCGTCGATGCGGAGAGCTAGTGCACCGCCACGCTCATCCGCGAGCCGGTGATTCGCCACCGCGGTGAGCGCGTTTCCGAGATGGAGCGAGCCCGTCGGGCTCGGCGCGAAGCGGACGCGAACAGCCACCGCTCAGGCGTCGATCGTGACGTGGCCCGGCTGAGCTGCGACACGGCCGAGCCACGCGCGGATCGCGGGATATCGCGCAAGATCGAACTCGCCCTCGTGCGCGACATGCGTATACGCGTAGAGCGAGATGTCCGCGATCGTGTAGGTCTCGCCGACGAGGAACGCCCGCTCGGCGAGATGGCCTCCCATCGCGTCGAGCGCCGCGTACCCGCCTTTCAGCGCGCGGTCGCGACGACTCCCCACGAACGCGTCTGGACTTCCCGAGTACGCGATCCAGAACCGCGCGACCGCGATGTACGGCTCGTGGCTGTACTGCTCGAAGAACATCCACTGGAGCACCTGGGCGCGCTCGTACTCGTCCTCCGGCACGTACTGCGTCCCATCGCCGAGATACCAGAGGATCGCGTTCGACTCTGCAAGCGGACGACCGTCGTCGAGCACCAGCGTCGGGACACGCAGCCCCGGGTTGAGCTCGCCGAGGAGCTCCTTCCGCCCGGAGCGGTCGACGACACTCACGTCGGCCACCTCGTACTCGAGTCCGAGGTGGGCCAGCAGGACCCGCACCTTGTAGCAATTGCCCGAGACCGCCGAGTTATAGAGCAGCATGGAGTTAACGGTAGTCGGGATTGGCGAAGTCGAACCGGCAGCCTGCATCCCAGAGCGACCGCTGGTTGCCGTGCGCAGGCACGCCGCCTGCGTCCTTCAAGAGCCGTGCCAGGTGGAGGAGATTCCAGGTCATGAACGTCGTGTTCCGGTTGGTGAAGTCGTTCTCAGGGCCCCCCGAGCCCGCATCGAGATACGACGGTCCAGGCCCGGCCTCGCCGATCCACCCCGCGTCCGCCTGCGGCGGAATCGTGAAGCCGAGGTGCTGGAGCGAGTAGAGGATGTTCATCGAGCAGTGCTTGATGCCATCCTCGTTGCCGGTGATCAGGCAGCCTCCGACCTTGCCGTAGAACGCGTACTGCCCTTCCTCGTTCAAGACGCTCGAGTTCCCGTATAGGCGCTCGATCACGCGCGTGCACACGGACGACTTCTCTCCGAGCCAGATCGGGGAGCCGAGAACGAGGATGTCCGCGGCCTGCACGCGCTCGTAGAGAGCCGGCCAGTCGTCGCGCTCCGCGCCGTGCTCCCGCATGTCCGGCCACACGCCCGGGGCGAGCTCGTGGTCGAGGGCACGCACGAACTCGACCGTGACGCCGTTCAGCTCCATGATCTGAGTCGAGATGCGCATGAGCCCCTCGGTGTGCGATTGCTCGGGCGACGGCTTCAGCGTGCAGTTGACGAAGAGAGCCGTCAGGTCGGAGAAATCCCAGCGGCTCGTGCTGCAAAGCTCGCGCTGGAAGTCGGTCAGGGTCAACGAAACCTCCTGTTTGTGGTCGGTGGAGCGGGAATCATCACGCTCGCCACGATAGGTTGCCGGGTGAATGGCGTCGTCTCGTGCGTTTGCCCTCGCCCTGATCGTGATCCCGGTCGCCCTCACGGGCTGCGGTGGCTCGGACGCGGACGTGGGAGCACACGGCGCGTTCGTCAGCGACCTGTCGCCGGGGCAGATTCGCCTTCCCCGCTCAGGAGCAGGAAACCGCTGCACACCTGGCGAGCATCCGCTCCGCCTTGGGAACGGGCGGGTCGCGCGTCTTCGCGTAACGCCGGGTCCGAGCAAGAAGCCGAGAGGCCTCATTCTCGCCTTCCATGGTGCGGGCGGATCCCCTCGCGAAGGGCTCTTCGTCTTCCGGGAGGCATGGGACGAGCCGGGTCTAGTCCTGCTCGCGCCCGGCTCTCTCGGTACTACGTGGAGCGCGCTCCACAACCGTCTGGATCGAGACCTGGAGACAGTGAACCGCGCACTTGCGGAAACCTGGAAACGCTGCCGGATCGACCACCGGCAAATGGCCGTCGGAGGATTCTCCGACGGCGCGACCCATGCGCTTTCGATCGGGCTCCAGAACGGCGGGACATTCAGGTCGGTGATGGCTCTCTCGCCCGGAGGACTGCTCGACGTCGAGCGTCGGGGAAAGCCGCGGGTGTTCATCGCGCACGGAACCGGTGACGACGTGCTCCCGTACTCCCGCACGCGCGCGAGCATCGTGCCCGGGCTCCGCGGATCCGGGTACAGCGTCACGTTCCGGAGCTTCGCCGGCGGCCACGAAGTGCCGACGAGCATCTCCCGCGCAGCGGTTCGCTGGTACCTGCGCAAATAGCGTGGAGCGCCTCCTCTCGACATGGTTCGAGGAACATGGCCGCGATCTTCCCTGGCGCCGGACGCGTGACCCGTACGCGATCCTCATCTCGGAGGTCATGCTCCAGCAGACGCAGGTCGGGCGCGTGGTTCCGCGCTACCTGGCCTGGCTGGAGCGGTGGCCGGGCGTCGACACGCTCGCGGACGCAGCTCCTGCCGACCTGATTCGGGCGTGGCAGGGACTCGGCTACAACCGCCGAGTGATGAACCTCCACCGGGCAGCAGCGCAGGTCGCCGCTGCGGGGTGGCCCGAGGATCTCACTGATCTGCCGGGCGTCGGCCCGTACACGGCCTCCGCCATCCGCTGCTTCGCCTTCGGCGAGGACGTGCTACCTGTAGACGTCAACATCGAGCGCGTGCTGCGGCGCACCGATGAGTCGTTCAGCGCAGCATCAGCGCAGGCGTTGATGGATCTCGGCGCGACGATTTGCATCGCACGCATTCCGCGCTGTGACTCGTGCCCGCTTGCGGGCGCGTGTCCGTCGCGGGGTGTTCGTGACGAGCCGGCGCGTCGCCAGGGGCCCTTCGAAGGCTCGTTCCGCCAGCGCCGCGCGACAACGCTCCGCGAGATTGCCGCGGCGTCGCTTTCTTTGGCCAGGCTCGACCCAGAGGCCGTGCGCTCCCTCGAGCGGGATGGTCTCGTCGAGGTCGAAGGCGGACTCGTTCGCCTCCCCGGCCAGATTTCGCGAACCATTCGTCCGCCCGTCACGACGGCGTAAGAATCCGTCCGTACAACTGGGCTTCCATCCCGATGCCTCGAAGGGGGAGCCCATGAACGCACACGTCAAGGTACGCAACACCGCAGCCCCTTCTCCGAGGCCGCACTGCCTCCGGAGGAGCAGTCTGGTATGTCATCACAGACTCGTCCGACCGACCCGACGCTCGTCGGCGCGGGATCAACTTCGCCTCGAAGCTTCGAAACGCGCTCGGCACGAAGGCCGTGCAACGCGGCCGAGTGGCTGGAGGCGCCGTTTCGTTCGCGGGGATGGTGAACTTCCGGCCGAGGACCGTGGTCGAGCCAGGTGCAGACGGATTCCCGCCGGCGAGCGTGAAGCCGGGCGCGCTCGGCGACGCTCGCTACAGCCCGCTCGTGACGACCGGAAACGGAATCGTGCTGAATGCCTCTCACGTCGCCAATGCGACGGGTATGAGCGACTCGGTCGTCTCGATCGACCGGCAGCGCGGTCGTGTGACGTTGCGGACGCTTACCGGCTTCTTTGCCGGGCAGACCGTGCACTACCTGCGCACGGACGCCTCCGTCGACGTCGTCTCGGCGCTCGAGGACAGCACCCTGGCGAAGAATCTCGACGCGGCGCCCGGGCTCGGCCCGAACGCCACCTCATCCGCCCGCTCGGCGATCGTCCCGATCGTCAACGGCCCTCGTGGCAAGTCGAACCGTCAACGGCAAGGCCTCCAATCG
Source organism: Actinomycetota bacterium (assembly GCA_030857225.1). Lineage (GTDB taxonomy): Bacteria > Actinomycetota > Thermoleophilia > Gaiellales > Gaiellaceae > GMQP-bins7. The sequence goes on from JALZOK010000072.1 coordinate 10,228, forward strand.
GCCGTGCTCGGGGAAGGCAGCCCGCTCAACATCACGCAGTAACTTCCCGGAGCGCGCGACTACAGCCCGATCTGGGACGTCCACCCTGCAGTCTGGAGCAAGGAGGCCGTCTCCTCGGCCATCGGAAGCGCCTCACGTCGTCCGCCCAGATCGCCGCGGCGGTTCGGGCAGGACGCCTGACGAGCGGTGGCACCGGGCCAGCAAACCCGTCACTCGGCGGTCTCAGGGCGGCTAACTTCATTTCCAACTGCCCGACGGTCGCAATCGGGACATAGCGCCGTTTGCTTGACTTGAAGCGCATGTCTTCTGGCATGTTGGGCGATCTTGCGCCATGAGTGCAGGGTGGTCACACCGTGATTTCAGCCGCGCGTAATCAAACCTGAGCCACAATGCCCTCCATGGCTACCGTTCTCGTCGTCGACGACGAGCCCATCGTGCGCGAGGTCGTCGTTCGCTATCTCGTGCGCGAAGGACACCAGACCCTCGAAGCCGGAGACGGCGAGGCCGCGCGCGCTGCGATCGAGCGGTCGGAGCCCGATCTGGTCGTCCTCGACGTGATGCTGCCGGGAACGGACGGGCTTGAGCTCTGCCGCTGGATCCGGGCGAGCTCCGAGCTGCCCGTGATCATGCTCACAGCACGCGGCGAGGAGGCGGACCGGATCGTCGGACTCGAGCTCGGCGCCGACGACTACGTGACGAAGCCCTTCTCGCCCCGCGAGCTCGCTGCCCGCGTCCGAAGCGTCCTGCGCCGGTCGGCGCCGACCGAGGACACGGTGGAACAGCTCGAGTTCGGGGACGTCGAGCTCGAGCAGGCGACCAGGGAAGCTCGCAAGGCGAGTCGAGAAATACGCCTGACGGCGAAGGAGTTCGACCTGCTCTGGTTCCTCGCCAGCCATCCGCGCCGCGTTTTCTCTCGCGAGCAGCTGATGGCCAAGGTCTGGGGCTATACAGCCGCGCTCGACACCGGAACCGTGACCGTCCACGTACGCAGGCTCCGCGAGAAGATCGAGGATCATCCGTCCAGCCCCCGGCATCTGGAGACGGTCTGGGGAGTCGGATACCGGTTGGTGCCGTGATCTCGACCGCTGTCATCGTCGGGCTCGCCACGCTGTCGGTCGGGCTCGTGCTCGCCTATCTCCTCCGCCTACTGCCGACCGTCCGGCTGCAGCTAGTCGGGCTTGCCTTCCTCGCCGTCCTCCTCCCACTGGGCGCCGTGCTCGTCTCCGGGTGGGTCATGTTCCACATGGGCGACGACGTCAAGATCCTCGCCGTCACCGCCGCCTCGGCGCTGACCGCAGTCGTAGCCGCGCTCGTCGTCGCCCGCTCGATCGCAGACGCCGTCGATCGCGTGCGGACCGCGTCCAACGACCTTGCGCGTGGGAGTCTGGATGCGCGAGCGCCGACCGGTGGGCCTGTGGAGGTCGCGGATCTCGCCCGCTCCTTCAACGAGATGGGCGAGAACCTGCAGCGCTTGTTCGACTCGCGGCGGGAGCTGGTCGCTTGGGCCAGCCACGATCTGCGAACTCCCCTCGCGAACATGCAGGCGATGCTGGAAGCGCTCGAGGACGGACTCGCCGAGCCGGAGGAGTACGTCCCGGCGCTGCGCGAGCAGGTCGGAGTGCTAACAGAGCTGGTGGACGATCTCTTCGAGCTTGCGCGGATCGAGGCAGACGCGCTTACCCTCGAGCTGAGACAGCTGCGGGTCGCCCCGGTCGTCTCGAGCAGCCTTCGCGGCGTCGAGGCAGAAGCGCGGCTGCGCCACGTCCAGCTCGCGAGCGACGTGGACGAAAACCTGACTGCGAGATTCGCCCCCGAGAAGGTCGAGCGCGTGCTCATGAACCTGCTGACCAACGCTCTACGGCACACTCCGAGCGACGGGGCGATCGCGGTGCGCGTGGAGCCGCTGACCGGAGAGGTCCGCGTCGCGGTCGAAGACACGGGCGAGGGACTCGACGCCGAAGCCCGGGCACGGATGTTCGAGCGTTTCTGGCGCGGAGACCGGTCGCGCTCCTCGCGCGGCGCCGGACTGGGCCTGGCGATCGCGCGCGGCCTCGTCGAGGCGCAGGGTGGGCGGATCTGGGCAGAGGATCGCGAGGGCGGCGGCGCCCGCGTCTGCTTCACGCTGCCGGCTCGTTAGTCGGCGACTCGGTGCAGCATCCAGATGTTCGGCTCTATATGGACGCCGACGCCATCTCGCACCACGAGCGGCGCGAGACCGCCCGGGAAGATGTACTTGCCGTCACCGGGGAACTGCATCTTCGTCCACTCCTCCCAGTCAGCGGCCGGCGCACGAAGGGTCATCGACTCGGGTGCGAGCGCGATAATCTCGCCGCCGACGCGCTCGTGGATCCTGATCCAGGGATCGAAGTGCGACCCGTCGGAGCGGCGCCATTCGACATAGCGATCGATCGAGATGAGCGGATATCGCTCCTTCAGGGTCGGCCGAACCGGCGCGATCACCGACGAAAGACGGGCAGCTCGAGCGTTTTCCGCGAAACTCGCGATCATCCGACTCGAGAGCCGCTGGCCCTGCCGCGCAGGCGCGACGCTGATCGCGAGCGCCATCAGCGCCGTCGCAGGCTCCGCCGACGTCATGCCGCGCACGAAGCCCTCCTCCCAGCCCGCTGGGAGATCGTCGAGAGATCCGTCCCAGGGCAACGGAACTGCGTGCGCCTCGGCGAGGAGCTCGTCATCGTCGACGAGCGCAACCTGGAACTCCGGGAAGTCGGAGTAGAGACGCCCCCAATACCTATTGCCAGGCTCGTTCTCGTGCATGTAGGCGGGAAACGTCGCAGCCGAGAGCTCGGCCTGGCGGCGCCCGAGTAGCTCGGGCCGATCGACGTAGCGAACGATCTTCATCGTTCGAGAAGGGCGACCGCGTGCGCGGCAAGCCCTTCTCGGCGGCCCGTGTAGCCGAGTCCGTCCGTCGTCGTCGCCCGCACGCTCACGCGCCCCGTCTCGACGCCGATCGCCGCAGCGAGCTTCTCTCCCATCTCCTCGCGAAACGACGCAATACGCGGCTCCTCGCCGACCAGGACGCAGTCAGCATTGACGAGCTTCCAGCCGGCGTCGCGCACCTCCCGGTACGACTTCCAGAGAAGATCGAGCGACGATGCACCCCGGTATGCCTCATCGTCCGACGGGAAGAACGCTCCGATGTCGCCCATGTCGGCCGCGCCCAGCAAGGCATCGATCAGCGCGTGCGAGACGACGTCCCCGTCGGAATGCCCGACGAGACCGCGCGGATGCTCGATCGCGACACCGCCGAGCACGAGCGGCACGCCTTCCTCGAAGGCGTGCGCGTCCACGCCGATTCCCACCCGGAGCTCGGTCACTCGCGCGAGGCTAGCGCGTCTGGAAGCTCGTCGAGCCCGTCGATGATCAGTGCGGCGCGCGGCGCGTTCTGGAGCGCCCCCCACGGCCCGCGCCTGATGTGAACCGCGACCAGACCTGCTGCAAGCGCGGGCAGAACGTCGTTGTCGACGCGGTCGCCGACGTATGCGAGCTCCTCTGGGCGACACTCCGCAAGCTCCACAATGCGTTCGAAGAAGCGCAGATCCGGCTTTCGCACACCAAGGCTCGCAGAGGACGAGATCACATCTGCGGGCAACGCCGACCCCTGCGCCCAGCGCTCGAGCGCCTCCGTCTGGTTCCCGACGACTCCGACTCGCAGGCCCCGCGAGCGGACGGCCTCCAGACAGGGAATCGCGTCGGAGTAGAGATCGTCGAGCTCGTAGGCGAGATCGTTCCACCATCCCGTCGGCCGGTCGATGCCGAGATGGCGCCAGAGTTCGTCGTGCTCCTCACCGCGTTCGATGGTCACGCCAAGTGCCGCCCAGACGACGTGCGGTTGTAGACCGGAGCGCTCCGCCAGGACCCTCCACCAGCGCTCCTCGTCGACGAGCGTCTCGCCGACGTCGAAGAAGACCGCCTTCAGCGCCATCGGCGGTCTTTACAGTGCCTGTCCCTGTAAAGGTGACAACTGTGAGCCAATGTGTTCACCGACCAGTTGTCCTACGAGGACGTGAGCAGCATCTCGACGAGGGCGAGGTCTGCAGCCGTCGTCACCTTGAGGAGCCTGGGGTCTCCTTCTGCGATCGCGACGCGCCCGCCCGCCCGCTCGACCAGCCAAGCACAGTCGGTCGCGTCCGCCACGTCGGCGGCGGCTAGCGCCCGCCGAAAAGACGAGGCTAGAAAGGCCTGCGGCGTCTGCGCGCTGACCAGATCATCCCGCGTGACCGTTTCCACGACCACACCTCCGTCGACCCGCTTGACGGTGTCGGGGATCGGAAGCGCGGGCACAGCTCCATCGAACCCGAGTGACAGCGGCGCAAGCACCCGCTCGATCACTGCGTCGTCGATCAGCGGCCGCGCGGCGTCATGCACGAGCACCACGAGCGCATCTTCTGGGACGTGTTCGAGGGCCGCTCGAACCGAGTCCGCACGCGTTGCCCCCCCCGCGATGCAGGAGACGACCTTCGTCACGGTCAGCTCTTCTGCGAGCAAGATCGCCGGCTCTTCCCACCCCACCGGCGCAGCGACGACGATCGCATCGATCCACGACGACCGGTCCAGACGCTCGAGGCTCTCCGCCAGAAGAGGTCGGCCGCCCAGGGAGGCGAACGCCTTCGGCCGGTCGATCTCGAGACGCTCACCGGCGCCCGCTGCTACGAGCAGCGCCCAGGTGGCTCCGGCTTCACCGGCGCCGCCCGGGTCTTTACGCACTCGCCGTGGCTGCCTTGGCTTTCGCTCGAGACTTCGGCTTCTCAGGCTGGCCGGCGCGAGAGAGAACGTCGTCGAGCCACTCTGCCGCCTCGTCCTCGCTCATGGCCTTTGCGTACATGAGCTCCGACGCGAGGATCTTCTTGGCCTTGACGAACATCTGCTTCTCACCGGTCGAGAGGCCCTTCTCGTTATTTCGGACTGCAAGGTTTCGGACGACCTCCGCGAGTTCGAAGATGTTCCCCGTCTTCATCTTGTCGCGGTTGTGCTTGAACCGGCGATTCCAATTCTTCGGCATCTCCGTGGATCCACCAGACAGCGTCCGCACTACCATCGTCACCGTCCGCTGGTCGATGACCTGCCGCAGACCTACCCGCTCCGCGTTGTCGCATGGGACGTTCACCGTCATGTCGTTGTGAAGAATCTGGATCGTCAGATACTCGCGCGTCTCACCGAGGATCTCCCGTTTCTCCCTCTTCACGACTGTCCCAGCGCCGTGGTGCGGGTAGACCACCTTGTCGCCGATATCGAACAAGCTAGCCTCCCCGAGGTTCGTATTTGCCGCCATCACGAAAAAGCGCCGGCAGTTGATTCCCTGCCAGCCACAGGCTCATGATAGCGGGTTTTGCACGACTCCTTAACGGAAGAGCAACGTGCCTTCCTGGCGCAGGATGGAAATCCGCTAACCGCGGAATCCCAGCGCGAAAAACCTGGAGCCGTCCGCTTCGCGGCCGGGTACGTTCTTAGCCTCGATCCACCGTTTTTCTCGCGCGTGCTGGTGATTGGATGCTCGTCGACCCTGGAGCAGGCGAAGTGCGGCGCCTGGCGAGGCCCTCGGTAGGCGCCGTCTTCGATGGTCGGGTATCGGAGGC
>JALZOK010000014.1 GCA_030857225.1 Actinomycetota bacterium
GTTCTACGGCTACGGCCCAAACGCGACCGACGAGGAGAAGGTGCAGGCGGAGCGCGAATACGTTGAGCACAATCGCCGAATCCACGCCGAGCTCCGCGATCTCGGGCTGCTACCCCCGGTCGGACAGAACCTACCCGCTCATGAAATCAACGAGTACCTCCCCTCCGGCGGCTCCGTCGATCGCGACGGCTGATCAATGGGAAGCTGGAACCAATTCGTGTGCGATGACTGCGGGTACTCGGCTGAGGTTTCCGGAGGACGTGACTACGGTGGGATTTCCCACGTCCAGACAAGCACGTGTGGACGCTGCCGCGAGCTCGTTGACGTCGTCGTAGCGACAGATTGGTCGCATGACGAAGAAAGACAGCAGCAGGTCGGCCGCTGTCCCCGGTGTGGCGTAGCTGATGGACTCACTCCCTGGGGAGAGGATGGAGATCTTTTCGCTGCGCTCTCGGTCGAGCAGCATCCGCGGTGGGGAGCGTGTCCAAAGTGCGGGGGAACTGTGCGTTTCGCCGCGGCGATTGGGATCTGGGACGGTTAGCTCGTCCCCTGCGCAGCTCTTTATATGCCGGGCCTTCTTTCGCAACCGAGGCGCTCTATGTTCCGTAGCGGCCTTTAAACCAGACCCCCGTCGATGAGACCGATTGCGTGCGCGCAGGATACGACCGCCTGGGGTGGGAGCTACCGGATCGTGCGCGACGATCCCTTCTTCGCCAGAGCGGTGCGCGTGGGACAGAAGTACGTCGACGAGAAGGCAAGGGGCAGGCTGAGATCGTCGGACGGGTTTCTCGAGGAGATGGCGGCGTTGCGCGAGACTGCTCCGGCGGATGGGGCGGTGCTCCTCGACGAGATGGAGCACCGATGGTCACATCCAGAAGCGCCACCCACGCTCTACGTGCTCACGATGGAGGTGTCTGTAAAGGGTAACGCTGTCTTGATCGCCGGCGACAAGAAGCTGGGACAGCGGGCCCAGTCGATCAAGGTCGGCAAGGCAGGTCGCTCTCTTGCGCCAAGACTGTGGGTGTACGCAGGCCCCAGTGGCGTTCGCGGAGCCGATATCACGCGCGGCTCTCTCGTGCTCAGGGCTGTGGTCTACGGAGACGGACCATCAATGTTGTTCGAGCGCGATATTCAGCGGTACACAAAAAAAACCGGCGTACGTAATCTCGAGGTGGAGAGTGAGCGAGGTGCGCGATGGAGGGTGACAAGCGAGAGCTACTGGGGCACCGACCTCGTCGAAGACATCCTTGAATTCGCTCGTGCTCATCTCGAGGCAGGCGGAGCTGGAACGCCTGGACGCTTAGGTGCGCTAGGTCTGAAAGGGGGTCGCGGACGCTAGCGGATGCCGGGGAAGGTGGACAGGTAACCGGCATCACACCCCGAAGCTGCGTGGTCCCGGGCACCCCATGAAGGGGTCTTTGGTCTTGCGCAACTACGTCTTCCGGTCGCGCTCCTCGATTGTGGGGAGCGCGTCCAGATCGCGCTGGACGCTCTTGATGAACTCGTCGCTCTCCTCATCGACGGCTGCGACGACGTGGAACGTCTTCTTGCGGCGCGCGCGCTCGCGCTCACGGCGTGCATCCATGCCGAACCGCCTGCCGAGGCGCGGCCACTCGACCGCGACGACGAGTGCGGCCGCGAGGACGAGCACGACGAGCCACGGCCAGCTCACGCGCAAGATTGTAGCCAGCTATGAACGGAAGACCTCCATCGGGAGGTTGGAGAGGGGAACGCCGCCCTCGACGGTCACCAGCCAGGTCTCCTGCATGTACAGGCAGTCCTCCCCGCTCGGCGCGATCGCGTGCGGGTGCATCGAGAACACCATGTTCTCCGCGAGCTCCGTCTCGACACCTTCACCGATCTTCGGGAACTCGATCATCGTCATCCCGATCGAGTGACCGGTGACGTGGCCCAGATGGTAGCCGCGCTCGAGGAATCCGGCTGAGACCGCACGATGCACGTCGTGGCAGGTAGCGCCGGGCCGCATGGCGCTCCTCGCCGCCTCGGCGTATTCGAGGTACGCCTCGAGCATTCGTTCCGTGTCTTCGGAGAGCTCGGCTCCGGCGGCTGCGATCGCGCGCGAGACCTCGACCCAATGCATCCCCGGGCCGGCAACCTCGAGCGAGGGAAGGAGGAACTTCGGGAGAATCTCCCCGCGGTGGGCAATCTTGAACTCGGGCCGCGCGTACGAGTCCGTGCCGGTCAGGACCATGTTCATGGTCAGCCGCCCGCACCCCTCGGCGATGAACCACTCCTCGGCGGCGGCCATCACCTCGGCGGCCGACTTCCCGGGCGCGTAGTGCTCGAAGAAGATCTCGAATCCCCGCTCGTTGATGCGGACCGAGTCGCGCACGGACTCGAGCTCGGCCTCGCTCTTCACCGCGCGGGCGAGGTCGAACTCGACGTCGAAGGGAACGAGCTCGAGATCCGCTTTCGCAAAAGCGCGTTCGTCCCGCACGGTCATCACGTAGTCGAGCCCGTACACGCCCAGTCGCGCCCACCCGGCTCCCCGCGCGTGCTCGGCTATGTGCGCCCCCGGCCGATCGTCGAACACCTGCTCGATCTGCGCGGTGCCGTGCTCCCCCACGTAGCGCGCTTCGCTCGGAAAGACGATGAACGGGTCGCCGTCCGCGGGCACGACGACGTATGCGTAACGATGGACGATCTGGAATCCCGACAGGTACGTCACGGCGCCCTCGAAGCCCGAGTACTCGCTCCCGGAGACGATCAGCGCGTCCAGGTCGTGCTCGGCCATCGCCGCGCGCACGTTCGTGTAGCGGCGCTCGAGCTCGAGAGCTTCTAGCACGATGAGCGACCATGTCGCGATGCGGCGCTGGAAGCTCTTACACCCACGAGTCCTCCAGCGCCTTGACGAGCGCGGTCAGCGCGTCGTTCAGCGGAGTCGGCACCCCGAGCTCGCGTCCGAAACGCGCGATCCCGCCGTTCAGGTAGTCGATCTCGGTCCGCCTCTGGGTTTCCACGTCCTGAAGCATGCTCGCCTTATGGTCGTAGGCGACGTCGGGACGGGCGGCGTGGTCGATCAGCTCCTCCGGGTCGGCGTCGAGCGTGATCCCCTGCGCCTCCGCGACGGCCTTGCCCTCGTCTACGAGCGCACTCACGAGAGCGCGCAGGTCGGGCCGCTCGCAGACTCGCCCGTGCGTGAGACCCGTCAGCGCGCCGACCGGGTTCGTGGCAGCGTTGAAGACGACCTTGCGCCACTGCGCGGGGCGGGCGTCAGCGACAGCCTGAGTCGGCATCCCGCCGCGCGTGCAGGCGTCTGCGAGCCGCTCGATCTCAACGGCCGAGGCCGGGCTCGGCTCGAACGGACCGAACGTGGTGTCCCCTCTCACGTCCCACTGCACGACTCCCGGCGACAGGATCTTCCCCGCAGGGAACGTCGTCCCGCGGATGACGCGCGAGACATGCCGGGCGATTACCTCCTCGTTCCCGACGCCGTTCTGGACCGACGCTACGGCGCCGTCGGCGAAGGCGTGCGTGGTTGCCGCCAGTGCGCCATCCGTATGCATCGCTTTCGTCGCCACGATCCCGAAGTCGCAGACGGGCAGCTCGGAGGGGTCCGTCGTCGCGCGAACGGATCCCACGACATCGCCTGCCCCGGTCAGCCGCAACCCGACCGCGTTGATCGCATCCACGTGCGCCCGATCGAGGTCGTAGGCCCAGACCTCGACGTCCTCGAGCTGCGCGAGGTTCGCGGCGAAGAGCGACCCGACCGCGCCGCACCCCACGACACAGGCCCTCACAACAGCCGCAGCTTTCGCCAGAGTGGATCGAACGAGAGTTCGCGCCCACCCGTCAGCCCGCTCGGCCTGAGGATGAGCACGAGCGCCATCAGCGCGCTGACGACGACGATCCTCGTCCCGGCCGGAACCTCGAGCGTGCGGCCGAGCAACTCCAGGCCGTTCTCCGCATTCGCAAGCATTGAGTCGAGCGCGCTGACGGCGAGCGCCCCTACCACCGCGCCCCAGAGGCTCGTCGTCCCACCGATGACGAGCATCGCAAGCGTGATGAACGTCAGGTCGAGGTAGACGGCGTCGACGTTGATCGGCAGGAAGTGAACGTAGAGCCCACCCGCAAGGCCCGCGAGAAACCCGGAGAGCGCGAACGCGCCGAGCCGTTGGCGGTAGATGGAGACGCCGACCGCGCGCGCCGCCGCGGGATCCTCGCGCGTCGCGCGCAGCTGGCGTCCGAAGCGGCTTCGCTGGTAGGCGAACGCGGCGACGATGATGGCGACAGCGCCGATGGCGGCCTGACGGAGATCGGTCGTCTCGGGCACAGAGGAGAACGTATTCAAACCGGGCCCGACCTTCTCGTAATAGCGAAGGATGTTGTTCGTGATCTCGAGCACCGCGAAGGTCGCGATACCCGCGGCGAGCCCGGACAGGCGCATTAGCGGCAACCCGACGAGGAGCGCGAAAACACCGGCGACGATGCCGGCAGCGAGAAGCGACGGGACGTTTCCGACAGTCGTGTCGCGGAGGAAATCGAAGAGGTAGGGCATGAACGCCGGCTTCTCCTGCTCGGGCACGGACAGCACGCCCGCTGTCCAGACACCCACCGCGACGAAGCTGATGTGGCCGAACGAGAGCACTCCCGAGTTGCCCACGAACACGTAGATCGCGACGACCATCGAGACCGCGACGAGCGCGTTGATGAAATAGATCTCGGTCGAGCGCGAGACGAGCGCGCCGAGCAGAGCCGCGCCGATCACGAGCCCGACGGGAGCCGCCAGCTCCAGTGCTCCACGAGCAGCCCTCACACCCGCTCCACTGCCGCCCTGCCGCGCAGGAACAGCCCTCCGGGCCGCAGGAGGAGGACGAGGATTACCAAGCCGAAGACGAACGTCGGCAGATACTGGCTCTGAGCGGTCGGTAACGCGCCCCCGAGCAGACCGGACACGTAACCGATCGCGAAGCCGCCGAGGGTGGCCGAGAGCAGGCGAGTCATCCCCCCGACGACGACGCCCGCGAGCACGATGATCGTCTCCCGCAGCGCAAAGGTCGGCGTCACCGTCGGAAACTGCACAGTTAGCAGCACGGCGACGATCGCAGCCAGGACACCCGCGATGAGGACAGCCGCGGCGCTGACCAGATTGGCCCGCACGCCGACGAGCCTCGCCGTCTGGAAGTCCATCGCCGCGGCACGCATGTGCAACCCGAGCGACGTCCGGTTCAACAGCACCACGAGCAGTCCGAGGCACACCGCGGCTGTGACGATGGCGACGAGCGCGATCTTCCGGACATCGACCTCGCCGAGCGAGACGGGCCGGTTGAGCTCCGCGAGCGACGCGGCGGTCTTCCCGAGCGGCCCGAACCAGAGCAGCGCAATGCTCTGCAAGAGGAACGCGACCGCGAACGTCGCGATCAGCATTACGGCCGGCGACTGCGACCGCAGCGGCCGGAAGACCGCACGCTCCATGGCCAGCGACAACACGATGACGACGGCGAAGCAGAGCGCGATCCCCACCCCCACCGGCCAGCCCTTGTCGGATGCGAACGCCAGCGCGAAGGCGCCGGCCATGATCAGCTGGCCATAGGCGAAGTTCACCAACCGAAGCACCCCGAAGACGAGCCCGATACCCACGGCCATCAGCGCGAAGATCGCCCCGAGCCCGATGGCGTCGACCTGCACCTGCACGTCGACGGCGTCCGTGAGGAAGTCGCCGAGACCGCTGGCCAGGAGGACGCTCACGAGAGGTACGCCGCGACCATGCGGTCCGTGTCGGCCGCGTCCTTCGGAGTCAGCGTCAGTCGAAGCTCTCCGTTCGCAAGCACGTGCGTCCGGTCTGCGAGCGCGACCGTGCGCTGCGCGCGCTGCTCGACGAGGAGGATCGCGAGCCCGCGATCGCGGATCGTCGCGAGCGTCGAGAAGACGAGGTCGACTACGGTCGGCGCAAGTCCGAGCGAGGGCTCGTCGAGGAGCAGGACGCTCGGCTCCGCGACGAGAGCGCGGGCGATCGCCAGCTGTTGCTGCTGCCCACCGGAGAGCACCCCTGCGGCGCGGCTGCGGAACTCGTCGAGGATGGGAAAGAGCTCGTAGGCGTCAGCGATCGGATCGTCGTCGGACGCGCCGTTCTTGCGCCTCCCGGCCAGCCCGAGCCGCAAGTTCTCCTCCACCGTGAGCTCTCCGAAGAGACGGCGCCCCTCCGGGACGAGCGCCACTCCAGAGCGGGCGATTCGTTCCGGACTACGCCGGCGTAGCGATCGCCCGTCGAGGAGAACGTCTCCGGTTCGTAGCGGGACGAGGCCCATGAGCGCGTGCAACGTGGTGGACTTGCCGGCGCCGTTCGGCCCGATGAGCCCGACGATCTCGCCCAGGTTCACCTCGAGCGACAGTTCGCGCACGACCAGGTTGCCGCCAAAACCGACCGAGATGCCCTGAATCCGGAGAACCGGTTCGGTCACGCGCGCTCCTCGTGCACTGCGCTCTCTCCCAGATACGCCGACGCGACGTCCAGGTTGGCGCGAATCTCGCTCGGCTTCCCCGCGGCAAGCGTCGCGCCATGATCGAGGACCTGGATCCGGTCGCAGACGTCCATGACGAGTGCCATGTTGTGGTCGATCAGCAACACGCCCGCATCGTGCTCGTCGCGCACGGAGCGGATCACGGCTGCGAAATCGGGTACCTCGGCCTCGGGGAGGCCCGCTGCAGGCTCGTCCATGAGAACAAACCTCGGCTCGGTCGCGAGCGCCCGCGCGACGCCGAGCCGCCGCTCGTCCCCGTGGGCGAGCGCGCCGGCAGACGTGTTCGCATACCGCGCGAGCTGGAGCTGCTCCAGAAGCGCATCCGCGAGCCGTCGGGCCTCACGGGCGCCGAGGCCCGCGCCGAGCGCGGAGACCTCGACGTTCTCCCGCACCGACAGCCCACGAAACGAGCGGGAGTGTTGAAACGTCCGTGTCAAACCCTGACGGCCTCGGCGGTCCGGTCTCCACCTCGTGATGTCGCGCCCTTCGAGCTCGACCGTGCCGTCGTCCGGGAAATCGAAGCCGCTGATGACGTTGACGAGCGTCGACTTGCCGGCGCCGTTCGGCCCGATCAGCCCCACGACCTCGTGCCGATGCAGCTCGAGGGTCACATCGCGCAGTGCCTGCACCCCCTCGTAGGCACGCGAGACCGAGGCGGCCCGAAGCGATGCTCCGGACCGCCTTTCGCTCACCGAATCGGCCAACGCCGTCAGATCTTCGGAACGACCTTCGCCTTGATCGTCCCGACGACCCTGGGGACGTTGTTCTGCACCCGGATGACCCGGTACCGGCGGCCGAACACCGTGTGCAGGCTCTTCGAGAAGCTGACCTTGCCGGACAGCGTGGTCACGTTCTTGAACTTCTCCATCTGAGCCGCGAGCTGGGCGCCGTTCGTCGAGCCGCCGGTCCGCTTCAGGGCCGTCATGAGGCCGTCGATCGCGGCCGGCCCCGTGATGAATCCGCCGGTGCTCCCGCCTTTTGCGATCGCGCCCTTGTTCCGCTTGGCGAGCGCGTTGACAGCCTTGTCCGGATCGTCTCCGAACGCCGAGGCGAAGGTGACGTAGTAGTAATTCGTGACCTTCGGGTTCGGCGTGTACCAGTAGTTCCCGTCCCCGGCCCACGAGTTGAGCATCGGAGTCGTGTTGCCGAGCGTCCGCAGGCCGTTCAGGATCGGAACCTGCGCTCCGAACGCTGCGGCGGTCGACGTGACGATCACGTCGGCTTCCTCCCTGTTCAGACGCGTGGCGATGTTCTGCCAGGAGGCAGGGTTGCCGCCGAGCGACTGGTACGTCTCTTCCGCGACGATCTTCCCTCCGAGCTGACGCCACCGTGCCTCGAACGCCTGAACGACGTTCCGGAAGTAGACGATGACGGTATCGGTGGCGAGCGCCGCATCGCGCCACCCGCGCTTCCACGCGTACTCGGCCATCGCGGAGCCCTCGTCCTGCGCGACGTTGCCGTACGAGAACGCGAGACGTCCTTTCGCCCCGAAGCGCTTCGGGCCCATCTGATCCGTCCCGATGCAGGGCGCGATCGTGAGCTTGCCCGCGTTGATCGACTCCTGGACGACGGGCGCGGCAAAGTCGACGTCGCAGGTCGTGAAGATCACGTCGGCTCCCTGTCCGAGCAGCCGTGCCGCACAGGACTTGGCGGTCGCCGGCTTGTTGCCCTGCGTATCGCAGGTCGTGATCCGCAAGTTCACGCCACTCCTGCGATTGACCTGCTTGACGCGATCTCTCGCCGTTGCGAGCGCAGGGCCGTCGAACGGAGCCATGGCGCCGCTGCCGTCGAATGCCCACCCGATCGTGACCGTGCCCGTCTGCTGCGGCGAGGCCGTGCTCCCCGCGACGACGACGGTTGCCGCTACCGCGACGAATGCCAGCGCGAATACCACCTTGCGCCTTCGAATCATCACGCCCTCCTGTCTTGTTGCCACGAGTCCTCCTTGGCTTTGATCAACTGGTACAGCATCCTGTGCAGCGGCACCGGCACGCCATGCCGGTCCGCCTCGCGGACGAGCGAGCCGGTGATCAGCTCGATCTCCGTCTGCCTGTGTGCGTCGACATCCTCCAACATCGACGGGTAGTGCGCCGAGCCACGCTGCGTCGCGAGCACGTTCATCTTCCACGGATCGTCGTGCAACTCGATCTCCGCCGCCGCCGCGACCGCCTTGCCCTCGTCGATGAGACGGTGGATGAGGTGGCCGAGATCCGCAGGCTCGTCCTCCGCAGCGAAGTGCGGATCGTGCGGGAGACCGGTCAGCGCGGCGACCGGGTTGACCGCCGCATTGAAGATGAGCTTCGACCACTGGGCTGGACGCAGGTCGGGCAGCGCCTCGGCGCGAAGGCCGGACGCGACGATCGTGTCCGTGATCTCCTGCACCCGCTCGAACGGAGTCTCCTCCCACGGGCCGAGCCACGTCTCGGTGTCGAGGATGTACTCGACGTGCGTGTCCGAATGGCGGGTGCCGCTCATGAAGGTCACGGCCGAGACGATCGGCCACTCGCCGTGCTCGCGCACGATCTCCTCCGCGCCGAGTCCGTTCAAGACGGTTGCCATGGTCGCATCAGGAAAGGCGCCCGCGAGCGCCTCCAGCGCCCCTCGAAGACCGGTCGCCTTGGTCGCGATGATCGCCACGTCGGGGGGAGACAGCGCGCTCGCGTCCGGCGACGCGCTGACGCGCGCGTGGAGCTCGCTCTCTCCGCTGACGCGGAGCCCCTCGCGGTTCAGCGCGTCGGCGTGCTCCTGTCTCCGGGTCAAGACGGAGACGTCGCACACCTGCGCGAGATGCCCCGCGAAGAGGCTTCCGATGACTCCGGCGCCGACGATGCAGACCCGTTCGATCACGCATCTAGCGCCGCGTGACCCATGGCGCCCCGAGTATCCCGCGCTGTCCGATGTCAGTCAATACTCGAACGGCCACGCTTTCGGTTCACTAGCCGTCGGAACTCGCCATCGGTGACGAGCCCTCGCTTCTTCGTCCCCGCCTTCTTGACCGCGTCCAAGAGCTCTCCGTGTCGCTCCGGCGGGAACTCGAGGCCGAGCTCGACAAGCTTGATGCGAATCGAGTCCAGCCCGCTCTTCTTTCCGAGCACGATCCCGCGCGTTGCGCCGACAACATCGGACGCGAAGGGCTCGATCGCGGGTGGGTCGTGGAACTGCGAGGCGACCGCGCCTGACTCGCGCGTGAAGAGGTTGTCGCCCGTCGCTGCCTTCCAGGGCGCGTGGATCGTGCCCGAACGCTCCTGGACAAGCCGCGCAAGCCCACGCGCCTGCCCGAGATCGAGACGGGTGGGTATGGCGTACAGCGCTTCGAGCGCGAGGGCGACCTCGACGAGGTCGGCGTTGCCCGCCCGCTCTCCCATCCCGTTCACCGTCCCGTGAACCCAGGCGGCGCCAGCCTGCACCGCCGCGACGGCGGCGGCGGTCGCGAGGCCGAAGTCATCATGACCGTGCCAGTGCACCGGGACGTCGTAGTCGAGCCGCTCGGCGACCTCATTCACGAGATAGGCGGCCGCCTCCGGAGTCGCGATGCCGAGCGTGTCGACGACCACGACCTCGGCAGCGCCGGCTTCGACCGCGCTCTCGTACGCGGCGCGCACGAACTCGAGCTCGGCACGGGTCGAGTCGACGCCGAAAAAGGCGACCCGGATGCCCTCCTCGACGGCGAAGGAAACCGCGGCGCGAATTCGCTCCAGTATCTCGCCGCGCGAGACGCCGAGCGCTGCGAGCTTCCCGTCCGAGATCGGGCTCTCGATCACAGAAGCTTGCACGCCAAGCTCGATGAGCGCCTCCACATCCGCCCGCACGGCTCGCGAGAACCCCCAGATCTCGGCGTCGAGCCCGGCGTCGAGGATCAGGGAGATCGCACGCGAGTCGTCCTCCGACACGCGCGGAAAGCCAGCCTCGATCCGGTCGACCCCAGCCCGGTCGAGCGCCCGCGCGATCTCGAGCTTGTCCTCGGGAGAGAACACGACGCCCACGGTCTGCTCCCCGTCCCGGAGCGTCGTGTCGTAGAGCCCGACGGTGACGCGCGGCTGCGGCTCGAGCGCCCTCGCGTTCAGGTCGCCGATCCAGAGCTTCGAGCGTTCGAGTGTCACGCCTGGACTATCCCATCCGGGAACGACGAGAGCTTCTCGGCGCCTTCCGACGTGATGAGGAAGTTGTCCTCGACGCGGAGACCTCCGCCGCCCTCTATGTAGCATGCTGGTTCGATTGCAAGAACCATGCCCTCGCGGATCTCGCCTACGCCGGCCTGGTGCGCATACGGTGGCTCGTGCGCGCGAGCGCCGACTCCGTGGCAGATCGGATGCGATGGCTGGCCGGGGTAGCCCATTGCGGCGATCCCCGCGCGGATGCGGCGGTCGAGCTCAGGGAGGCTTGCACCCGGCTGCGCGAAGTCGACTGCGTCCGCGTACAGGGCCATGAGCCGCTCGTCGAGCTCACGATACGCCGGTGTGAGCTCGCCGACGACGAGGTTTTTCGTGTGGTCGCACCAGTACCCGTCGGCGCAGACCCAGATCTCGAACAGCGTCGGCTCGCCCTCGACGACGGGTCGTGAGGTCGTCGCGGTGAAAGTCTGTATCCCCGGCCCCGACCAGACGAGCGAAAAGCCGAGCGCAAGCTCGACCTTTCCCTCCCAGCCGGTGCCCTCGCCGTGGACGAACCCCTCCCACTCGGCCGCGATGTGCGCCTCGGTCAGGTCCGGCTGGATTACCAGCTTGCAGTGCTCCATCGCGGCCGCGGCGATGTCGTTGGCGAGTCGCATGCGCTCGATCTCTTGGCCGGTCTTGATCGCCCGCACCTCGGCCAGCAGCGGCGTCGCGTCCTCGGCGGCGCCGAAGGCGGTGAACCAGTCGGCGGTGAACGTCGTCGGCTCGCCCACCATGCGGTCGGTCGCTTGCGTGCCGAGGCTCAGCTCCAGCGCGACTGTTCCATACTCCGCCGTCGCGCTCCTTGCAATCTCGAGCGCGCGTGCGAGAGGTGGACGCGGGTCCGACGGATCGTAGCCCGCGAAGAGTCGGAAGTCCGAAGTCCAGGCCATCCGCTCGGCGTCTTCCTCGCTGGCTTCCAGGCAGACCAGCACGGGATCGCCCTCGCGCGGAAAGACACAGACGTCGTACCCCTTCATCCCCCAGAAGTTCGTGAGATACAGAACGTTGTCGGGCGCGCGGACGACGAGCGCGTCGAGCCCACGATCCTCCATGAGCGCGCGCACGCGGCCGAGCTTCGCGTCGTCCCGCGGCCAGCTCATCGAACCTCCTCCCAGATGACACGGCTGTCGCGCGTGAAGACCCGGCCGATGCCAGAACCGGGGTAATGGCCGCACGCGACGAGCACGTCCCGATCGACGAGTTCGGGAAGCAGCGAGCGACGCGTCTCCGCGCATTGCGCGGGATCGGAGTCAGAGACGTAGACCCAGTCGGGCTCCTCGAGGAGAGCGGGATGCACGGCGACGTCTGCAAGCAGCACGGCATTTGCGCCCTCTGAGGCAAGACGGAGCGACATGTGTCCCGGAAAGTGACCGGGCGCAACGAACGCCGTGACGCCAGCGATGATCTCGACCTCGCCGTCGATCTGCTCGAAACGGTCGAGAAGCGGCGCGATGCACCGTCGCACATGGGGTCGTTCCGCCTGAGAGCTCGCAAACACGACGGAGTCGCGGTGCACGACGTAGCGGGCTCGGGGGAAGAAGACCGAGCCCTCGAGATCGGTGTTCCAGCCGACGTGATCGATGTGGAGGTGCGTTAGGAGGACGACGTCGATCTCGTCGCGGGCGATTCCGAGTGGGTTGAGCGCGTCGGGCAACTCGCCCTCCTCCTCCGCGGTCCAGCCCCATAGTCCCGGCGGCCCCACACCCGTGTCGACGAGCACGGTGACGCCTCCGGCGCGCACGAGGTAGCACTTGCAGGGCACGCGCCAGCTCTCACCGGCGAAGAGCTCGGGATACAGCGCCCGATACGGCTCCCACCCCTCAGCCGGAACGTTGGGGAATGCGTCTCCGTACTCGGCCAAGAGCCCGACCGCGTCGGGGACGGCATGGAGCTCGATCGAGCCGACTAGCACTGCACCCGCTCGACCCGCTCGTCAGACGGCAACGTCAGTCGAAAAACTCGGGTCTGACCCTGGCCATGTATCGCAGAGACATGGCCGAGCCGTCCGGAACGGACAGGTGTGGACGGAATGTCACACATTTGGCACACCTACCAGCGGACACGGGGCGGCGCCGGCTTGCCGTGAGCGTCCTCCCACGAGACAATCGGATTGCGGAGGACACCGATTCGCTCGATTTCGGCCTCCATCACATCCCCCGGCCGCAGGTAGAGCGAGGCGGCATCGGGGGAGAATCCGGCGACCCCGGAAACAGTTCCGGTCGAGACGACATCGCCGGCCGAGTACCCGAGCGCCGAGTAGTGACTAAGGATCTCCGGGATCGTCACGCTCATCCGTCCCGAGTGCGAGGTCTGGCGCGCGTCGCCGTTGACCCTCAGCTCCATCGCGAGGTCGTGCGGATCGGGGATCTCGTCCGGCGTGACGATCCAGGGGCCGAGCGGGCAGAACGTGTCGATCGCCTTGCACAAGGAGAAGACGCCCGAGCGCATCTCGCGGCGCTGGATGTCTCGGGCGGTGATGTCGTTGAAGATGACATAGCCCCCGATGTAGTCGGGCGCTTCCTCGGGCGAGAACCATTTCCCGGCCCTCTTGATGACGACCGCGAGCTCGAGCTCGTAGTCGAGCTCCTCGGTCAGATGCTCGGGATACACGACCGGCTCGTCAGGCCCGACGATCGCGTCCACATTCTGGAAGAACACGATCCACGGCGCGATCTCGTGCGACCAGCCGACCTGCTTCGACTCCTCTTCGTGCTCGCGGAAGTTGCCGGCAGTGTGGATGAGCTTCTTCGGGATGATCGGCGCGCGTAACCGTGCCTCCTCGAGGGACACTCGCTCACCGGTCTCCTCCGCACCGCCGCGCTCGAAGTAGTCGCGCATCGTCGGGATGTCCAGCACTGCGATCTCGCGCCCGTCGACGACGCCAACCCGCCTCTCCTCGCCGAGTGTGACGAGCCTCATGCGCCCCTCCGAGCCATGCCCGAGAAGAGGGCCAAGTTACGACTTGTAACTTGGTCTCCGTGGCCGCTCACGTCGCCACCTCGCAGGTCCTCATCGCCGTGCGCGCATAGACCTCGGCCGTCTTCACGAGGCCCTCGATCTCGAGGTTCTCGCCGAGCTCCGCGTCTGGAAGCCCGCTCGACGTGCCGTAGTTGACCGTCGCGATCCCATAACGCGAGAGCACCGACGCGTCGGAGAACCAGCGCGTCACGTCTCGCTCCGGCGGAACGCCGAAGACCTCCTCGTGCGCCGACTCGAGAGCGCCGACCAGCGGATGCGACTCGTCGATCTCCGCGCCTGGCGCCGTCACGTACACCTCTGCCTCGACTCCCTCGAGTGACCGCGCGAAGTCGAGCGCTTTCCGCCGGGCGTCCGCCATAGTCACGTCGGGTGGAACACGGAGATCGAGGAAGAGATCGGTGCGGTGCGGCGTCCGCGATGCGCGCCAGCCGAAGCCGCCCTCGATCGACCCGACGTTCGCGACCCCGCGCACGTCGCCGTAGGACATCTCCTCCTCCCACGACGGGAGCCATTCGAGCACCGTCGTGAGCACGGGATGCATCTTCACGATCGAGTTCTCCCCACGGCGGCCCTCGCTGAATGCGGTGTGCACGAAGGGGCCATGCGTCGAGAGCCGGAGCCAGAGGGAGCCGAAGTGCGCGAGCACGATCTTGTTCTCGGTCGGCTCGCCGACGATGCAGACATCGGCGGCGCCTCCATGCCCGACCAGATATCGGGAACCGGCCGCGTAGCCGCGGTACTCCGCGCCCTGCGCGTCGCCCTGTTGCGTCTTCTCGATCTCTCCTGCGACCGCCGCGATCAACACGTCTCCCTTCAGACGCACGCCGTCCTCTATGAGTGAACGCACAGCCTCCACGTAGCAGGCAATCGCGCCCTTCATATTCGAGATGCCCAGTCCGTAGATCCGCCCGTCCCGCTCGAAGCCCGTGGGCTGAAAGCCCGGAATTCCGCGCAACCACGGCTCGCGCCCTGAGTACGACGTGTCGAGATGACCGTTGAACATGAGCGTCGGCCCGCCTCCCACGCCCGCCCATGTACTTAGGACGTTCGCTCGTCCCTCCTCGACTTGCTGCCACTGCACCGCGAGGCCGAGCTCCTCGAAGACGGCGCGCACCACTTCGGCTGCGGCCTGCTCGGAGCCGGTGAACGACGGGGTTGAGACGAGCCGGAGCGCCAGCTCGACGAGGCGGCGCTCGTCGATCATCGAAAGTGCGGGAGCACCTTTTCGCCAAACAGGCGGATCTGCTCGTGCCGCTTCTGTCCCCAGAGCTCGAGCATCACGTGCGTGCAGCCGGCGTCGCGATACTCCTCGATCGCCTCGATGCAATCGCTCGGTGTGCCGGCGATCGGCTTGCACTTGTCGAGGATCTCATCCGTCACCGCCGCCTTCGCCGCCAGCCGTCCACCCTGCTCCATCGCGTCGGCGACCGGCCGGATCTCCTCTTGCGTCAGGTCGGCGAGATCGAGCAGCGTGTCGGCGGAGCCCTGGATGTTCTGCACCTTGTTCGCGAGATACATACCGGCGATCTCTCGGGCGCCGTCGCGTCCCTGGTCGCGATTCTCGTCGATCGAGGCGACAACCGTGCAGCCGATGTCGATCTCCGAGCCGGTGTTCCCGATCGTGTAGCGGACGAACGCAGGTGTCGTGATCGACGGTGTCAGACACCCGTCCGCGATCTCCCCGGAGAGCGCCTGCATCTTGGGTGCCGTCGCGGCGATGTACACGGGAGGAATCTCACGCGGTGCGTGCGCCTCCTCGCGGAGCGCAGGCACCGAGGCGCTCCAGGTGTCGCCGTCGTAGTCGAACGCTTCGCCGCCGAGCACACCGCGAACGATCTCGACGGCGTCGCGCATCGGCCCGAGCGTCTTCTTCGTCTGCGCCTTGATGTTGTTGAGAAAGATCTTCGAGGTTCCGAAGCCCAGCAGAAACCGGCCGGGCCCGGCGGCCTCCTGCACGACGCGCGCGTCCATCGCCACCTGCACGGGGTGGCGCGTGAATGGGGAGATGATCCCCCAGCCGATCGTCAACCGCTCCGTCTCCCGTGCCATCAGCGCGGATACGACCGTGGACGAGCGCGCCTCCATCCCGTGCTTCCGCCACCAGGGATACGCCTCGGCGAGCCAGATCGTGTCCATTCCAGCCGTGTCCATGACGCGCGCCGCCTCGAGCATCTCGTCGAGTGGCTCCATTGTGAGCTGCATGACCCCGATGCGGAAAGTAGGCGCCACGGACCCGTAGTCAAACACGCCGGGGCGGGATAGGGTCGCGAGGAGCGGAGACGGCATGGAGTTCAGAATTCTTGGTCCTCTGGAGGTGCTCGAGAACGGGCGCCAGATCGAGCTTGGCGGCGCCAAGCAGCGCGCCTTGCTGGCGATCCTGCTCATGCACGCGAACGAGGTCGTCTCTACCGACCGGCTGATCGACGCGCTCTGGGAGGACGACGCGCCCGAGACCGGCAGGAAGGCGCTTCATGTCTACATCTCGCAGCTGCGAAAGGCGCTGGGGAAGGAACGCATTGCCACCCGCTCGCCGGGGTATCGGCTCGAGGTCGAGACGGACGAGCTCGACCTGGCTCGCTTTCAACGCCTGCTCGACGAGGGCAAGCCGAGCGAGGCGCTCTCCCTCTGGCGCGGCCCTCCGCTGGCGGACTTTGCCTACGAGCGTTTTGCGCACGGAGAGATCGCACGTCTCGACGACCTGCGGCTGGCCTGCCTCGAAGACCGAATCGAGACCGACCTCGCGAACGGTCGACACGCCGCGCTCACCGGCGAGCTGGAGACGCTCGTACGCGAGCATCCGTTGCGCGAGCGCTTGCGAGCGCAACACATGCTCGCGCTCTACCGCTCGGGCCGGCAGGCGGAAGCGCTCGACGCCTACCAGGATGCGCGCGAGGCGCTGGTCGAGGAGCTCGGGATCGAGCCGGGGCGAGTGCTGCGCGAGCTGCAGCAGGCGATCCTGCAGCAAGACCCGGCACTGGACGCCGAGAAAGCGGTCGAGCAACGGCCGCCGGTCCAGCCGCATCCGACGGCTTATCCGCTAACAGCGCCAGACCCGGTGGCAGAAGCTCGCGCAGGGCGGAAGACCGTGACGGCTTTGCACGTGCACCTTACGGTCGCCGCCGAGCGCGGAGAAGAGCTCGATCCAGAGGTTCTGCGACGCGTGCTGACCAGCGCGTTCGGGGAGGTAACCGAAGCGGTGGAAGCTCACGAAGGCACGATCGAGACGACCTCGGGCGATGCCGTGACCGCGGTCTTCGGCCTTCCGCACGTTCATGAGGACGACGCGCGGCGCGCCGTTCGAGCGGCGGACGAGATTCAGAGCCGCTTGGCCGAAGGCGACTGGCCGGCGCAGCTCGATTTCCGCATCGGTGTCGCCACCGGCTCCGTGATAACCGGCGGCATCCAGGCGGGTCCTCGCGCGACGGGCGAGCCGCTCACAGCATCGGCTCGACTCGCTCAGGAAGGCGGGCCGGGAGAGACGATCCTGGACGAGACGACCCGCAGATCGGCCCAAGCGGCGGAGCGTGAGCGCGGTCGGTTTGGTTCGCCCATGGTGGGTCGCGAGCGAGAGCGGCGGCGTTTGAACGACGCGTTCGAGCAGGCAGTTGGCGACAACTCCTGCCAGCTGTTCACGGTCCTCGGGACGGCGGGAGTCGGGAAGTCGCGGCTTGTCCGGGAGTTTCTCGAGGACATTGCCGAAAGCGCCCTCGTCGCACGTGGGCGATGCCTCCCGTACGGGGAAGGAATCACGTTCTGGCCTTTGTTGGAGGCGATCAAGGACGTTGCCGAGCTCGACGATACGGCACCTGTCGAAGAGAACCGAGCTCGGCTCGTGGAGCTCATCGTAGAAGAGGCCGAGCCTGAGCTCGTCGCGCAGCGGGTCATCGAGATCGTCGGCATCGCCGAATCCGAAGCCGGGGCCGCCCAGGAGAGCTTCGACTCGGTTCGGAAGTTTCTAGAGGCACTCGGGCAGGCCCGCCCGCTCGTCGTCGTGTTCGACGATGTCCACTGGGCAGAGTCGACGTTCCTCGACCTCGTCGAGCACCTCGCGGATTGGTCGCGTGGAGCGCCGATCTTGCTCCTCTGCATGGCACGGCCGGAGCTGCTCGAGGTTCGTTCCAGCTGGGCAGGGGGGAAGCTGAACGCGACGACCGTCCTGCTCGAACCGCTCACGGATGCCGAGTGCTTGCAGCTGGTGTCGAACCTCGTGGGCAAGGACGAGCTCGCCGACCGACTCGAATCACGAATCGCCGAAGCGGCGGAAGGCAACCCTTTGTTCGTCGAGGAGATGGTCTCGATGTTGATCGACGACGGGCTCCTCGTCCCCGAGAATGGGCATTGGATGGTGGCTGGGGACCTGGCAGCCGTTCCCGTCCCCCCGACCATTCATGCCCTTCTCGCGGCACGTCTCGATCAGCTGGGCGATGAGGAGCGGGCGGCGCTCGAGCGTGCCGCGATCGAAGGCAAGGTCTTCCATCGAGGGTCGGTGGAGAGACTCGGGAGCGCGGCTCGCTCGCTCGTGCCCGCGGTGCTCGGCAGGCTCGTCCGCAAGGAGTTGATCCGGCCCGACAAGCCCGTTTTCGCGGGCGAGGACGCCTATCGCTTCCGCCACCTGCTCATTCGCGACGCCACATACGAGTCGATCCCGAAGTCGGTTCGGGCCGACCTCCATGAACGACACGCGGAGTGGCTCGAGGAGAAGGCCAAGGAGCGCGGCGTCGAATACGACGAGATCCTCGGCTATCACCTCGAGCAGGCGTACCGGTTCCGCGCCGAGCTGGACGAGATCGACGAAGGAGCTCGGGTGCTGGGCCGTCGCGCCGCCGAGCGGTTGGGTGCCGCCGGAAAACGTGCATTCGCCCGTCTGGACTCGCCTGCGGCGATGAACCTGATGTCCCGAGCGACCGGATTGCTCCCGGACGACGATCCTCTGCGAGTCGAGCTCATCCCCAATGTGCGCGCGATCCAGGGTACGGCCGATCTGGGATGGGCGGACGCGATTCTGCAGGAGGCGATCGCGTCGGGAGATCCACGGCTGAAGGCGCACGCTCTCGTGCAACGCGGGTTCTTGAGTCTCTTTTTTCACGATTCCGAGATCACGGCCGAGGAGCTGATCGAGGTCGCCGAGGATGCGATCTCCGTGTTCGGGGACGCGGGGGATGAGCTCGGCCTCGCCCGGGCCTGGCGTCTTGTCAGCCAATCCCACTATCTGGCGCGAAACGGACGATTGAGCGCCGAGGCGGCCGAGACAGGGCTGAGGTTCGCGCGGCAGAGCGGAGACCGCTTCGAGCAGCAGGAGATCCTCGAATGGCTCGGAATCGCGCTCGTCCTGGGGCCGATAACGGGGGCCGAGGGGGCTGCAATCTGCCTGCGGCTGCTCGACCAGCTTGCAGGGGATCCGAGGCTGGAGCTCATCCTCATCGGCACCTTGGCGTACATGCTGGGAATACAAGGACGTACCTCGGAAGCCGAGCAGCTCGTGGCCGGAGGACGTGAACTCGCAGAGCGCCTGGACGAGACGGCCTGGCTCTTTCCGGTCTTGCTCGCCTTCAAGATGGCGTGGCTAAGCGATCCCGTGGCGGCCGAGCGGAATCTGCGGCCGGTGTACGAGGGCCTGAAGAGCATCGGCGAGATGAGTCACTTCTGTTCCGTCTCGACGATGCTCGCGAAGGCGACGTACGAGCAGGGACGGTACGACGAGGCCGACGAGCTGTCACACGAGGCAGAGCGGTCGAGTCGCCCGAATGACGTCCACTCCCACATCGTCTGGCGCGGGACGCGGGCGAAAGTCCTGGCGCGCCGCGGCGACTTCGAGGCAGCGGAAAGGCTCGCGCGGGAAGCGGTCGAGTATGCCGAGGCGAGCGACTTCCTCCACTCCCACGCCGACGCGCTCACGGATCTTGCCGAGGTCCTGGCTCTCGCGGGACGGCCGGAAGAGGCCGCTCCGGCGATCGAGGCGGCGATCCGCTTGCACGATGCCAAGGGAAACGTGCCGCAGTCGCTCAGACACGCGAGCTTTTGGTGGATCTGCAACCCGCACGGGACGCCCACGCGGACGGGCGGGCCTGACAGGCCCGCCCGCGTCGTGCATCGTCCGCCCAGGAGGCCTAGATGCTCGAAACCTCTCTCTCGTCCTGGCGGGTGATCCACACGCTCGCTCCGATCCCCAGCAGGAGCAGAATGAGACCGGCGCCCGCACCGGCGCCGATACCGAAGTCGTTCCAGTCGAGGGCGCTGCTCGAGGCCGTCGGCTCGGGCAGGTACTGAAACGCCCCGGCGGCCGCCGTCCGCTCGACGACGTCCGGCATCCCGCTCAGGTCGGGCATACCGTTCACCTGCAGTGCGATCGCGGTGCGCTCGACGACGTCCGGCGAGGTGAGCCGCGCCGACTCGCGACCATCGAAGGTCGCGGACTGCCGAGCCTGCTGCCTCGCGACGATGTCCTGCGAGAGCGAGGAGAGCTCCAACCGCGCTGACTCGCGACCGTCGAACGTCGCAGCCTGCCGTGCCCCTTGCATCTGGGCGACGGGATCGACAGCGTCGTGCTCGCTCTGGAATCCGGAGCCCGCCTGCGCGACGGGGATCAGGGCTGCAAACGCGCCCGCCGCGACGGCCAGTCCGGCGAGGCGGCGGATGGTGTGGGTGGAACCGAACATTCGATACCTCCTGGTCTCGACCGTCCTTGGTGCGGTCGCTTGCCACACTTGACCGCGGCGCGATTAAAGGACGGCAAGGCCGCGGTAAAGCGCGGCTAAAGAAGGATCAGGGGGACTTCTTAAGTGGAGTGCGTCGGGCCCTCGGGCTCGGCCTCGTACGCCTCGGGCGACGCAGGATGGATCCCCTGCTCGGCCCCACCCGAGCTCGACGCAGCCTCCGAGACGCGCGTCTCGAGCGCGCCGAGCACCTGCTGCACCTGCTGGTTCACGATCGGCTGCAGCACGCGCTGCCCCATGGCCCCGACCGGTCCCGCGATCTTCACGTCCGCCTCCCAGGCCATCGACGTGCCCTCCCCCGCCTCGGAAAGCGTGAAGGAGGTCTTCATATCCATCAGCGCGCCCACTCCGGTTCCCTTGGCTCGCATCGCTGCGAACTCAGGCGCCCGCTCTTCGAGCCGCTCGAAGTTCATGGTCATCTTGAGGCCGCCGAGGCCGAGCGGGACCTTCACCTTGGCCGTCCAGTGGCGCTCGTCGGTGATCTCGAAGCTCTCCACGCCGGGCATGAGCTTCGCCATCTCGGAGGGATCGTTGATCACCTC
Source organism: Actinomycetota bacterium (assembly GCA_030857225.1). Lineage (GTDB taxonomy): Bacteria > Actinomycetota > Thermoleophilia > Gaiellales > Gaiellaceae > GMQP-bins7. The sequence continues at coordinate 20,871 of JALZOK010000014.1, forward strand.
CCAGACCGTGTCACGCGGCGCGGAGAGCTCCTTCGTCCCAGACACGATCATTTCGACACAACCGAGACGTTGGAACGGGTGGGTTCCGGATCCTGGAGCATCGACCAGACTCTATGGGGCGGGTTGCAGCTCGTGTAGACGATCGCCTTCCCGGCCGCGGAGAGCGCGTCCTGGATCGCCGCGCAGACGCAGTGGATCCCGCCGCCTCCGCCCTCTCCCATGCCCTTGGCGCCGAGCGGGGCGACGGGCGACGGCGACTCCATCGAGCCCGTCTTCAGCGGCGGCATGTCGAGCGCGTGCGGCACGTGGTAGTCGTAGAAGTTGGAGGTCAGAAGCGTCCCTTCCTCGTCGTAGACGAACTCCTCCGACAGCGCCGCTCCGAGGGCGTGAGTCGTGGCGCCGTGTACCTGGCCTTCGACGATCATGGGGTTGATCCTCACGCCGCAGTCGTCCACGGCCGCGTAGTCGACGACATCCACGACGCCCGTCTCCGGATCGATCTCGACCACCGCGGCGTGGATCTGCGTCGCGTAGGTGAGCGTGAGCTGACCGGTCTTCTTCTCCGTGTCGACCATCCCGAAGTACGGACGACACACGTAGCGGTGATTCAACGTCGGGTTGAAGTCGGGCGGCAGGAAGGCGTTGTTCGCGTTCACGATCGCGCCGAGGGCCATGAACGGCAGGGCAGCCTCCTCCGGCCCGTCCTTGATGCGGGCGAAGCCATCGGCCAGCTCGATTGCCTCGACGGGCGCCTGGAGCACAGCGGCGGCGAGCTGCACCATGTCGTCGCGCACCAGCTCGGCGGCGCCCTTGACCGCGCCCAGCCCGGTGAACGCGAACTGGCTCGCATAGGTGCCGGAGAAACCCGCGTGCGAGTTGAACCAGGTGTCGTGGCCGCGACGCACGTTTACCTGATCCGGCGAGCAGCCGAGGATGTCCGCGACGACCTGCGCTGCAGTGGTCTCGTGCCCTTGGCCCTGCGGCACCGTCCCCAAAGTGACGACGACCTCGCCGAAGATGTCGAGCTTGACCGAGGCCGCCTCGTTGTTCCCCGAGAACTGGAGCTCGGGGTTCAGAAGCGTCGACTGCCCGAAGTTGTTCGTCCCCGAGTCCAGGGTGGAGCCGATCCCGAATCCGAGCAGCTTCCCTCGCCCAGCCGCATCCTTCCGCCGCTCCTCGATCGAGCCGTGGTCGATCAGCTCGAGCGCGATGTCGAGCGCCGCTGCGTAGTCGCCCGAGTCGTAGACGCAGCCGTTCGGCGTCTCGTAGGGCATCTGCTCGGTCTTCACGTAGTTCTTCTTGCGGATCTCGACCGGGTCGAGATCGAGCTCGGTCGCGACGATGTCGATGATCCGCTCCGTCAGCCAGAGATGCTGCATGCGGGAGTAGCCGCGGTTCGGCGACACCGGTGACTTGTTCGTGCAGACCTGGGTGAAGTCGACTCTGATGTTCCGCCAGCCGTACAAACCTGGAGTGACCTGTGCCCAGATGATGCAGCCGAGCGGCTCGTAGCGCGGGAAGGCGCCGCAGTCGTCGAGCGCCCTCACCTTGAAGCCGGTCATCGTGCCGTCGGCCATGACGCCGACCTCGACGTCCATGAACGTGCGCTCGTTCCCGTGCGCGTTGGCCGTGTGCTGGTCCGTTCTCCATTCAGTCCACTGCACCGGCCGGCCCAGCTTTCGCGCCATCAGGCAGAGCACGACGTACTGCGGATGCAGGCAGATCTTGTTGCCGAAGCCGCCGCCGATGTCTTGAGTGACGAAGCGCAGCTTGTCGATCCCGGTGCGGAGGGCCGGCGCCATCCAGATCGCGCCGACGCCCGGCATCTGGTGGTTGCAATGCAGCGTCCACTCGGCCGTGCCCTTGTCGTACTCGACGAGGGCGCCCGCGCACTCGAGGGGCGTCGAGGAGAAGCGGTGGAAGTGGAGCCTCTCGATCTTGACCACGTGATCGGCGTCGGCGAGCGCCTGGTCGACGTCGCCCCAGTCGAAGATCCCGGACCACACGGTGTTGGAGCCGGCGTCCTCGTGGAGAACCGTCTCGTCCTTCAGCGATTCCTCCGCGTCGACCAGCACCGGCAGCGGGTCGTACTCGACCTCGACCATATCCGCAGCGTCACGCGCCAGCTCCCGGGTGGCGGCGCATACGGCGGCGACTGGCTCGCCCGTGTGCCGGACCCGGCCCACCGCGAGCGCGTAGTCCTTGATGTTGGCGCCCGGCTCGACGGACATCTCGAAGAAGGGATCCGTGTGGATGGCGACCTCGTCGCCGGTGAGCGTCCCGTACACGCCGTCGAGCTCGAGCGCTTTCGAGACGTCGATGGAGACGATCTTCGCGTGCGCATACGGCGAGCGGACGAAGTGGACGTAGCCCATGCCGTGCCGGCGGACGTCGTCGAAGAACGTGCCGAGACCCTGGACGAGCCGCTTGTCCTCGCGCCGTGGGATCGACTGTCCGATGTAGCCCTTCTCGAGCACCTCTGGCGCGCCCGTCTCGACCTCGACGGTGGTAGAGCCCTGCCCTTGCGACAGACTGTCACTTGGGGTCACGCGCCCGTTCCCTCTCCGGCTGCGACCACGGCCTCGACGATGTTCACGTAACCGGTGCACCGGCAGATGTTGCCCTGGATCGCGACGCGCACCTCGTCTTCCGACGGATGCGGATTCTGCTCGAGTAGCGCGGTCGCGCTCATCAGCATCCCCGGCGTGCAATAGCCGCATTGGAGCGCGTGATGCTCGTTGAAAGAGCGCTGGAGCGCGGTCAGCTCGCCGTTTCCCGCGAGCCCTTCCACCGTTGCGATGCGCGAGCCGTCGGCCTGCACCGCCAGCAGCATGCAGCTCTTCACGGAGACGCCGTCGACCAGCACCGTGCAGGCGCCGCAGTTCCCCGTGTCGCAGCCGACGTGGGTTCCGGTCAGCCCGAGATCGTCGCGAATGAAATGGACGAGCAGGCGCCGCGCGGGGACCTCGTACTCGACTGACTCGCCGTTGATCTCCACTGAGATCGAGCGGCTGCGCGCAGGTGCGGACGGGTCCATCAGCTCCTTCTTCGCTCGGCAGCCTGTAGCACCGCGCGCACCGCCGAGGTCTCAGCGAGGCTCCGGCGGTAGTCGGCGGACCCGTGAACGTCCGACGGGGGATCGAGCGAGGAACCGAGTCCTTTCGCCGCCTCGCGAACCGCAGCTTCGGAAAAGTCGCCTCCCGCCAGGCGCTCCTCCATCTCGGTCGCACGCACCGGAGTCGCCGCGACGCAGCCGATCGCGATTCGCACTCCCTCGCTCGACACCGTGGCCGCGGCGTCGACGACATACGTCCCGTGCTTTCCGATCGTGACCCCCGAGAACCCGTCACCCGTATCGCTCGCGGGCGGCACGGAGATCTTCGTCAGGAGCTCTCCTTCGACCACGGCCGTCATGTACACGCCCACGAAGAACTCGTCCGCCGAAATGATCCGCTCGCCGCCGGAACCGCGGATCGTGAACGAGGCATCGAGCACGACGAGGAGCGGCGGCAAGTGGTTCGTCGGATCGCTGACACAGACGTTTCCGCCCACGGTGCCGCGGTTTCGCACCTGCACGTCGGCGATCGTGGCGGCGACCTCCGCCAGGATTGGACGCGCGACCTCGACCTCGGAGGAGCCGACGAGCTGTGTGTAGGTCACCATCGCCCCAATCTCGAGCAGGCCATCCGAGGAGAAGCCGATCGTGCGCAGCTCCGCGAGGTCGGCGAGATCCACGAGCACGTCCGGTGAGGCCGCGCGCGCCTTCATCACGTTGACGAGCGTCTGCCCTCCGGCGAGCGGTCGCGCCCCCTCATGCGTGGCCAGAAGCGAAACCGCCTCGTCCACGGTCGCCGGGCGCGCGTAGTCGACCTCGCGAAGGAGCATGCAGGGATTCAGTCACACGTCGGCGTGGCCTGTCAAGCGGTACTTGGCGCAAGATCAGAATCTGCTCGCGCGGATTCTGATCGCGCAAAAGACCCGTGAAGGCGTCCGCTTCGCGGTCGCCGCCGCGCTGGTAGCGTCGCCCCTTCGATGGCGGCCTTCGACGTGGTGTTCGTGGGTGCCGGGATCAACTCCCTCGCCGGAGCCGCACTGCTTTCCAAGGCCGGCTGGAGCGTCTGCGTCCTCGAGCGAGACGACCGCCTGGGCGGCTGCATCAGGACCGCGACCGGCCTGACCGAGCCGGGATTCACCCACGAGCTCCTGGCGTCGTGGCACCCGCTCTGGACCGGCTCCGCAGCCTACGCGGAGCTGAAGGACGACCTCGACGCACGTGGCGTCGAGTACCTGAACACGGAACTTCCGACCGCCTCGGCGTTCCCGGACGGGTCGAGCATCTTTCTGACGACCTCGCTCGATGAGAACGTCGCCGAGCTGGAGCGTCACGCAGTCAGGGACGGGACGGCGTGGCAGACGATGTTCGAGCGCTTTCTGGAGAACGCCGACCTCTCGTTCGGCGTCCTCGGCACCGAGCTCTGGTCTCCGGCGGGGATCGGCCTCGGCCGTCAGGCGCTGCGCCGCTTCGGGCGGCGTGGTCTGCTCGCGTTCACAGGGACGATGCTCTCGACTTGCCGGGACTGGCTCGGCGACACTTTCGAGTCGGACGCGGCGCACGGACTTCTCGCCCCGTGGGTGCTGCACACGGGGCTCGGACCGGATCAGGCGACCTCGGGCTTCATGACGCAGGTGATCGCCTGCGCGCTACAGCTCGGGGGAATGCCGGTGCCGAAGGGCGGGGGCGTCAAGCTCGTCGAGGGCCTGACTGGGATCGTGCACGACGCCGGCGGCGAGCTCCGCACGGGAGCCGAGGTCGAGCGCGTCCTTGTCTCCGACGGGCGGGCGACGGGGGTTCGTCTCGCGGGCGGAGAGACGATCGGGGCGAAGCGGGCGGTTGTGGCGTCCGTCACTCCCACTCAGCTTTACAACGGGCTGCTCAGCGAAAACGATGCTCCAGCGGACATTCGAAGCGCGGCTCGCCGGTACCGCTATGGGCGCGGCGCGATGCAGATCCACATCGCGATGTCCGAGCCACCGGACTGGTACGGGGATGATCGTCTCGCGCGCACGGCAATCGTGCATCTGACGCCTGGTCTCGATGGCGTCTCGCGCGCCGTGAACGAAGCTGAGCGCGGGCTGCTGCCGGCCGAGGCGACGATCGTCTGCGGACAGCCACTCGCGGTCGATCCCTCACGCGCCCCGGACGGCTCCTGGATTCTCTGGATCCAGCTCCAGGAGCTCCCGGCCGGCCGCGTGAAGGGCGATTCTGCGGACGAGCTCGACGTCGGAGATGGCTCGTGGACCGAGAAGCTGCGCGAGGCGTACGCCGACCGGATCGTCGCGCGCCTCGGCCGGCACATCCGGAACCTCGAGAGCGCGACCGTCCAGCGTGTGGCTCTTTCGCCGGCCGACATCGCGGAGTGCAACGTCAACCTCGTGGGCGGAGATATCTACGGCGGCTCGTGCGCGCTCGACCAGAACCTTCTTTTCCGCCCGCTACCGCAGGCGCCTGGCCATCGGACTCCCGTGAATGGCCTCTGGCACATCGGCGCCTCGACGCATCCCGGGCCCGGCCTCGGCGCGGGCTCCGGCTACCTCGTCTATAAGGAGCTGACGAGGTCGTCCCTGCCCCGCCGGGCGCTGGCACGCGTGCCGGCGGTCGGGCAACGCTTGCAACACACTGTGATGAGGCGCTCGTGAGGCTCGCGCTCTCCGAGATCTCTACGGTGAACGCGTCCTTCGAGGAGGACGTCGCCGCCTATGCCGCGGCCGGGTTCGACGGGATCGGGATTTGGGAGATGAAGCTTCGCGCCGACGACCGCGCAAGTCTGGCTCTTCTGCGTGAAGCAGGGCTCGCCGTCGCGAACTGCGTTCCGACGATCCCGTCGATCCTGCAGCTCGAGCTTCCCGGGATGGAGGGGCCACCGGATCCCGGCGAGCGGATCGCCGCGCTCCGCGCGAGCATCCGGAGGCTCGCAGCCTACGAGCCCGAATCGGTGCTCTGCCTGACCGGCCCGGTTGGAGATCGCGAACCGACCGAGGCACGCGCGCTGATCCTCGAAGGGCTCAGCGAGGTCGCCAGCGTCGCTCGTGAGACAGGTGTCCGCCTCGGCGTCGAGCCCGCTGAAGCCTCGGTCTCGATCGTCGCAACCGTTGCTGAGACGCTTGATCTCCTCGACGAGGCAAGCCTCACGGACGTCGGGTTCATGGCGGACACGTACCACCTCTGGCACGAGTCACCCGACACGCTCGCCGTCGCTGCAGAGCGCGTGACGGGATTGCACGTCGCCGACCCCCCTCGCGAATCCGGCCGTGAGGACCGCGTGCTGCCGGGAGACGGCGGAACCCGTTCCGCGGAGCACGTCCACGCACTCGCCGCGGCTGGCTGGGACGGCTTCCTCGACGTCGAGATCTTCTCGACGTCCGACCGATTCTGGGGCTTGGCCACGGACGAGGCAGCGAGCCGCGCCCATGCCGCCGTCTCCCGCCTGCTGCCGTGAGCATGGATCTCGACGCGTGACGATGCGCAGAGATCTTCCGACCGGGACCGTCACCTTTCTCTTCACCGATATCGAGGGCTCGACGCGGCTCCTGCACGACCTCGGGCCGGACGAGTACGCGGACGCTCTCGCCGAGCATCGCCGAGTTCTGCGCGAAGCGTTCGCCTCGCACGAAGGCGTCGAGATCGACACCCAAGGAGACGCGTTCTTCGTCGCCTTCCCGACAGCGCCGGCCGCGGCCGCGGCAGCCAGGGCCGCGAACGCGGCGCTCGCGTCCGGTCCAGTCCGCGTGCGCATGGGGCTCCACACCGGTGCCGCGACCGTGGCTCACGAGGGCTACGTGGGGGTCGACGTCCATCGCGGAGCGCGCGTCGCCGCGCTCGCGCACGGTGGTCAAATCGTCGTCTCGCATGCAACGGCGGCGCTGCTCGACGGACATCCGCTCGTCGACCTCGGACTCCATCGACTGAAGGACTTCGACCAAGCAGCCCGCCTCTCCCAACTCGGCTCGGGCGAGTTCCCGCCGCTTCGCACTCCTGGGAGCATCGAGCTCCCGACTCCGGCAACGCGCTTCCTCGGCCGCGAACGCGAGCTCTTCGACGCGGTGTCGCTCGTCTACGAGCGCGATCCGCGGGTCCTCACGATCATCGGGCCAGGCGGGACCGGGAAGACCCCGGTTCGCGATCGAGCTTGCGCGTCTACACGCGGAGGATGCCGAGGGAGGCACCGTGTTCGTCCCTCTCGCACCGTTGCGTGACCCTCGACTGGTGCTGACTGCGATCGCGGAGCGCCTCGGGGCCTCGGCCGCCGAGGCGACGGCGATCGCCTCGCGCATCGGTGAGAAGCGCACCCACGTGGTCGTCGACAATGTCGAGCATCTTCTTCCGGCTGCTGCCGGCCCACTCGCCGAGATCGCCGCCGCCACGTCTGCACTCCGCCTGCTGACGACGAGCAGAGAGGCGCTTCGCATCCAAGGTGAGCACGAGTTCGACCTCCCACCGCTCGCAGAGACCGAGGCTGTCTCGTTTTTCCTCGAGCGCGCACGCGCCGTGCGCGTGGACGTCCGGCCCACACAGGCGGTCTCCGATCTGTGCGCCCGCCTCGACCGGCTGCCCCTCGCGCTCGAGCTTGCAGCGGCGCGAACGAAGCTGCTCGCTCCCGAGGCGTTGCTCGAGCGGCTTGGAGATCGGCTCGACCTGCTCAAGGGAACGAGGGACGCCGACGAGCGTCACGCGACGTTGCGTGCGACCAGGCCTGGTCGCACGACCTGCTGGACCCCGACGAGCAATCGTTGTTCATGCGTCTGGCCGTGTTTCGCGGGAGCTGCACCCTCGAGACGGTCGAGATCGTGTGCGACGCCGACCTCGACACACTCGCATCGCTCCTCGACAAGAGCCTCGTGCGGCGCCGGGAAGGGCAGCTTGGAGAGGAGCGTTTCTGGATGCTCGAGACGATCCGCGAGTTCGCGGCCGAGCGGCTCGAGGCAGCCGATGACGCCGCCGACGCCCGGAGGCGCCACGCTGAGCGGATGCTCTCCATCGCGCAGGAAGCCGGGCTCAGCGGCGACGACCCGGCCGCATTCCACATCGAGATCGGACTGGCCGAACGCGAGGATCTTCGAGGAGCCCTCGACTGGGCCGCGGAGCACGACGTCGAGCTCGGGCTCGAGCTGATGATCGCGCTCGAGAACTTCTGGGTCGCGTCCAGCCCACTCGAGGGGATGCGCCGGGTCGGCGAGCTCCTCGACCGGGCAGGATCGATCCCGACGGCGCTTCGGGCAAATGCACTCCGTGTCTACGGCGGGACCTCGGACCTGGCGGGCGAGCGAGAGCACGCGGAACGCGTTTCGGCCGAGAGCTTGAAGCTCTACCGCTTGCTCGAGGACGACCGTGGCGCTGCCGCCGTCCTGCACCGGCTCGCGGTGTCAGCGTGGAGGCGAGAGGACTGGGAACGAGTACGTGAGCTCACGGAAGAGGGACTCGACCGTTCCCGCGGGAGATTCGTCGAGATCGAGATCTCCGGGTACTGGCTCCTGGGGCAGTTGCGCCTCACCGAAGGCGATGTCGCGGGGGCAATCGAGCTGACGAGACAGAGCGCTGGCATGGCTCGGGACATCGGCTGGAAATGGTGGGAGTCGGGGCAGCTTCACGAGCTCCTCATGCTCGCGCTCCGAAGCGGCGACGTCGACGCCGCCGAGCGCGAAGGTCGAGCCGCGCTGCGCCTCGAGCGCGCGCAGGAGAATCGGCTGTGGAGCGTCTACACGCTCGCCGGGCTCGCCCAGGCTGCGCTCGTTCGAGGAGACGTGGAACGCGGCGGGCTGCTCTGGGGAGCCGCCGACGAGGAGGCTTCCCGACTCCCGAGCTGGGACGGGAGCGCGCGAAACGGGGCGGCGCTCTCGTGCACGAAGAGGATCCCCATTTCATCGCGGCAACGAACCGGGGACGCGACCTCGATCTCTGGGATGCCGCTGCGATCGCGCTCGGCGAAGACGATCAGACCGTGCCGTAGAGCTGGAGCACGACCCGCACGAACAGCTTCGTGTCGTCGTAGAGGCCGATCTCGCGTACCGCCCGGGCGCCTTGGTACCAGCCGGCGAGCGCGAGACGGCGATTCCCGCCGAACTCGTCGAGCTGCCAGCGCAGGTAGCGAACACCTGCCCGCACGTTGCCCTCGTAAGTGCGTGGCGTACGCACGCCGAGCAACACCGTGTCGACGAACTCCCACGTCTCCGGCAGGAGCTGCATGACCCCGATCGCGCCGACGCTCGAGACGACCTCCTGTTGGAAGCCGGACTCCATCCAGGCGAGTGCGCGCGCCAGCGCAGGATCTACGCTGTAGACGCCTGCCCAGCGGTCGATTGCCACTCGTACCGCGTCGCGACTCGCCGGCGATCCGGTTACGGCAGAGGCGCCGAGTCGCGCTCCGCGCGGGAGCGTGAGACGCTGATCGGGAACGATCACGCTCGTCAGGGGGATGCGATTTCGCCGCGCGAGCTGCCATGGGCTGACGTGATAGCGGGTTGCGATGGAGAAGAAGCTCTCCCCCGGCTGCACGACATGCTCACGAGCCGCGCCGCGCCTGGCAAGGGCTCGGTATGTGTTCGGACCCGCGATTCCGTCGGGAACGAGCCCCTGCCGCCGTTGGTAACGCCTGAGCGCGGCTGCGGTCGAGCGCGTGAAGCGACCGTCGACGGCGCTCATGGGAACTCCATGTCGCCGTAGCCGGAACTCGAGCACCGCGACGTCCCAGCCGATGGAGCCGACGGCAAGCTCACGCTGGCCGAGCAGTGGGCGGCCCCGCGATCCGAGCGCGCGGCGTGTCCTCGAGTCGAGCTTGCCGTCGTCAGGAAGACTCGCCGTCCGCTGAAACGACGCGAGCGCGCTTCGCGTCAACGGACCCGAGACGCCGTCGACCGGACCCGGATCGAACCCGTGCGCCCGAAGCCCGACCTGGACCGCGGCGATGCGGGGGTTGGCTGCCGAGCCAACCTCAGTCAGACCGCAGACGCCGATGGACAGCGCGACGCCAACGACGGCGAAGCGACGCATGAAACGCCTGTTCTCGACCGGTCAGGCGACTCCTGCCTCCTCGAAACCGCAGGAATCCGGCGGGTACAATCCGCGCGCTGCCTTCCCCGGTAGCTCAATTGGCAGAGCATCCGGCTGTTAACCGGAGGGTTGTTGGTTCGAGTCCAACCCGGGGAGTCAGGAAATACCCGCAAAGCCGCTAGATACGACGAGGGCGCCTCGCGGGGCGCCCTCATTTCGTACCCAGTTTCGTACCCGCTCAGCGCTTGACGATGTTCTGTACCTCGAAGATCTCGGGCTCGCCCAGCGCGATCCCGACCTCGCCCATTATCGGAATTACCTTCTCGCCGGCGGCCTCCAGGCTCTCTCGCGAGTCCCAGACTTCGCTGACGCGCAGGTTCCCGTCCTCCCCGAAAAGGATGTGGAGCTCCATGCCAACCGGGTTAGGCCAGTACCCGGCCTGTTCAAGGCGCCGTACGACTTCGTCGTACTTCTGCCTCGTCAGGTTCACAGGGTTAAAACGGACAACGACGCTCACTGCACCTCCCATGCTCGGGGTCCGGCCGAGTCTAACCCGCGTCGCTTAACGAGGCTGCGCCGAAGACCCGCTCCTCTGCACGCTCCGCGGCACCCGGGAACGCGACCTGCGCGGCGTGGACGTAGCGCTTCGTCATCGTCGCCTGAGCGTGACCGGCCCGAGCCTGTACGTAAACGGCTGGATTGCCAGCCGCGGCGTCGTGCGTGAGCGCGGTGTGGCGCAGGTCATGCCACGGGCGGATCGTTCTCTCGATCCCTGCCGCCCCGCATGTAGCCGCTCACCTTTGAGGGGTCCAGCGGCGTGCCGAGCAGCGGGTGACCGAACACGAGCGACTCGGGTGAGCGGTACAAGCTCGACTTCCACTGCTCCTCGAGCACGTCGGCCGTCCGAGGCCCGTAGCCGATCGTGCGCCGCCCCGCTCGCGACTTCGGCTCCCCCATCTCACCCCGGACGAAGGAGCGCCGGACGTGGAGCCGCCGCTCGAGCATCTCGACGTCTTGCCAGCGCAGCGCGAGGATCTCCCCACGTCGGAGCGCCGTCCCGAGCGCGATTGTCCGGTCATCTCCGTCGACGGCCGCTCTGCGAGCCCCGCTCCATCCCAGAGGTGGAAGTCGATGCCGCCATCGGCCAAATAGCGGACGAGTGCTTCGTCGCCCTGGTCTCCGGTCTGCGGGTCCGAGTCCAAGTCGAACCAGAGTTGAACCAGCTGTCGGCGGGAAGCGACTGGTAGTTCCCGACGCGAACGACGAGCGTGAGCATCCCGTCGGGCGCCTCGGAGACCGAGACGGCGGTCACATCCGGTGCCGCGTTGTCGTCTCCCGGGCTGTCGGCGAAGGTCGCGGCGCCGAAGGCGAGGCTCGCGAACAGGAAGACACCGAGCGCCAGTCCGCAAGCGCTTTCCTCACGCCCCGCCTACGTTCTGGATTCCACCTGGAGTCGTCTCCACACTCTCGACCAGGGCCGTGGTCGCGTCAAACACTGTCACCGGACGGTCACACGAAAGGTCGATCGGACGACGGCTCCCGCAGCGCGAATCGTGACCGTTCCTCGAAGCGCGGACGACGCCTTCGGCGGAACGAGCAGGCGGCACTCCGCCCGCCCCCCGGCGAATCGACCCGCCGCCGGCACCCGCGCTCCCGAGGCGAATACGGAGCACGTTACCGAGCCGCTCCGCAAGACACGATAGGTGTCGAGTCGGCGCACGACGACGCTGTAGGTGAACCGCTCTCCCGCTCGAGGGCGCGCCGGCGCACCTGCGACCTTGGTCGCGCGGAGCTGCAAAGGGGCGCGATTTGCAAGGCGGTACGGCAGCAGCGCTCCGGTGAGATCGTCGGGGGCGGAGTCCAGCGCTTCGACATCACCTTCAAACGCCTGACCCTCGCTTTCTCCCCTGCCCACGAGATCGAAAGTCACGAGCCCCAAGCCTACGACTGCTGCGCCGTCCAGCTCGCTCCGGTCCACCGACAGCGTGAGCACCCCGGACTCGTAGCTCCCGGTCGCGGTGTTCTCCCGCTCCGACGGAGCCAGGATCTCGTTCTCCTCGACATCTACCTGGACGAGGCCGGCGCCGCTCAAGTAGGCGACGAACACGTCGTCGGCCGTCGCCGGCCTCCCTTCGAGATCGAAGTCGACTCCGATGATCTTGTCCGGCGGCAACGTCGGATAGTTCGGCGTCGCCACGCGAACCTCGATCTTCCCGGCGGGCGTGTCCGAGACGGAGATCGAGGTGATGTCGGGAGCTGCGTCGTGATCGCCCGTCTGGTCCTCGAACGACGCCGGCCCAGGTGCCGCGTAAACGCTCCTACCGCTCGCCGGCGCGTAGTCGGTTCCCGTCACCCGCCCGATCTCCAACTGTTGGGTTCGCGCCGTGACCACGATCAGACCGAACGAGCTCGCATTCGCGAGCGCCGTCCGCTCGGCGGTGAAGCTGAACGTGCCAGAAGCAAAGCTCGCGCTCATGCCGTTAGCGGGGCTCGGCGAAAGCCGAATCCCGTCCCAGCGCAGAACCTCGAACAGCTCATCGTCCCAGTAGCGGATCACGAGCTCGTCACCCGCCACGCCGGTCGTGGCGTCGCGGTCGAGGTCGAGCTCGAGAATGATCCGCGAGTCCGACGGGAGTTTCTCGAAGTTCGCGATCTCCACGCGGACATTCACCGCACCCGGAATCGCGTCGTCGACAGTCACCGAGCTGATGTCGGGCGCTTCGTTCGCATCGCCCGCAGGATCCGCGTAGGACGCACTCGACGAGGCGCCTGCGGTAGCAACGATCAGTCCGCCGAGGACTGTCGTCAAAAGGATGCCGAGCGCGCGCCGGCGCAACGCCCGCCTCATCGATCCATTCCCACGTGCCACTGGGTGCCGTCCCGAGTCGTCCCGACACTGTCGACGAGCGCGCCGCGCCTGTCAATGTCGGAGGCTGCGACAATCGTCCACCCATGCCGAAGTTGCTCGAATCCGCCGCCCTCCAGCTCCGCGTCGCGAAGCGGCTCGTGCCGCGGCGCGGTGCGTCGCTGCGCGAGCGGCTCGGAAGACTCGATGACCGCCTGGTGTTCGTCATCGGGTCGCCGCGCTCGGGAACGACGTTTCTTGCTGGCGCGATCGGATCGTTGCCTGGCTTCGTGGATCTCGGCGAGGTCGCGCCCGTCAAGGCGGCTGTTCCCGAGCTCGCGGCGCTGGAGCCCGAAGAGGCTGCCCGGCGCCTGCGCAGGATCCTGGTGGTCGCGCGACGGGTCGGCCTCGTGGGAGCCGTGCGGGGGGTCGAGCAGACACCCGAGCTCGCGCACCTTGCGGCCGTCCTCCCCATCGCGTACCCAGAGGCCCGCGTCGTGCACATCATCCGGGACGGGCGAGACGTCGTCTGTTCCCTTCTCGAGAAACCGTGGCTCCGCCCGCAGCAGGCGAGAGTCGACGACGCGGGCATCGCGTACGGGTCGTACGCGCGGTTCTGGGTCGAGCCGAATCGACGCGAGGAATTCGAGCGCGCGGGCGACGCGCGCCGGGCCGCGTGGGCTTGGCGAAGATACGTCATCGCGGCGCGCCGAGCGGATCCGGCACCGCTCGAGCTCCGGTACGAACAGCTCGCCGCTGATCCAGCGTCCGTGGCACACGCACTCGCGAGTCACCTGGACGTGCCCGAGGACGCATTGGCGACGGCGCTCGGCCGCGCCCACGGAACGTCGGTCGGACGGTACCGAGACGATCTGAGCACGGAGCAGCTCGGCGACGTGATCGCCGAGGCAGGCGACCTCCTCCGCGAGCTCGGGTACACGTTGTAGGGCCCCTGGGCATGCCCGGGGCCCTACGTCAACTCGGCGAGCCTGTGTCGTCGACGGAGCTAGAGCTTTATCCCGAGCTCGCGGAGCTGCGCCTCCGCCCGCGCGGCCCAGCCCGCGTTGGCGAGGGGACTCGCGGGGCTGGGATGCAGGATCGAGCCGATACGCGGTCCACCTGCGCCGAGCGTGGCGCGCGCGCGTTCGGTGGCGAAGACACCCACGCCGACAACGAAGCGCGGCTCCATCCAGCGCACGAGTCTCGCGAGCGCGCCATCGCACAGCTCATAGAGCGCCCTTCGCTCGTGGACCGGCAGCTTGTCGGGCGTACGGTTCCGGCCGGATTCCTCGAGGAAGGCGAGCGGGCACCAGTTCCCCACGAAGAAGCGTGCGAAAAATCGGTCGGGTGTGCCGAAACGATCACGCGCCCAGCCCCACAGGCGGGTCCCGCTCACCTCGCTCCGACGGCAGGAAAAACCTTCGATCGGGCGCAGGGGATGCTCACACGCCGGGCTCTCGACGGGCTCTTCGATCTCGAGCCAGTCACGCACCATTGACACGTCGCCAAAGGGCACGCCGGTCTGCACCATCCCGAAAGGACCGGGATTCATGCCGACGAGAAGCACCTCGGTTCCGCGTCGCGCGTACCGCTCGAGGTAGCACTCGAAACTGCGGTGCGCATAGACGAGCGGATCGTAGACGCAGGCAACCGGCGGACCGAAAGACAGCCCGTCGAGCGCGCGAGAGAGATCGCGTGCGATGCGAATGGGCTCGTGCACGGAGGACATCGAGGAGCGGGAGGGCATGCGTCGTTGCGGATTCGCGCGAGGAGGACGCGGCCGGTCCGGGGACGTAGCGGCGCGACCGGGATCTACCCCTACGTCAACTCAGCCAGCGCCTGTCGCACCTTCGCAAGATGCGCCTGCAGCTCGGTCGTCCGGGCAAGATCCGCCCCGCTCAGATCTCGCTTCAGCTTCCGCTCGCGCAGTCGGAGAAGGAGCTCGGCCCCGGTTCGCTCGTCGATCGCCTCGCGCGCTGCTCTGGCATCGAGCTCCGCCTTGAGCGCGGTCAGCTCCGGGTCGTCTCTTCCTGCGACGAGCGCGGCACGAAACTGTCTGGTGACTTCGGAGTCGAAGTGCCCTGGCGTGAGCTCGCTCAGGCCGCGCACGAGCGACGGATGGGCGAGGCAGGCTGCGAGCGCGTCTCGTTCCAGGCGATCTCCGGCGTCGAGCAGGCGCGTGCCGTCGGTCACCGCGGCGGTCCCGCTTCCACGCGCGGATGCCAGCCCCCTAAGCGTCTCCCGGGGAAGATCGAGCCTGTCGGCAAGCAGGCGCAAAGCCTCCTGGCGCTCAGGTGACTCTTCGGCCTTCGCCAGGATCTCGCGCACGCGGACGAAGCCCTCCTGGCGATGGGCAGAGCGGTCGAGCTCGAGCCGCACGCGGTAGAGCAGGTAGCTCTCCGCACCGGCCAGCCTGTCCTCGAAGCCGTCTGGTGCATCGGCCGGGTCCTGCCCTTTCTCCAGTGTGACGACCTTCACGTCGAAACCTTGAGTCGCAGCGAGCTCCATCCCACGCAGCGTCGCCTCCTGACCCGCCGCGTCGGCGTCGAAGCAGAGGAAGAGCTTCCGGGTCTGCAGGCGACCGAGCTCGCGAACCTGACGCTCCGTCAGCGCCGTTCCCATCGAGGCTACGACCGGCTCGAACCCCGTCTGCCGGAGCGCGATGACATCCGTGTTCCCCTCGACGACGACCGCCCGGTCCTGCTTGGAGATTGCCGCCTTCGCGAGATGGAGCCCGTACAGGATCGAGCTCTTGTGAAAGAGATCGCCCTCGGGCGAGTTCACGTACTTCCCGCGCAGAGGATCGTCTTCGTGGAGCTTGCGCGCCTGGAATCCGACCACGCGCCCGCGAGCGTCCGCGAGCGGGAACATCAACCGCTGCGGGAAGTAGTCGCTCCCTCGTACCGTGGCCAGCCCCGCGCCGCGGAGCTCGTCGATCGTGAAGCCTCTCTCGGCGGCCTTCTCCGCCAGGCCCCGACCGGGCGAGAGGCCGAGCCGGAACTCGCGCGCAATGTCCTCGCCGAGCCCGCGCTCAGCGAGATACGAGCGCACGGGCTCCCCGGTGTCACCGTCCCAGAGCAACCGCTCGAAGTACACCGTCGTCTGCTCCAGCACCGCGTACAGGCGCTCCCGGTGGCGACGTTCCGCTTCCACGCGCGGCGAGGACTCCTCGTACTCGAGCGGGACGCGAAAGCGCTCGGCGAGCCACTCGATCGCACCCACGAAGTCGAGGTTCTCCGTCTCGCGCACAAAAGAGATGAGGTCGCCGCCCTTCCCGCAGCCGAAGCAGTAGTAGAGCTTCTCGACGGGGTTCACCGAGAAGCTCGGTGTCTTCTCCTCATGGAACGGGCAGCGGCCGGTGAAGCGCGATCCCGAAGCGCGACGTAGCTGCGTTCTGCCCGAGACGACCTCGACCATGTCCGCCGCCGCGGTGACGTCGCGCACCGAGCTGTCCTTGATTCGCGCCACAGGCCGAGATTACTGGGCGCTCACGCCGTACTCTCTGCACCGTGTCCACGGGAGTGCCGCGCCGAGAGCGAAAGGTCGTCACCGTGTTGTTCTGCGATCTCGTCGGTTTCACCTCGCGGGCCGAGTCACTCGACCCGGAGGACGTCGAGGCAATCCTTCGTCCCTACCACGCTCGTGTTCGCGCCGAGCTCGAGCGCCATGGAGGCACGGTCGAGAAGTTCATCGGCGACGCCGTGATGGCGCTCTTCGGCGCCCCTGTCGCCCACGAGGACGATCCCGAGCGCGCGGTACGCGCCGCGCTCGCGATTCGCGACTTCGCAGTCGAGGAGAGCCTCGAGCTGCGTGTCGGGATCACAACGGGCGAGGCGCTCGTCTCGCTTGATGCGAGCCCGCTCGAGGGCGAAGGAATGGCGTCGGGCGACGTCGTCAACACGGCCGCTCGACTCCAGAGCGCCGCTCCGGTCAACGGGATCCTCGCCGACGTGACGACCCATCGAGCGACCCGCCAGTCGATCGAATATCGGGACGCGCCGCCTGTCGCCGCCAAGGGCAAGAGCGACCCCATACCAGTGCGCGAGGCCGTCGCCGCACGCTCGCGCTTCGGGGTCGACGTCACGCATCACGCGCGCACGGAGCTCGTCGGTCGCGACCGCGAGCTTGCTCTGCTTCGCGACGCGCTCGACCGCGCTCGGCACGAGCTCGTCCCACAGTTGCTGACGCTGGTCGGCGTGCCCGGCATGGGCAAGAGCCGCCTCGTCTACGAGCTCTCGCAGATCGCGGACGCGGATCCGGAGATCATCACGTGGCGCCAGGGACGGTGCCTTGCATACGGCGACGGAATCGCCTTCTGGGCACTGGGGGAGGTCGTGAAGGCGCAGGCTGGCATCCTCGAGCGAGACGGCGAGGACGAGGCCGCCGAGAAGCTTCGAGCGGCAGTCGTGGAAGTGCTCGGGGACGCGAACGACGGCACCTGGGTCGAGTCCCACCTTCGGCCGCTCGTCGGCTTGGAGGCCGAGGCCGGGCTCGGCGGCGACCGCCGCGGAGAAGCCTTCGCGGCGTGGCGCCGCTTTCTCGAAGCCCTCGCCGAGCAACGGCCCTTCGTTCTCGTACTCGAGGACCTCCACTGGGCCGACGACGGCCTGCTCGACTTCGTCGACGAGCTCGTGGGCTGGCTGACTGGAGTACCGCTCCTCGTCGTCTGCACCGCGAGGCCCGAGCTGCTCGAGCGTCGTCCGGGTTGGGGCGGCGGGAAGCTGAACGTCTCCACACTCGGGCTCTCACCGCTCTCGCACGAGCAGACAGCCGTGCTCATCTCACGCGTGCTCGAGCGGGCGGTGCTCCCGGCCGAGATCCAGCAAGGGCTGCTCGAACGTTCGAACGGGAACCCGCTCTACGCCGAGCAGTTCGCGCAGCTCCAACTCGAGCGCGGCTCGGGCGACGACCTCGCGCTGCCGGAGACGCTGCAGGGGATTATTGCCGCGCGCCTCGACGGTCTCTCGAGCCATGAGAAAGCTGTGCTCCAGGACGCTTCGGTCATGGGAAAGGTCTTCTGGACGGGCGCGCTTCGCAGAGATGAGCGAGAGGCGACACCGCTCCTGCATGCGCTCGAGCGCAAGGGCTTCCTGACCCGCCAGCGCCGCTCCTCGATCGAGCGCGAGGGAGAGTGGTCGTTCGCGCACATGCTGCTACGGGACGTCGCCTATGGGCAGATCCCGCGAGCCGAGCGTGCGGCCAAGCATGCCCTCGCGGCGGAGTGGATCGAGAGCCTCGGCCGCGCGGACGACCATGCCGAACTGGTCGCCTTCCACTGCAACGCGGCGCTCGAGCTCGCGCACGCAGCGGGTGCGACCACGATCGAGCTCGCCGGGCTCGCCGGGCTCGCCCGGGTCGCGGCGCGCGCTGCCGGAGACCGCGCGTTCGCGTTGAGTGCGTTCCCGGCTGCGGCGATGCACTATGACAAGGCGCTCGCTCTTTGGCCGGAGGATGATGCGGATCGCCCAGAGTTGCTCTTCAGCCGCGCCCAGGCGCTTTTCAACCACGGTGACGAGAGCACAGCCGACGCTCTCGAGAGCGCGCGCGACGCGCTAGTCCAGTCCGGCCGACTCGAAACCGCGGCCGAGGCCGAGGCGCTCCTTGCGAGGATGTTCTGGCTCCGCGGACAGCAGGACGAGGTATTCCCCCACCTCGACGCCGCCGAGGCGCTGATCGAAGGCGCGGATGCCTCGCCCGGCGTCGCCCGCGTTCTCGCGTTGTCAACCCGACATCACATGCTCGCCGGAGAGGAGGAGAGTGGGTTGAGATTCGCCGAGGAGGCGCTTGCAATGGCCGAGGGCCTCGGCCTCGAGGACCTGCGGGTGCATGCGCTGACCACAATTGGCTCGGCGAAGGAGTTCCTGAGCGACATCACAGGGCGTAAGGATCTCGAGCGGGCGATCGAGATTGGGCGAGCGGCGAACTCGCCGATGCTGCACGGAGCGCTGAACAACCTCTCGGTCGTGATCGATACGTGGGACGTCGTCCGCGTACGCGAGCTCGAGGGGCTGCGCGAGGCGGAGCGCTTCGGTGACGTACAAATCACGCGCTTCATGCGTGGGAATCTGATCGTGACGAGCTGGCTGCTCGGCGAGTGGGATGAAGCCGTTACCGACGCGGATGCGTTTATCGCCGAGTGCGAGACCTCGGCACACATTCTGGAGGATGCAACCCGCCTGGTTCGCGCGTACATAACGCTCGCACGCGCACGTCGTGACGACGCGTTGGCGGACTTCAATCGTGCCCTCGAGCTCGCGCGCGGGGCCGCCCGAGATCGGGACACCCTGATTCCGGCGCTAATCCGAACGGCCTGGGCATACCTGCAAGTCGGTCGCGTCGCGGAGGCGCGCATGTTGTTCGGGGAGGCTGTTCCTCTGCTCGAGAAGCACCCCAAAGCAAGGCCCTGGGCGCTCGCCGAGGTCGCCTTCGAGCTCGGCGAGACCTCGGAGGTCCGCAAGATCCTGACTGCGCTCCCATCGAGTCCTGGTCACCGCGCGATGGTCGCGGTGCTCGACGGTGAGTTCGAGATGGCAGCGGGGCAGTATGCGGAAGCCCGCATTCTGCTCTTCGAAGCAGAGGCGCGCTTACGCGCGGCAGAGCAGCTTTTGGCCGAGGGGCGATCGGCGGAGGGCGAGGTTCAGCTCGAGCAGGCGCTGGCGTTCTACCACCCGATCGGCGCGACCCTCTTCATCCAACGCGGCGAGCGGCTGCTCGCGAAAAGCGCCTGACGATGGCCGGCCAACGGAGAGAGCGCAAGGTCGTCACAGTCGTCTTCTGCGACCTCGTCGGCTTCACACAGCGCGCCGAGCAGCTCGATCCCGAGGACGTCGAGGCGCTGCTCAGCCCGTACCACGCGCGCCTCCGCTCCGAGCTCGAACGCTATGGCGGCACCGTGGAGAAGTTCATCGGCGACGCGGTCATGGCTCTCTTCGGAGCCCCGACCGCACATGAGGACGACGCCGAGCGCGCCGTCCGCGCCTGCCTCGCCATTCGCGACTGGGCGATCGAGGAGGACGACGTCCAGGTGCGGATCGCGGTCACGACCGGGGAGGCGCTCATCCGGCTCGACGCCCGCCCCGAGGCTGGCGAAGGCATGGCCTCTGGCGATGTCGTCAACACAGCTGCGCGCCTTCAGTCAGCGGCTCCTGTCAACGGGATCGTCGCCGACGAGACGACCTACCGTGCGACCCGTCACGTTGTCGACTACCGCGATGCCGCTGCCGTTGAAGCCAAGGGTAAGGCCGAGCCGATCGCGGTCTGGGAAGTCGCCGCAGCGCACTCGCGCTTCGGCGTCGACGTCGCACACCAAGCGCGGACAGAGCTCGTCGGTCGCGAGCGCGAGCTCAACGTCGTTCGCGATGCCTTCGAACGCGCTCGGCATGAGCGAACGCCCCAGCTCCTCACGCTTGTCGGCGTACCCGGGATCGGGAAGAGCCGCCTGGTCTACGAGCTGTCGCAGATCGTCGACACCGATCCAGAGCTCATCACCTGGCGCCAAGGGCGCTGCCTCGCATACGGCGACGGGGTCACGTTGTGGGCGCTGGGCGAGATCGTCAAAGCGCAGGCGGGGATCCTCGAGCAGGACGTACCAGACGAGGTCGAGCAGAAGCTGCGAAGCGCCGTCGCTGACGTCCTCGCGGAGACGAGCGATGCAAGCTGGGTCGAGTCGGAGCTGCGCTCGCTTGTCGGGCTCGCGGGCGAATCGGAGCTCGGAGGCGACCGTCGCGGCGCAGCATTTTCCGCCTGGCGACGCTTCCTCGAGGCAATGGCCGAGCAGCGGCCGCTTGTCATCGTGTTCGAGGACCTCCACTGGGCAGACGAGAGCCTCCTCGACTTCGTGGACGAGCTCGTCGACTGGGTCACCGACGTCGCGCTGCTCGTCGTCGCCACCGCGAGGCCCGAGCTCCTCGAGCGCCGACCGGGCTGGGCCGGAGGCAAGCTCAACGCCACGACGCTCGCCTTGGCGCCGCTCACGGCGGATCAAACAGCTCTCCTGATCACCCATCTCCTCGAACGATCCGTGCTGCCCGTTGAGTCGCAGCAGACACTCCTGGAACGTGCGGGCGGCAACCCGCTCTACGCGGAGCAGTTCGCCGAGCTCTTCCTCGAACGCGGCTCCGCGGATGAGCTCCCGCTCCCGGAGACGTTGCAAGGGATCATCGCCGCTCGCCTCGACGGGCTTCCGCAGGCCGAGAAAGAGCTAATTCGCAACGCTGCGGTCGTCGGCAAGGTTTTCTGGGCAGCGGCGCTCCGCCGAGAGGCGGACGATGCGGCCACGACGTTGCACTCACTGGAGCGCAAGGGGTTCGTGCGGCGGCAGAAGCGCTCGTCCGTCGAGGGCGAGAGCGAATTCGCATTCGCGCATGCGCTCGTTCGGGACGTGGCCTACGGGCAGATCGCGCGCGCTGACCGCTCCGAGAAGCACCGGCACGCGGCCGAGTGGATCGAGTCACTCGGGCGCCCCGAGGATCACGCCGAGATGCTCGCCTACCACTGGCTCTCGGCACTCGAGCTCGCCCGTGTAGCCGGCCAGGACGACGACGACCTGGTCGACTCCGCGCGACTCGCTCTCCGCAAGGCGGGGAATCGCGCGTTCGCGTTGAACTCGTACCCGGCGGCCGAGAGGTACTACGCAGACGCGCTCGAGCTCTGGCCCGAGCGCGACGCGGATCGCCCGGACCTCCTGTTCCGGCGGGCGCACGCTCTCTACTTCGTCGGCGACGATCGGCGCGAGGAAGCGCTCGTAGAAGCCCGAGACGCATCGCTTGCCGCCGGCGACACCGAGCGCGCGGCAGAGACTGAAGCGTTCCTCGCCAGTGTGGCCTGGTACCGCGGCCAGGTCGACAGCGTCAAGCTCCATCTCGATCGAGCGACGGAGCTCGCCGGCGGGACGCCATCCGCTGCCAAGGCGCGAGTCCTGAGCATCTCCGCTCGCACCCGAACGGTGTCTGGGGAGCCTGAGACCGGAATGCGGATCGCCGAGGAGGCGCTCGAGATGGCCGACGCGCTCGGGCTGGACGAGCTGCGAGCCCACGCACTGGCCACGGTCGGGACGGCCAAGACAGTGCTCGCCGACCCGACCGGGGTCACGGATCTCGAGCGTGCACTCGAGATCGCACTCGAGATCAACTCGCCCATTGCGTTTGCGATCGTCAACAACCTGGCCTTCGCCGCCGAGGTCGGCGACGGCGGGCTCCTACGCGCGGAAGAGCTTCACGCCGAGTCAGCGCGGCTCGCAGAACGCTTCGGAGACGGCCAGGGACTTCGCTTTTTTCGCGGGATCATGGTCTGGCTGGACTGGGTGCGCGGGCGCTGGGACGACGCACTCGAGAACGCGAACAGGTTCGTCGCGGAATGCGAAGCCGGCTCGCCCCATATCCAGGAGGGCTACGTCCACCTCAACCGCGCCAGCATCCGTCTGGGGCAGGGTGACACCGAAGGGGCGCTCGCCGATCACGCTCGAGCTCTCGCGCTGGCGCGCGACCTGAAGGATCCGCAAATGCTCGCAGCAGTAGCCGCTGTTTCTGCGGGCAACTACGCCGAGCTCGGGAGATGGGACGACGCGCGCCGGCTCGTCCACGAGCTTATCCCCGTCATCCGAGCGCATCCCGATGCGGCTGGCTGGGAAAGCATGGTCGCACCCTATGCCGAGCACCTCGGCGTCCGAGAGGAGCTGAGGGCGATCGTCGCGACCGCACCGCCGAACGCGTGGAATGACGCCTCGCTTCTATCCCTCGATCTCGACTTCCGCGGAGCCGCCGAGGTCTACGCGGCCATGCCAAGCCCGACCTTGGAAGCTTGGCAGCGGCGTAGCGCAGGCATCCATCTGATCGAGGCGGGCCGCCGTGCGGAAGGGGAGGTCGAGCTCGCAAAGGCGCTCTCGTTCTACCGCACGGTAGGAGCCACGTTCTTCATTCAGCGCGCCGAGGCTTTGCTCGCGAAGTCAGCCTAGAGCGATTCCGCATAGTCGAGCGCGAAGCGGTCGGTCATGCCGGCGATGTAGTCGACGATCTCGTCTACGCCGTCTCCGCGCTCGACAAGCTGGTCGAAGATGCGGCGGATCACCTCATGCGCACGCTCGTGCTCGGGAACCGCCTGGCCTCCCAGGTAGACGTGCTCGAACATGAACGCGCGCAGCGAGAGCATCGCCTCCCCCACTTCGGCCGACTGGCGGATGTCGTCGACGCCGTCGGAGGATTCGACGATGTCGTGGACGAGCGTGTCGATACGCGCCGACCCGGTGGGTCCGAGAACGGCTATCTCCGCGTGCGGGAGATCGTCCTCGCTCAGCAGCCCGTACCGCACCGCGTCGTCGATGTCGTGATTGATGTACGCGACACGATCGACCAGGCGCACGATCTTCCCCTCGAGCGTGGCCGGCTCCTGCTCGCCCGTGTGAGTGAGGATTCCGCCACACACCTCGTGCGTCAGGTTGAGGGACTGCGCGATCCGTAGCGACTGCTCGTTGTGACGAAAGCGTCGCCCAAAGCGCTCGCGCACCGCATCATCGAGGGCATCCTCGCCGGCGTGTCCGAACGGCGTATGACCCATGTCGTGTCCGAGCCCGATCGCTTCGACCAGATCCTCGTTCAGGCTCAAAGCCCGTGCCACGACGCGCGAGATCGCGGCCGTCTCGAGCGTGTGGGTCATGCGCGTCCGGTAGTGGTCACCGGCGGGGTCGATGAAGACCTGCGTCTTTCCCTTCAGGCGCCGGAACGGCTTCGAGTGGACGATGCGGTCGCGGTCGCGCTGGAACGGCGTCCTGACAGCGCTCTCCTCTTCGGGTCGCGAGCGCCCGCGCGTCTCGAACGAGCGCACCGCAAGCGGCGACAGACTCTCCTCGAGAGCGCGGATCCGCAGCTCGAACGCGGGCCGTGTGGGACGAGCGACTTCCATGGCTTCAGGGTAGTTGCGGCCGAGGATTTCGAGCGGCTTCGGGCAGCAGATGCGGGACCGTCGCGCCGACGAACAGCGCCGAGAGAGCCAACCCAAGAGCGCGATACCCACCGGCTGCCAGAGCGAGACCGCCCACGGCCGCTCCCAGGAAGTAGCCGAGCTGCAGCGCGGCGGTGCGGACACCGGTCACCCCGAGGAGCAGCTCGGGAGCAAGATCGAGTCCGGCGGCGGCCCCGGCGAGCGTTCGCCCTCCCGCGAGAAACGCGAGTACCGAGAACGCGACGAGACTGAACCACGTGGATGGACGAAACGCCCCGAGCACGGCAACCGTCACCGCGGCCCCCAGGGCGAGCATGATCAGTAGGGCACGTCCATGGTGATCGACCCAGCGACGGAAGAGAAGATTCCCGGGTATGAGGACGAGAGCGCCGGCGCCCAGCGCGAGTCCTGTTTCCCCCGACGAAAGCCCGTACGACTCGATGAAGAGCGCGCCGATGAAGACAAGTGTTCCTGCCCACGCGGAGTAGGCGAGCAGCTCTCCGGTCGACCACCTCAGCACACCCGGGTGCGCGAGCACCGCGCGAAGGACGGCCCGCGTCGACGAAGGCGGTGCGGGTTCCCTGCGCGCGAGGACGACAAGGGCGACGAGGGAGAAGGCGAAAGGAGCCGCGATCCAGGCAATTCTCCAGCTCGCCTCGCCGACGAGACCGGACAGCGGCATCCCGACGACCCAAGCAGTTGGCGGACCCAAAAGCGCGACGGCAAGCACGCCGGAGCGGTCGGCCGGAGTCGTCCAGTAGGCAACCGCGGCGAGGGCAACCGTGTAGGAGAGCCCGATGCCGACGCCGACCGCAACTTGAGCGAGCGCGAGCCCGGCAAAGCTCGGAGCCACCGCGCTGGCGCCTGACCCGAGCGCAAGCACCACGAGTCCGACGCCGAGCAGCTCTCGCAAGCCGACGCGAGAGGCGAGCAAGCCGACGAGCAGTGCCGTCAGGCCGGCCGAGAGACCCGAGATCGTGCGTAGCTGTCCAGCGGTCGCGGTCGACACGCCGAGGTCGGAGGCGAGAGCCGGAAGCACCGGGGTGAGCACGAGGATCGCGGCTTGCGACGCCGCCAGGCACAAGAAGAGGGTGGCGCCGATCGCACGCCTGGACCCCATCAGATGATGATCGGAACCGTGCCGCCGTCGGCGCTCCACGCCGCGCCGGTCACGTACGACGAGCGATCGGAGCAGAGGAACACGATCACCGCGGCGATCTCCTCGGGACGCGCCAGTCGTCCCAGGGGACGCCCTCCGCCCACGCGCCGAAGCACCTCCTCGCGATCGCCGCCTTGCTGATCCGCGAGCCCCCCCTCTCCGAGCCAGGCGTCGGTCGCGGTCGGTCCCGGAGTCACCGCATTGCAACGAATCGCGTCGCCCGCGTACAGATCGGCAACGAGCCTGGACAGCGAGAGCACTGCGGCTTTCGTCACGGAGTAGTGCGGCATTCCTGGCGACGGACGCTTCCCGGCCGTGGACGAGACGTTGACGATCGCTCCGCCCCCCTCCCGCAAGCTCGGCAGCGCGGCGCGAATCGCGCGCACGTAGCTCATGACGTTCAACTGCCAGTACTCGTCCCACTCGTCGTCCGAGACGTCCTCGAATCGCGCCTGCCGGGCGACGCCGACGTTGTTGACGAGGACATCGAGGCCGTCCAGCTCCCGCGTCGCCCCGACAATGGCACGCTCCGGCCCTCCTCTCGGCGAGAGATCGGCTTCGACGTGCGCGATCTCACCGATGCCAGGGGCTCCGCGTCGGCCGCAGGTGACGACGCGTGCTCCCTCGGCGATGAGCAGGCGCGCGGTCTCGAGCCCGATCCCGTCCGTCGAGCCGGTGACGAAGCACTTCTTCCCTTCGAGTCCGAGGTCCACGAGCCGCGGCTAGCGTATCCCGCATGGCGACAACGATCGTGCTAGTTCGACACGGCGAGACCGACTGGAACCGCGGTCGTCGATTCCAGGGACACGCCGACATCCCCCTGAACGCCGCCGGCCTCGCGCAGGTGCGGGATCTCGCCGAGCAGCTCGTGAGCGAGGCGTTCTCCGCCGCGTACACGAGCCCGCTTCGGCGGGCCAGTGAGAGCGCCGAGCTCCTCGCCGCCCGACTCGGCATCGAAGTTCGGTCGTGCGACGCACTGAAGGAGGTCGATGTCGGCTCTTGGTCAGGGCTCACGGTTCCGGAAGTCGAGGTTCGCTTTCCCGACGGATATGCGCGCTGGGTGGATTGGCGCTGCGCCGGCTGGGAGGACGGGGAGACGTACGACGAGCTAGGCCGGCGGGTCGTCCGGGGACTCCTCGGGATCGCTAGCAGGCATTCGGGAACACAGGTTCTCGCGGTGACACACGGAGGTCCGATCCGCGCTGCGGCTGCCGCGGCGTTGCGGCTCCAGCTCCATGAGGTACCGGCCGAGCTCGGCCCTGTCGGCAACTGTGCAACGGTCCGTATCGCGATCCGGGACGGCGTCCTCGAAACCGCAGACTGACCACCTCGTGGAGGACTACACGCGGTCTCCTACTTCATGTACACGCGGTCCCCTACTTCATGTAGTTGTGGATCTGCCAGATCTGGGGCGGCGACTGCGGGCGAGATACGCCGGCAGCGTCGAAGGCGGGCATGAGGCGCTCGTTGCGAAACCGCATTGCGTCCTCTTCCGACTCCCACACCTCGAGGACCTGCCAGCCCCCGTTCGGACTGGGTCCTGCGAGGTGGAAGATGCCACCGGCCGGCGCATCCAGTCCGAGTTGCGCGCGCACCTTCTCGTATATCTCCTGCGAACCTTCGGGGTTGTCCACCAAAAAGGCGATAGCCATGTCGGGCCTCCTCTGCTGGGTTCTCGTTCGACTGCCAGCCTACTATTGCAAACTTGCTCGTGACACATCACGCCGCGACCACTCCCTCAGGCCGAAGTCGCTACGCTCCGCGCCGTGGAGGACTACACGAACAAGTACAAGGGCGAACAAGTCGAGCTCGCGCTCTTCGGCGGCGAGTACCAGGAAGGCGTTCTGACCGCCTATTGCTCGATCGAGGACGTCCCTCACGTGGAGCTGAACGGACACATCCTGATTCCGTTGCAGAATGTCGCGTCGGTGCACTGCTCGAGCCGCTGCGACGCGCCGGAGCCCGATTGGCCCCCGCGCGGCCTCACCGAGGACGACGTCGGCGAGGGTAACTGACCTCGACGGGCGGGGCTGCTGCCCTCAACCTCCTGAAGGCATGGCTGCTGGTGACCGTGCTTGCGATTGGATCCGGCGCGCTCGGCTGGACAATCGGTGGTTCCACAACCGCTCTTCTGTTCGCGTTCTCCTTGCTGCTCGCGGCGATGAGCGTCTACCGCTACGGCGACCGCGCGCTTCTCGGAATGCTCGGCGCGCGCGCTTTCGCGCTAGCCGAAGATCCGGTGCTGCGCTCCGCCGCCGACACCGTAGCGGCCAAGCTCGGCGTCCAGCCGCCCACCCTGTTCCTGATCGCAGACGGGTTCCCCAGACTTTTCGCCGTAGGACGCGGCCCCACGAGCTCGTCTCTAGCGGTGTCAACGGGAGCTGTGCAAGCCTTACGACGGGAGGAGCTCGAAGCCGTCATCGCGCACGAGCTCGCCCATGTCCGCCGGCGCGACGTGCTCGTGCAGACATACGCCGTGCTTCTAGCCGCGACGCTCCTCGAAGCGAGCCGAATCGGGGGCTGGTTGCGACGGGTGCTGCTCTACGTCTTCGCGCCCATCGCAGCCGCGTTCGTTCACATCCTGCTCTCGCCAAAGCGCGAGCTCGAAGCCGACGCGCTCGCGGCGCGCGTAACCGGTCGCGGCCACGACCTCGCAGACGCGCTGCTCCGGCTGGATCGGGCGTCGGAGTTGGTCGAGTTCTCCGCCTCGCCGGCGACCGAGCCGCTCTATGCGGTCGACCCTTTCGCCCACGAAGGGATCTCGCGCATGTTCAAGACGCATCCAGCGCTCGAGTCGCGCGTCCGACGCCTTCGAGAGCTTGGTGCTGCGGCAGCGAGGAACGGCGGCGATCGATTGTCGGCGGAGGAGCGAACGAACGGCGGCTCGGAGGGCCAGTTCTGACTCTGCGCAAGTGCGGAATCCGCTAGCGCGGATTCCGCACGCGCCAACAACCAACCCCTCGAGGTGGAACCCGAATACGGAGCGGTTCGGGGTGTGAAGTCGGCAGCGTGGACACCTTGTCGGCGGTCGACCTTCATCTGCGCTACTTGGCGGCAGCGACACGAGACCGAGAGTCGATCAATACAGCAGCCGACTTCACACCCTGAAACTTTCAGTCAGGCCTCGACATAAAGGGGTCTTTGTTCGCGCGACCAGAATCCGCGCTAGCGGATTCTGGTCTGACGCAAAGAATGGGCGGCGTCCTACTCTCCCGGGGGCTTGCGCCCCGAGTACCATCGGCGCTGGCGGGCTTAACTTCTCTGTTCGGAATGGGAAGAGGTGTATCCCCGCCGCTATGACCGCCCAAATTGTCGAGTTCGCGTGCGCTCAAACTGGCGCGCCACACCCTCAAAACTCCATAGCGACTGCTTGACGCGTTCAAAGTCAAGACCTCGGGCAATTAGTACGGGTTCGCTGAACGCATTGCTGCGCTTGCACGCCCCGCCTATCGACGTGGTGGTCTACCACGGCCCTTACTCCCTCTAGGGGATGGGAGGTCTCATCTCGAGGTGGGCTTCCCGCTTAGATGCTTTCAGCGGTTATCCCATCCAGGCGTGGCTAATCAGCGATGCCCTTGGCAGGACAACTGATACACCAGAGGCCTGTTCATCTCGGTCCTCTCGTACTAGAGACGACTCCTCTCAAACCTCCAACGCCCATGGCGGATAGGGACCGAACTGTCTCACGACGTTCTGAACCCAGCTCGCGTGCCGCTTTAATGGGCGGACAGCCCAACCCTTGGGACCTGCTTCAGCCCCAGGATGCGACGAGCCGACATCGCACGTTGTTCCGCCGTTACCGGCGGCGCAGACTATGTCTTCACCCTGCCTGACCAAAGGCGAGGGGTCGGCGTGTTGTGGCGCTCACAGAGTGCTCCTACGGAGCGGAGACACCACCTCGGCCCGAAGGCCTCAGTCGTTACGGGGTCACTTGCGGAAGCGTGCAGCTACTGGTCTCACTTCCGACAGACTTCCCACGGCATTACCCAACTTATTCGCGCCGATCGAATCGACGCTCAGGCGTGGGCTTCGCCGTTATTAGCCGATACATGGCCGGCATTTCTGCCGACCCACCCCAGATGTTGAGGTGCCAAACCCTTCCGTCGATGTGGACTCTTGGGAAGGATGAGCCTGTTATCCCCGGAGTACCTTTTATCCGTTGAGCGACGGCGATTCCACTCTCCACCGCCGGATCACTAAGGCCGACTTTCGTCCCTGCTCGACTTGTCAGTCTCGCAGTCAAGCTCCCTTATGCCTTTGCGCTCTACGCACGATTTCCAACCGTGCTGAGGGAACCATTGCGCGCCTCCGTTACATTTTAGGAGGCGACCGCCCCAGTCAAACTGCCCACCTCACGCTGTCCCCGGCCCGGATAACGGTGCCGGGTTAGAAGCCCAGAACACGGGGGGTGGTATCCCAAGGGTGACTCCACGGAAACTAGCGTTCCCGCTTCAAAGTCTCCCACCTATCCTGGACAACGTACACCAGACTTCAACGCAAAGCTGCAGTAAAGGTTCACGGGGTCTTTCCGTCCAGCCACGGGTACTCGGCATCTTCACCGAGACTACAATTTCACCGGATCCCTCGTTGAGACAGCGCCCAAGTCGTTACGCCATTCGTGCAGGTCGGAACTTACCCGACAAGGAATTTCGCTACCTTAGGACGGTTATAGTTACCGCCGCCGTTTACCGGGGCTTGGATTCAAGGCTTTGCCCGAAAGCTAACCTCTCCTCGTGACCTTCCGGCACCGGGCAGGCGTCAGCCCCTATACGTCGTCTTTCGACTTCGCAGAGACCTGTGTTTTTGGTAAACAGTCGCTTGGGCCGTTTCACTGCGGCCCCCTCGAGCTAACGGAGCAAGTCCGCTCACTCTACTGGGGCGCCCCTTCTCCCGAAGTTACGGGGCCATTTTGCCGAGTTCCTTAACGAGGGTTCTTCCGATCGCCTTAGTATTCTCTACCTGCCCACCTGTGTCGGTTTTGGTACGGGCACGTCCCACCTCCCTAGACGCTTTTCTAGGAGGCATGGCTTCCGGGACTTCCCCCATTTCTGGGGTCGGCCTCCCGTCTCAGGCTTGATGGACGACGGATTTGCCTATCGTCCGCCCTACGCGGTTGCCCCAGGTCGACCATCGCCTGGGATCCCCTATCCTACCCCGTCCCGCCATCGGTAATAGCGGTGGGGACGTGGTACCGGAATATCAACCGGTTGGCCATCGCCTACGCCTTTCGGCCTCGGCTTAGGTCCCGACTAACCCTGAGCAGATTAGCTTTACTCAGGAACCCTTGGGCATTCGGCGGAGGGGTTTCTCACCCCTCTTTCGTTACTCATGCCAGCATTCTCACTTCCCATGCCTCCACGGCTGGCTTACGCCGCCGCTTCGCGGGCATGGGAACGCTCCCCTACCACTCCACGACCCCGAAGGACCGTGAAGTCCGTAGCTTCGGCTCCAGGCTTGAGCCCCGTTACATTGTCCGCGCCCGATCACTTGACCAGTGAGCTGTTACGCACTCTTTGAATGGTGGCTGCTTCTAAGCCAACATCCTGGTTGTCTCAGCAATCGGACATCGTTTCCCACTTAGCCTGGAATTTGGGGCCTTAGCTGACGGTCTGGGCTGTTTCCCTTTCGACCATGGAGCTTATCCCCCACAGTCTGACTGCCACGCTCTGGACTGTCGGCATTCGGAGTTTGCCTGACTTCAGTAAGCTGGTAGGCCCCCTAGGCCAAACAGTGCTCTACAACCAACAGTGAACGCGTGACGCTATACCTAAATATATTTCGGGGAGAACCAGATATCTCTGAGTTTGATTAGCCTTTCACTCCGACCCACAGGTCATCCGCGCCGTTTTCAACCGACGTCGGTTCGGTCCTCCACGGGGTCTTACCCCCGCTTCAACCTGCCCATGGGTAGATCACTCAGTTTCGGGTCTGCCTCCAACGACTGAACGCCCTGTTCAGACTCGCTTTCGCTTCGGCTCCGTTTCCTTAACCTTGCCGTTGAAGAGCAACTCGCTGGCTCATTATGCAAAAGGCACGCCGTCACAGGACCAGCCAAAGACTGGCCTGCTCCGACCGCTTGTAAGCACACGGTTTCAGGTGCTATTTCACTCCCCTTCCGGGGTACTTTTCACCTTTCCCTCACGGTACTAGTTCACTATCGGTCGCCAAGGAGTACTTAGCC
The DNA here is from genome assembly GCA_030857225.1 of Actinomycetota bacterium. GTDB lineage: Bacteria > Actinomycetota > Thermoleophilia > Gaiellales > Gaiellaceae > GMQP-bins7. Next base: position 52,036 of record JALZOK010000014.1, read on the forward strand.
TTGCGGGGTGGTCCCCGCGGGTTCCGACCAGGTTTCCCGTGCCCGGCCGTACTCAGGAGCTCGTCAAGGAAGGCCGCGCGTTTTCGCCTACGGGACTGTTACCCGCTGTGGTTCGACGTTCCAGTCGATTCGACTAACACGCGACTTTGTAACTTCCCGACCCGCCGGCAGACGGATCAAGACGAGCCCTACAACCCCTGCACGACAACGACTGCCGTCTATCACATCGCACAGGTTTGGGCTAGATCCCTTTTCGCTCGCCACTACTCAGGGAGTCGAGGTTTCTTTCCTTTCCTCCGGGTACTAAGATGTTTCAGTTCCCCGGCTTGCCTCTTCCTGCCCTATTTTATTCAGGCAGGAGTACGCGCGCATTACCACGCGTAGGTTTCCCCATTCGGAAATCCTCGGATCAACGGATGGTCAGCTCCTTCCCGAGGCTTATCGCAGCCGCCCACGTCCTTCATCGGCTCTTGGCGCCAAGGCATCCACCGTGTGCTCTTATTCTCTTGACTCGAAAGAACACGTTTTTACTGCCGCTATGGAGTTTTCAAGGTGCGCGCGAGCTCCAACCGAGCCCACGAGAAGACACGTCCGAGCGGACGGTCTCTCAAAACTCAACAGCGTAGACGCCGAGCTCGACGTTCTTCCAGGCGAGTCGCAGCTCCGGACGGCCCGAAGGCCATCACAGGTACGACGCCTACCGGAG
>JALZOK010000015.1 GCA_030857225.1 Actinomycetota bacterium
GAGCACCGGGACGACGATCGCGGCAGGCCCGGTCGAGGCACCCAGGACGAGGTCACCCGCTATCTCCCCCTCGGCCGTGGCCGCGAGTTCCGAGACGAGCTGCTCCTCGAGCGCCAGCATGCGCTGGGCCCCGCGGTACAGCCGCCACCCGGCCTCGGTCGGCTCCACGCGCCGCCCCGAGCGGTCTAGAAGCTGCGTCCCGAGACGCTTCTCGAGCGCGCGTATCTGCAGCGAGACCGCCGGCTGCGTGACGCCGAGGCGCTCCGCGGCCTGGGAAAAGCTCCGTCGTTCGACGACCACGCAGAACGCGGCCAGCTGGCGCGTGTCCATAGGAGTTACTTATATCGATTATGAGCGGACACTTGAATTCGCAATGACGAGATCGCAGCGGTTGCGTAGTCTCTAGCCGTGCTGATCCGGCTTCGACGCAGGATTCGTGCTGCCCTGGTCGGGCGCGCCCCGATGTGGTTGCGCTACCTCTACCCGACACCGAAGTTGGATGTTCGGGCCGTGGTCTTTCGAAGGGACGAGCTTCTTCTCGTCCGTGAGGCAGGCGACGGCCGCTGGTCGCTGCCTGGAGGCTGGGTCGACCTTCGAGAGTCCTTGGGCGAAGCGGCCACCAGAGAGGTGCGCGAGGAGTCTGGATACCAGGTTCGCCCCGTCAAGCTACTTGCAGTTTCCAACATCAACCGTCGGCGAGACGGACGGTCGATGCAAGTCAATGTCTTTCGACTGTTCGTTCGATGCGAGCTCGCGTCAACTTCAGCTCGATCCATCCAGGTAGCCGAGACGACCGAAGCGGGCTTCTTTGCTCAGAGCAACCTGCCCGAGCTATCTCCCGGACGCTGCACGCCCGCAGAGATGCGACGCATCTTCGAGCACTACGGAGAGCCGGAGCGCGCCGCGGACTTCGACTGACTCATCGTCGGGCAGGGCGACCAATCCACTCGGTTGGCGCTCTGCGGGGCTTCCATTCACCCGCGGATGACCGAGCTCCAAGATCACAGGGCGCTCGGCCTGTCTGGAAGTCCGCAAGGGAGCGTCTAGGGTCTCGACGTGCGCGTCTGGATCGACGTCTCGAACTCGCCGCAGGTTCCGTTCTTCCGCCCCCTGATCGCGCTGCTCGAGTCGAGAGGGCACTCGGTGGAGGTGACGACGCGCGACTACGCGCAAACCCTGGAGCTCTTGCGGCTGCACGGCATTCCGCACGACGTCGTCGGTCCACGGCACGGCGGCGCGAGTGCCTGGGGCAAGGCGCGTGCGATGGCCGCCCGGCTCCCCGCACTGCGTCGCTGGGCGAAGAGCCGGAGCTTCGACATTGCGCTCTCGCACGCGTCCCATGAGCTCCCCCTCGCCGCGCGCTCGCTCTCGATCCCCTCCGCGTATGCGTTCGACTATGAGTTCGCGCGCGTGCAACACGGGCTCGGCTGCCGTGCGGCGACCCGGGTCGTCGTGCCCGAGGCGATCCCGCAAGACCGACTCGACTCCCTCGGCGCTCGCGAGCACAAGGTGCGCCGCTTTCCCGGGCTCGAAGAGGAGTACTACCTTGCGGGCTTCGAGCCCGATCCATCGGTGCTGGCTGACCTCGGGCTCGACACCGACCGCGTGCTCGTCATCGTGCGCACGCCGCCCGAGGTCTCGCTGTACCACCGCCAGGCGAATCCGCTGTTCGGAGACGTGCTGCGCAAGCTCGGCTCGGAGCCCTCGGTCCAGGCGGTCGTCCTGCCTCGCACCGCCGAGCAGCGCAGATCGATCGCCGCGCGCGACTTGCCATCTCTGGTTCTTCCCGAGCGAGCCGTCGATGCCCAGAGCCTCGTCGCGCTGGCCGACCTCGTGGTCTCCGCGGGAGGGACGATGAACCGGGAGGCAGTTGCGCTGGGCGTGCCCGTCTACACGACGTTTGCCGGACGTCTGGGCGCGGTAGACGAGATGCTTGTACGTGACGGCAGGTTGGGAGTCCTCGCATCGGCAGCTGAGATTCCGCTTCGGAAGCGAGACGGGTCAGCACAGCGCCAGGAACGCACTCCGGCGCTGCTTCTCGACCTCATGTTCACCGCCTTGTGACACAGTGTCACTTGGTGACAGGCGCTCGATCTGCTTAGGTCCAGGGCGCAACGACTCTTGGGAGGGGAGAATGAGAAGACTCGGATTTACTCTGGCCAAGGGCGCGGTCGCGCTCGTAACCGTGTTCGCGACAGCTGCCGCTGCGGGCAACGGCGGCTTCACAACCGACGTGGACGAGATGCTCGACGGCCGGAACGGCTGGACGACGGAGGCGATCATCTCCGTCGGCGACACGCTCGGAAGCGGCTACACGTTCGAGGCCATCCCGGACGGGATCGCCGTCGAGAGGATCAACGGCCGGGGAACGGCCGACATCCTAGTCAACCACGAGCTGTCGCTCGTTCCGTTCCCGACCACGCGACAGGATCACCTCAATTCGACCGTGAGCAGGTTGCGCTTGAACCAGAACAGTGCCGGCGTGCTCCGGGGTGAGTACGTGATCCCGCAGAGCGCCGGTTATCAGCGCTTCTGCTCTAACTTCCTCGTCGGCGCCGAGCACGGCTTCGAGCGCGAACTCCTGCTCACGAACGAGGAGGCACGCGACATCGTCCTCCGGCAGGAGGATTCCTGGGAACCGGGACTCACGCTCGCAACTCCAGGGACCGAACAGGCCGGCGTGGTCGTCGCGTACGACGTGAGGAGCGGCACGTACAAGTCGATCTACGGGATGGGCCGCCACAATCACGAGAACTCGGTCGGCGTTCCGGGCTACGGCTACCCGGTCGTGCTCTCGGGCGATGACACGTTCGACGCACCTGCGTCCCAGCTCTACATGTACAAGGCTGAGAGCGGCGCCGACGTCTGGAACGACAAGGGCAAGCTCTACGCCTTCGTGGCCGACAATCCCGCGATCAACGACTACGGCGACGTCACCGAGGCGATGGATGCGATCCCGGGTCGCTTCATCGAGGTACCGCGAGAGATCGCAACGGGCAAGGACGCCGACGACGGTAGCGAGGTCACATCGGCCGACTTCGGCTACCCGCTCCCGTCGGCATCCCCGACCACGATACCGCCGTCCCCGAAACCGGCGACGCCGGGCATGCCGGACGGCCCGCAGTGGGTCCTCGAGCACTGGAGTAACGAGAACAACGTGTTCCAGTTCATCCGCGTCGAGGACATCGCGTACGACAGGCGGCCCGGGATGTCCAAGGTCGTCTACCTTGCGGACACCGGTGAGCCCCGCGCCAAGCCCCCCTCGCCGGCGATTCCCGGCTGGACGCGCCTGACTCGGAGCTCGACGGGCGGCGGTCTCTACATGAACGGGCGCATCTTCAAGCTCGCGCTCGGTTCGAATCCGCTCGCAGGAGCGACGCTCGACATCCTCCCGGGCGCGGACTTTGACGCACTCGGGTACAACAGCACGGTCGCCGTCCATCAGCCGGACAACATCGAGACGACGGCCGAAGGCCTCTACATCCAGGAGGACACGGGCTCGCACAACGGGCAGTCGACCGCGTTCCCGGGCGCCACCAACGCCCGGATCTGGCGGTACCCGTTCTCCACGGGCATCGAGCAGGTGGTCGCGGAAGTCAACCAGGCAATTCCAGGCGCTCCGACGCTTAACCGAGGGGCCTGGGAGTCGAGCGGTATCGTCGACGCGTCGGCGATCTTCGGCCCCGGAGCGTTCCTAGTCGACATCCAGGCTCACGGCTGGGACGTCGAGATCCTCGGTGGCAACGACGCGCCCGCAATCCCCAAACGGGAGAACGGACAGCTACTGCTCCTGCGCGCGCCTGATTCGTAGGGAGGACGCTAGACCGACTCGGATGCGGGCGCCGTCTGCACGGCGCCCGCTCCGTCTTCGGGTACGAACGCTCGCCGCGGCGCAGAGACAAGTGTGCTCAGCCGGCTGACGAGCTCGAGCGTCTGACCGTCCTCGACGAGAGTCTGCAGCGCATCGAGCTCCTCCTCGAGCCACCCCGCGTCGATCGGCGGCCGGGTGACGAGCAGGATTGCCTCGTGGCTCGAAGGGGTGACGGTCTCGGTCGTCGACCAGAGCTCCTCGTGCAGCTTCTCGCCCGGCCGCGCGCCCACGAGCTCGACCGCGATGTCGCGGCCCGGCTCCTTGCCCGACAAGCGGATCATCGTGTCCGCGAGGTCGGCGATCTTCACCGGATCGCCCATGTCGAGGACGTACACCTGGCCGCGGCCCCCGATCGCACCCGCCTGGATGACGAGCTGGACCGCCTCGGGAATCGTCATGAAGTAACGGGTCATCTCCGGGTGCGTGACCGTGACCGGTCCTCCTCGGGCGATCTGCTTGCGGAAGATCGGAATGAGACTCCCCGACGAGCCGAGCACGTTGCCGAAGCGGACGCCACAGAAGCGCGTGGATGTGTCCTCCTGGTGTCCCCAGGCCTCGACGATCCACTCACAGAGCGCCTTGGTTTGGCCCATCACGCCCATGGGGTTCACCGCCTTGTCCGTCGAGACCAAGACGAACCGCTTTGCGCCGAGCTCGGCTGCGATGTCGGCCACGGTCCGTGTCATCAGCGTGTTGTTGCGGACCGCCTCGACGGGGTTCGCCTCGACGAGCGCGACGTGCTTGTACGCGGCGGCGTGAAAGACGACAGCGGGTCGGTACTGCTCGAAGACCTGCCTGATCTTCGTCACGTTGCCGGCGTCGGCGAGAACTGCGGCAGTCGCGCCAAAACCGCGCTCGTCGACCAGCTCGCGCTCGATCTCGAAGAGGCCGGCCTCGGAGTTGTCCACCAGCACGAGTCGGGTCGGGCCGATCCGAGCGATCTGACGGCAGAGCTCCGAGCCGATGGAGCCGCCCGCGCCGGTGACGAGGACGACCTCACCGGTGAGGTAGCCCGCGATCGAGTCGAGGTCGACCTCGACCGGCTCGCGGCCGAGGAGGTCCTCGACCTCCACCGGGCGGATCTGTCCGGTCAGGTTGAAGTCGCCCGTGATCAGCTCGGGCAGCCCGGGAAGCGTGTTCACTGGCACATTCTCGGCACGAGCGATCTCGACGATGCGCTCGCGTACCTCACCGGAAGCGGAGGGGATCGCGATCAGGAGCTCGTCGGGGCGGCGGTCGCGGAGCAGGTGGGAGAGCTCGCCGGTCGTGCCGAGGACGCGGATCCCGTGCAGCCGGAGATTCTTCTTGCGTGGGTCATCGTCGACGAGGCCGATCGGCGTGTACCCGAGCGAAGGGTTCTTGAGCATCTCGCGCAGGATGAGCTGCGACGCGTCGCCCGCTCCGACGATGATCACTTCTTTGCCGCGCGCGATGATCGTTCTTGCTGACGGCCGTTCGATCAGCGTGCGCGCAAGGAGGCGCGAACCGGTCACGAGTGCGAGCAGCAGGAGGACGTCGACGATCCAAATGCCGCGCGGCACGCTCGCCGGATGGAAATCGAGCAAGGTGAAGACGAGAAATGCAGCCACGGCAGCGGCAGCCACGCCGCGGACAGCCCCCCACACGTCCTGCGTCGACACGTAACGCCACCAGCGGTTGTAGAAGCCGAACGCGACGAAGATCGGAAGGTTGATCGCAAGAACAAGCGCGATGACATCCCATTCGAGGTAGCGGTCGTAGTACACGGGTCGTGCTGAACCCTCGAAGCGGAGATACCACGCGAGCACCCAGGCGGCGATGATCAGTCCAGCGTCGACGCCGACCTGCCAGAGCCTGTGCCGGTTGACCGGAGAGCGCATGCCTTGCCTAAGCGGGCACGCCGAGCGCCGCGCGGACGGTCTCGACGACCCGTTCCTGCTGCTCCGGGGTGATCCCGGCCCACAGCGGTACGGAGAAGTTTTCCTTGGCGGCGCGCTCGGTCTCGGGGAGATCACCCTCGGAATACCCGAGATAGCGAAGCGCAGGCTGAAGATGGAGCGGAGGCAGGTAGTAGTCGGCGCTCCCGATCCCGGCCTCGGTGAGCGCGGCGCGGATCTCGTCGCGCTGAGGAGACCGCGAGACGAAGAGGTGGTACACGTGACCCGGCTCGTCGGCCGGAACCTCGCAGGCATCGCCCAGGCCCAGCTCGCGATAGCGATCGGCGGCCTCGCGCCGTAGGGCTGTCCAGCCGTCCAACTCGCGCAGGAAGATTCGGAGCGCGGCGGCTTGGATCTCGTCGAGCCTCGAATTCGTCCCGATGTATTCGAAGATGCGCTTCGCCTTCGAGCCGTGGAAGCGCAGCATGCGAATGCGCTCCGCGAGCTCAGCGTCGTTCACGGCGACCAGACCACCGTCCCCGAGGCCGAAGAGATTCTTCGTGGGATAGAAGCTGAAGGTCGACGCGACACCCGCTCCGGCGATCTCGGGCGAGCCGAAGGCCTGAGCCGCGTCCTCGATCAAGAGCAGGCCGAGTTCGGCGAGCTCGGCAAGCGGAGCCGGCCGACCGAAGAGGTGCACCGGCATGATCGCCTTGGTGCGGCTGGTGACGCGTTCTGCAACGCGCTCGGGATCGAGGTTCAGCGTATGCGGGTCGATGTCTGCGAAGACCGGTGTGGCGCCGACTCGCGCGATCGCCTCGGCGGTTGCGTAGAACGTGAAGGCGGGACAGATCACCTCGTCGCCAGCGGCGATCTCGAGCGCGTTCAGGACGAGCACGATGGCGTCCGTGCCGTTTCCCACGCCGATCGTCTCCCGGACACCCAGATACCGCGCGGCCTCCTCCTCGAACGCGCGGACGTTCGGTCCGAAGACGAACTGCCCACTCTCGAGAACGTCGTCGATAGCCGCTTTGATCTGCGGGATGAAGGGCGCGTACTGCGCCTTCACGTCGATGAGCGGAATCTGTTGGCTCACGCGGGCGAGTGTAGCTTCGAGTGGTGCGATTCCAGTGTTTCTCAGGCTCCCGCTGACTCCTCGGCGACCCGACGGCGCCGCCGTACGACGTGCACGATGAGCCAGGCAACGACCGCGATGATCACCGCCGCGACCAGGTACTCGAGGTAGCGGAACGCATGGTGAAAGTCCTCCCAACTCTCTCCCGCCGCCCAGCCCGCACCGGCGAACGCGAAGCACCAGATCGCCGACCCGGTGAGCGTCAGGAGCGTGTAACGCACGAATGGCGTCTCCATGACTCCCGCCGGGATGGAGACGAACGAGCGCACGACTGGTGTGATGCGTCCGAGGAAGAACGCCCAGTCCTCCCAACGCTCGAACCAGCGCTCCGCGCGGTCGAGCTTCCCTCTGTCGAGATGAAGCCAGCGCCCGTGCCGCTCGAGGTACGGGCGGCCGCCGTAGAGGCCGATCGCCCAGCCTCCGATCGACCCGAGCGTGTAGCCGATCGTTCCAGCGAGCGCGATCGCGGTGTAGGCGGGGAGCCCTTCATCGATCGTCCTCCCGAAGAGGACGACCTCCTGGCCGGCGAACGCTCCGGCCGCGACGGCGCCGCCGTAGACCATCACCACCTCGCTCGCAGCGGGCAGCACGGCGTCCACGAGCATCAGGAGGAAGACGGCATAGAGGCCGTAGTCGCCGATCGTGGAGGTGATCGCCTCCGTGATCTCGCTGAGGATCGAGGCGAAGAGCACCGTGGGAGTCTACGGGCGCGCCCTGCGGTTACTTGCGCGGACCGGCGACCCTGCGCACCGTGAGCGATTGCTCGAGCGTGACGCTGCCGAGCTCGTTCTCCGCGATCACCCGGACGACGTAACGACCGCCTGCGGCGAGCTTTCCGCTGGCTTGACGCCCGTTCCAGACGACAGCTTGCGCACCCGGCTCGAAGCGGCGGAGAGCTGCCACGCGCACGAGAATCCCGTCGCTCGTCTCCACCGTGACCTTGACGCGTGCCGCTCGTGCTTGCGTCCAGCCCACCATTGTGTTGGCGCCCCGCGGTGGCAGGAGCAGGCGTATCGGATTCAGCTTGGGGAACCCCAACGTGGAGTTCACCGCGAAGCGGCGAACCGCCGACGACGTGAGGCCCTGGTCGTCGGTGGAGGTCAGGTTGAGCGTCCAGCGGCCCTCCACGGGCGGAACCGGCTCGGGCGCTGGTGGAGGCGGCAAGGCTGGATCCGACGGTGGTAGGGGCAGCGGCGTGGGAGGAAACGCGACCTCGTACGCACCCGGCGCACGGGCGACGGTCTCCGAGAGCGCGACCGTGCCGTCCGGCGCCGTCAGCGTCGTCGTGACGTTCGAGGGCCGGACGACCTTGAACGCGAGCTCTTGCTCCTCGGCGACTCCGTCTCCGTTGGGCGACACAACTGGGACGAGCGGGGGTGGCGCGTACACGCCGTAGTACTGGAGCATCAGAGCCGTCGAGACCGGACGCTCTGTCGTCGACGGGCGGTTGAGCACCGTGCCCTCGAAGGCGAGAGTGGTAGAGCCTCCGCCGTCGAATCCCATGCCTCGGACTGCGCCGAGGCGGACGAGCGCCTGCGCCATCTCGAACGTGGTCATGCCGACGGAGTACCCGGACTGGCGACCGTCGACGGCGACGAGGAGGATGCGCCCGTCGGCGAGCTGACCGACCGCTGTGCGCGGATGCCGCGGCACGAGCAGCGAGGTCGTGAACGCTTCATGCGCCCGGTAGACGGGCCGGCCGCTGCGTACGAGCACCGGTCCGCCGCCAATCGCATCCGTGACCGTGTCCCAACCGGGCTGGAGAATCAACCTGAGCGCGATCGTCGTGCCCACCGGCGCCTCGGCCCGCAGCTTCGTGGCCGCGACTCCCCGCGCTATGAGCACGGCGGTGCCGGGGGCGACTCCGAAAGGGCCGTTCTCCGCGGCGCTGGCCACGGTCGCTGTGATGTCCGTGTTGGGAGTCGAGGCGGGAAAGCCGGAGAGAACGACCGCGTACGACCCGGTCACCCGCGGCGTTGCGCTTCCGTAGTCGGATGTGAAGAGCGAGATCCCGTTCTTTCCTGGCGCTTTGTTGAACTCGTTCAGCGAGCGTCGCTGCCCAACCCCACGCCACGTCCCGAAGAACTTGACCCGGCGCACGTCGAGCATCCCGTCGAGCGTGATGCCCGCACTCGAGCGCTGCCCGTTCGGAGGGCTGACCAGGACTCCGTCCCGGAGCGTGATCCCGCTCGGCCGGCCGTCCTCGAATGAGTAGAAGTCGCCGTTGATCCCGACCGACGTCGACTGGTTCGAGAGTCGACGCTGCATCGACGTGACGCTTTCCAGCCTGGTCACCGACTCGTTGGAGAGCACCGGGCGGAGGCGGTAGAGCCCGACCGGGCGCGGACCGCGGACGACATGGATTGCGACAGGCCCGTGCGGCGTGAACTGGACTCCGTGCTCGTACGTGGTTCCCGGAAAGAGCTGGGTCGGCTGCGCCTCGGCGGGAACGGCGATCAAGGCGGCCACCAGAGCGGCAAACCCCGAGGAGACCAGGAGGCGAAGCACGGCGCGATCGAGGGTACCCGAACTCAAAGCGGCGATTTGCAGGCTCTTACAGGTTCCGTACAGGCGCCCGCTTCGCGGTCGCTCCGGCTCTTGCCACGGCCTGCCTCCTAATTGCAGCCCCTAGAAGACGCGCACTTCGCGGTACAGGGTGTCGCGCTGAACCGGAACCTTCCCGAGCGAGCGAATCAGATGCACGAGCTCGTCGGTCGTCGTTCGATAGGTCGTACCTGCGGCGGAGACGACGTTTTCCTCGATCATCACGGAGCCCATGTCGTCCGCGCCGAACCCGAGCGCGACCTGGCCGATCTTGAGCCCCTGCGTCACCCACGAGGACTGGATGTGCGAGACGTTGTCGAGATAGATGCGCGAGACCGCCTGCGTCAACAGGTAGTCGAAGGAAGTTGGCCGCGACTCATCCGATACGACGTCGTCCAGGCGGTTGCCGTCTCGCTGGAAGGTCCAGGAGATGAATGCCCGGAACCCACGCGTCTCGTCCTGCAGCTCGCGGATGCGCCGCATGTGCTCGACTCGCTCTTCCAGTGTCTCGACGTGGCCGTACATCATCGTCGCGGTCGTCGACATACCGAGCAGGTGAGCCTGGCGCATGACATCGAGCCACTCGTCCGACTTCGTCTTCTTCGGGGCGATGATGGCGCGAACACGGTCGACGAGAATCTCCGCGCCGCCGCCGGGAACAGAGTCGAGGCCCGCGTCGCGGAGGCGAGCGAGCGTCTCGGCGATCGTGAGCTTGGAGCGGCGCGCGATGTGCTGGATCTCGGGCGGCGAAAGCGCGTGCAGATGGATCTTGTACCGCGCCTTGATCGAGCGGAAGAGATCCTCGTAGTAGTCGATCCCGAGGTCGGGATGGTGGCCGCCTTGCATGAGGAGACCGGTGCCGCCGATGGCGAGCGTCTCCTCGATCTTCTTGTAGATGACCGGCTTGGGAAGGAGGTACGACTCGCGCTGGTCGCCTGGACGCCGGTAGAACGCGCAGAAGTCGCAGTCGGTGACGCAGACGTTCGTGTAGTTCAGGTTCCGGTCGACGATGAACGTCACCTTCGTCGGATCGGTCAGCCGGTTGCGGATCTCGTTCGCCACGCGGCCGACGGCGACGAGGTCGCGCGAGCGGAGCAGCGTGATCGCGTCCTCGTCCGCGATCCGCTCGCCGTCGAGCGCTTTGTCGAGCACGAGGCGAACATCGGACTCGGACGAGGGCGAGGGCGAGGGCGAGGCATGCCTTGCCCCTACGTCCGACGCGACCGTCACGCGGGGACCTCCTCGCGCACGAACCGGAGCTCGGGAACGTGCGGGAGCTCCCCGGCATCGCGGGCCATCTCGAGGAAGGTGTAGAGGCCGGCACGCTCTCGCGGGCCGAAGCTGTAGCGAAGCTTCTCGAAGTAACGAGCCATGAAGCCAGGCGGGTAGCCGTACGTATCGGCGGCTTGCTGCGCGAGGCGCTCGGGCTCCGAGCGCGCGAGCCGCACGGAGGCAACGAGCCCGTGCTCGAGCTCGGTGAGCCCGTCGACGAGCGGCTCGGGCGCCGCCCAGACTGCGAACACCATTGGCAGGCCCGTTCGCTCCAGCCAGAGACGCCCGAGGTCGAAGTGCGGCGTGGGATCCTCGAACGCGCTCCTGAGCGCCGTGTCGCCGATCAAGAGCGTCGCGTCCGCGTCCAGGCCCAGCGGAACGATCTCGGCCTTGGGAAGGAGGATGCGCACGAGGACGACCGAGGTGGCACTCTCGGGAGTGACTGCCACCGAGCGGACCTGGCCGAAAGGCATTCTCGTCACGAGCTGAATCGAGTCGATCGCTCCCTCCGAGGAGACGCAGAGCCTGGGCAGGATCCGCAACCGATCATGGTTGCGCGCGTACTCGATGGACGGGATCGGCGCGATGTCGATCTCTCCGTCGAGCAGCATCCGGTTGAGCTCGGTTGGCACGCCGACCACTTCCTCGACATCGGCCTCGAGGCCGTAGAAGACCGGCGCCATGTTGACGTAGCTGATGCGCCCGAGGCGGATCATCGGCGTCGCCCCCTGCGACGGCGCCAAAGCCAGGTAGCCACGGCGAGGGCAACGAGCCCTCCCCAAACGACGACCGCGACCGGCGAGACGTCGACGCTCGTGTCATCCGAGCCGAAGTACCCGCCCGCACTGAAGAGGGCCGACGCGATCAGGACGAGTGCAGCGAGGATGCCCAGGCCGTACACGACCCACACGAGCACCGGGCGGCTTCGTCCGGACGATGCCGGTTGCGTGCGGGTCCTCGCGATACGGCTCACGCCGGCGTCCTCTCGAAGAACGTGACGAGATTTCCGTCTGCATCACGTACCGCATGCAGGTCGTCGCGCCCGACGATTCCGTACTCGTGCTCCGTGTGGACGATCTCGAACGCGAGCTTGTCTCGATACCAGGTGGCGCTCGCCTCGCTCTCCTGGGCGGGGATGATCGGCACCGCCGAAACGAACTTCGTGCCTACCACCGGCGCAGCTCCCGATAGAGCGTGTCCCGCTGCACCGGAGTCCGCCCGGCCTCGCGGACGAAGCGGACGAGCTCGTCGACCTTCTGCTCGGTCTCGGTGACCGCACCGGCTGCGTGGAAGATCTCCTCCCGCACGACTGTCCCCTGCACGTCGTTCGCGCCGAAGTGGAGTGCGACCGCCGCCAACGGCATCCCCATCATGATCCAGTAGGCCTTGATGTTCGGGACGTTGTCGAGCATCAGGCGCGAGAACGCGAGCATCTTCAGGTCGTCCGAGCCCGTCGTGTGCCGCCAGCCGCGGCGCTCGAAGACCGTGTTCTCAGGGTGGAAGGCGAGAGGGATGAAGGCGAGGAAGCCGCCCGTCCTGTCCTGCTGGTCCCGGAGCCGGAGGAGGTGATCCACGCGCTCCTCGTAGGTCTCGACGTGCCCATAGAGCATCGTGCAGTGGGTCGGGATGCCGAGCTTGTGCGCGGTGTCGTGGACGTGGAACCAGATGTCCGGGTGCTCCTTGCCCGGAGCCACCAGGCGGCGAACGCGGTCGGCGAAGACTTCCGCGCCCCCTCCGGGAAGCGATCCCAGCCCCGCATCTTTGAGCTCACGGAGGACGTCCTCGTGCGTGAGCCCGGACAACGTCGTCATGTGGTGGATCTCGGACGCCGTGTAGCACTTGAGGTGCACGTCGGGAAGCGCCTCGTGCAGTGACTCGATCGTGCCTCGGTAGAACTCGAAGTCGACGTGCGGGTTCTCGCCGTTCACCATGTGGATCTCGGTGAATCCCGTGGCCTCCCGCTGGTGGAGGACGTCCTCGACGAGCTCGTCCGCCGTGATGGTGTAGGCCTGAGCCTGCTTCTGGGTCGCGGCGAAGGCGCAGAACTTGCACTTCACGCGACAGACGTTCGTCTGGTTCACGTACAGGTTCTGCACGAAGAAGACCTCGTCCGTCCCTCCGCGGACGCGGCGCGCCAGATCGGCGAGCTCGCCGAGGGCGAGCAGGTCGTCGGACTCGAGGAGAGCGAGCCCGTCCTCGAACCCGAGGCGCTGGCCCGCTTCGATCTTCTCGCGGATCGGCTCCAGCATGCTCTGCTCGACGACGGCCACTTCTTCAGCGCTCCCGGTCGATGACGATGTGCGTGAGTGCCTCCAGATCGGGCTCGTCCCTAAGGAACTCCCTCGCCTTCCTAGAGTACTCCAGGGCCATGGCCCTGGAACGGTCGAGCGCGCTCGTCGCGGCGACACGGACCAGCGCGCCCTCGAGCGGCCCTCCCTCGAGTGCGCGGCGTACGACATCGTCCTCGCGCGCCGCGAGGATCAACGGCAGCGTCGGCACGCCCTCCCGGAGGTCCGCGCCCGGGATCTTCCCGGTCTCGATCGTGTCGCCGACGCAGTCGAGGATGTCGTCCGCGATCTGAAACGCGATCCCGAGCGCGAGCCCGAACTCCCCGAGCCGCGCGTCCCGCGACCCGAGCAGGCACGAGGCCTCGAAGAGCTTCCCGGTCTTGAGGGAGATCCGCTCGAGGTACGCCTCGATCGGCGTCGAGGAGTCGCGCGCTTGCCGCTGCTGCATCGCCTCTCCGCGCGCGACCGCGAGGCAGGCGCGCGCAAGGATGTCGACACCCTCGAGATCGCCCGCAGCTGCCAGCTCCGCAAAGGCGCGAGAGAACAGGTAGTCGCCACCTGCTTTCGCTGCGATCTCGCCGTGCTTGTGCCAAGCCGAGGACTGCCCGCGCCTGAGCTCGGCCCCATCGATGAGATCGTCGTGGACGAGCGTCGCCACGTGTGCGAGCTCCACCGCGACGCCGCAGCGGAGGGCATGCTCGCGCTCATCCGCCGTCAGATGAACGAGGAGAGGGCGCAGACGCTTCCCACCGGAGGCCACAGCGTTTCGTCCGACGGTTGCGACGAGACCCGGATACCGCTCGACCGCGAGCCCGAGCCGCTGCTCCAGCTCGTCGAGATACGGCCTCGCCTCCTGGAGAACTGCGTGGGCGCTCACTTCGGGCGCGTCGCAGTGTGCAACGCCACGCTTCCTCCACCGAGCAGCCGGTAGCGGACGTGCTCGAAGCCTGCGGATACGAACAGCGCGGCGAGATCCTCTGGCCCGGGGAAGCGGCGAACGCTTGCCGGCAGGTAGGTGTACGCCTTGCCGCCCGGAAGCACCTTGCCCGCGAACGGGACGAGGACGTCGAACCACAGCCTGAAGAACGGGCGCAGGAGGCCGCTCGGCCGCGTGATCTCGAGCACCGCGACCTTACCTCCGGGCCGGAGCACGCGGTGAAGCTCACGCAACCCGCCTTCGAGGTCGTCGAGGTTGCGGACTCCGAATCCGACCGTCGCCGCATCGAACTTCCCGTCGGTGAAAGGCAACGCGAGCGCGTCGCCCCGAACCCACTCGATCGTTCCTGACTTGCCTCGTGCGCGCTCGAGCATCCGCTCCGAGAAGTCGAGGCCCACCACTTTCCCACCGCGACGCTCGGACTCGATCGCGAGGTCGCCCGTTCCGCAGCAGGCGTCGAGCACCCGGTCGCCCGGCCACACGACCTCACGTGCGGCGAGCCGGCGCCAGCGCCCGTCGAGCCCTGCGGTCATCGCGCGGTTCATCACGTCGTAGACCGGCGCGATGCGGTCGAACATCCCGCGCACCTCGTCCGAGGGGAGCCGTCCGCTCTCGTGGGTCACGAGGGCTCCCCCCAGCGCTTCGCGAGCACGTTCTCGATCCCGAGCTGGTCGAGGCAGCGCGCGACGAGGAAGTCCACGAGGTCGTCGATCGTCTCGGGTGCGTGGTAGAAGCCCGGCGCGGCGAAGAGAATGACCGCGCCGGCCTCGTTGAGGGTCGCCAGCCCGCGCAGATGGATCGACGAGAGTGGTGTCTCGCGCGGAACGAGCACCAGCTTGCGGCGCTCCTTGAGCGCGACCGAGGCAGCGCGATGGATGAGGTTCTGCATCGCTCCGGAGGCGAGCGTTCCGACGGTTGCCATCGAGCAGGGGCAGATGACGTAGGCGTCGACCCTCGCCGAGCCGCTCGCGTAGGGACTCTTGAAATCACTCTCCCCGTAGACCGTGACGCGCGGGCCTGCGTCACCGACGAAGCGCTCGAGCACCTCCTCGCGCGCGAGCGAGGGATCGCGGTACAGCTCGGTGGCGATGACCTCGATCCCCGACCGGGAGGCCGAGAGCCCGACCTCGCAGTCGGCAGCGACGAGCGCGCGCAGCAAGCGCTCGGCGTACGGAGCGCCGGAGGCGCCGGTCACGCCGAGGAAAACGCGCACGAATCAAGGGTATCCAGGCGCCCTCGAACGGGCGCGCGGCAACCTTGCGCTACCGCGAGTCGGGTTCCTCTCCGCCCTTCGACGCCTCGAGGAACGCCCCCAGCGCCGCCAGGTTCTCTTCCCCGAGGTACGAGTACGAGCCCATGACCGTGTTCCCGAAGCGGGCGGGGTTCGAGAGGTACTGCACGAAGTACTCGGTGTCGTTGGCCTGCCCGATCTCCGAAAGATCGGGAGCGCCCAAGGCGCCGGCGCCGAAGCCGAGATAGATATGACATTGCAGGCAGCCGGCCTGGGCGAAGAGCGTCGCGCCCGCCTCCGCTTGGTCGTTGCCTGCGAAGCCCTGTTCCTCCGCCCACTCTCTCGGAACGCCGTCGGCGATCAGCGTCGAACCGAGCGACTCCTCGGCTGTCGCCCCTTTGTAGGTCAGCACCCCCATCGAGAGAACCGTCAACAGCGCGGCCACCATCGCCACGGGCCGCCGCGACGGTCGCCGTTCGCGACGGCGGTCGTAGAAGGGGAGCCCGAGCAGGAGCATGAGCAAGATCGTCGGGATGCCCACGGTGGCGATCACGACGGTCTCGGGCCACTCGAAGATCCGGAGCAGGTAGAAGAGGAAGTAGAAATACCAATCCGGCCGCGGGATGAAGTCTGTCGTCCCCGGCTCGGCCGGCTCCGTGTACAGCGGTCCGAGCACGCCTGCCTCGGTGCCGTCCGCGTCGTAGAACCAGATGACCGCAAGCCCGATGATGACCCCGACGACGACGATCCCCATGATCGTGTCGTGGAGCATCGCGCGCGGGAAGAAGGCCTTCCCTTCCTTCTTGACGTCGTCCTTGTAGCGCGCGTACCACTCGCGGTTCTGCTCGCCGATGCCCTTGGCCATTACTTCCGCCCGCTCCCAGGTCGGACGAGCCCTGCTCGAGCGCCGGTCGGCTTGCGCACGGGCCGCTCGCGCCCCGCAGCTTCGTCCGACCATGGGGGTGAGGTGATCCCGAGGCGCGCAACGAGGTAGAGGTGAATCCCGATGAGCGCGATCAGCGCACCGGGGATCAGCAGCATGTGGAGCGCGTACCACTTGGCGAGCGTGTCCGACCCGATCTCCGCGCCGCCCGCGAGGAACTGCGACAGCCAAGGACCGGCGAAAGGCGCGGTGCCGTTCAGGTTGATGCCGACGACGGTTGCCCAGTACGCGGTTTGATCCCACGGCAGGAGGTAGCCGGTGAAGCCCATGAGCATCCCCATCGCGAGGATCAGGACGCCGGTGATCCAGAGAAGCTCCCGCGGGTACTTGTACGCGCCGAACAGGAACACGCGGCCCATGTGCATGAAGAGGAGGATCACGAAGACACTTGCTCCCCACCGGTGCATTCCGCGCACGAGCCAGCCGAGCGTGAGGTCGTTGGTGATGTGCTCGATCGACGCGTAGGCGAGCGGCTTGCCGGTGGTGGGGTCGATCTCCGAGGCCGGCTTGTAGTACATCGCGAGGATCGCCCCGGTCAACGTCTGAACGGCGAACGCGATCAGCGTGCCGAACCCGAGAGTCTGCGCCCAACTGATGTCCCGTGGGACGTTGCGGAGGAGGAACCACTTCGTTCCGCGGACGGCGCCGGTGCGCTCGTCGACCCAGTCGAGCGGCGCGAGGACCGCCAGGTCGACGATCGTCTGCTTCCTGGTCTTGCGCCTGGCCATTGCTAGCCGGTCACCTGGCTGGGGACGATCGGATAGAGCCACGACTCGAGCCCGTCGACGTGAGTTCCCGGCACCGACCACGGGTACCTGGAGATCGTCGCGTTCGCGCCGGTCCCGGACACCGTGCCGACCGCGTAGAGCTCGCCGAGAATGAGATTGCCGTTCCGGATCGAGAAGCTGTAGCGGTCGAGCGAGCGCACAGGCGGTCCGGCCGTGCGATTTCCTTCGGAGTTGTACTGGCCGCCGTGGCACGGGCAGCCGAACGACTGCGCGAGCACCGGCCGGAGCTCGACGTTCTTGATCTTCTTGATCGAGTCCTCGTCGATCGGCCCGTTCGGCTGGACCGGACAGCCGAGGTGGACACAGCGGCTGTAGAGAATCGTGAAGCTGGGCTCTCCCGCTTCGCTGGACCCGTTGTTGCGCACGAACGCGGTCCGACGCGAGACCTCACCCTGCTCAGGCTTCGACAGGTACGTCGCGATCACGTACTCGCCCTCGGGAAAGTTGTCGAGCGGGCCGAGGTCGATCTCTTCCTCGTCCAAGTTGGTGAACGACGGGAGCACCATGAAGCCGAGGACCGGGAGCGTGAGCACGGCGCCCATGCCCGCCGAGAGACCGATCAGCGACGCCTCCAGAAAGCGTGAGCGCGTGTACGCGGGGAGAGGCTCCTCGGGTGCGTCCGGCTCGAATGCCGCAGCAGCGCGCGACTCGGGTGCGATCGCCGGCACGTGGCCGCGCACGTCACGCGTGACGTCGAGCGCCCACAGGATCCCGAAGGCGACCGCGAGAACCGCACCGATCGCAGCCACGACCCAGCTGATGACGAGGCCGAGCAAGAGGCAAGCGACCCCGATCGCGAACCCGATCGGCCAGAGGCTGGGCCCGGGAACGTGTGGGGTGTCTGGACCGTTAGTGCTCAAGGCGACCTGGACGGGATTCAATCGCTAGGCCGTCGCCGCTGTCAACGACGTATCGGCTGTCGCAACGTTGGGGATTCTGACTGGTCAGGACGAGCCGCGTCAGGAGAGGCGAATTCCGTACTCCTCCCACCTCTCGGAGACCTTCTCTCGGACGTCGTCCGACATCACGATCTCCTCCGGCCAAACGCGCGCGTCTTCTTCCGGAAGCTTGTGCGTCGCGTCGATCCCGAGCTTCCCGCCGTAGAACTGCCGCCCGGGCGCGTGATCCAAGTGGTCGAGTGGGCCCTCGCTGATCAGGACGTCGCGTTTCGGGTCGACGTTCGCGGTTACGCGGAAGAAGACGTCGGCGTAATCGTGCACGTTCACGTGCTCGTCCACGACGACGATCGACTTCGTGAGCGACAGCATCCCGAGCCCCCAGAGCGCGTGCATCACCTTCTGGGCGTGGCCCGGGAACACCTTCCGGATCGAGACGATCACGCAGTTGTGAAACGCGCCCGCGACGGGGAGGTCGTAGTCGACGATCTCCGGCAGGGTCATGCGCACCGCTGGGAGAAAGATCCGCTCGGTCGCCTTGCCGAGCCAGGCGTCCTCGGCGGGCGGCTTGCCGACGACGATCGAGGCGTAGATCGCACTCCGTCGCATCGTCATCGCCGAGATCCTGAAGATCGGGAACTCCTCGGCGTGCGAGTAATAGCCCGTGTGGTCGCCGAAGGGGCCTTCGACGCCGACGTCGTCCTTCGAAACGGTCCCCTCGAGCACGATCTCGGAGTTCGCGGGCACCTCCAGGTCGATCGTCTTGCAGCGCACGAGCTCGACCGGCTCGCCGCGCAGGAAGCCTGCGAGCATGAGCTCGTCGAGATGGTGGGGGAGCGGGGCGCTCGCGGAGTAGGCCGTCACAGGATCGAGCCCGATCGCGACCGCCACGGGTATGCGCCCGTCCTCCGCCGCGAGCAGGTCGGCGCGTCCGTCCTTGTGCAGCTGCCAGTGCATGAAGGTCGAGGCGGGGTCGATCACCTGCATCCGGTACATGCCGACGTTGCGCACTCCGGTGTTCGGGTCCTTCGTGATGACGGCGGGGAGCGTGATGAACGGCGCGGGATCGCCGGGCCAGCAGCGCTGGATCGGGAGCAGCCCGAGGTCGATGTCGTCGCCCCGGAGGACGATCTCCTGGCAGGCGCCCTTCGACACGGTCTTCGGAAGGGAATCCGCAACCGACTTGAGCTTGAGCAGACCCTTCACCTTCTCCACGATCCCTTGCGGCGGTTGCATGTCGAGCACGACGCCGAGCTTGGCAGCTGCGTCGTCGAGGCTCTCGACCCCGAGAGCGAGGCACATGCGCCGCTCGGTGCCGAACTGGTTGATCAGCAGGGGGTGCTTCGAGCCCTTCGGATTCTCGAACAGCAGGGCCGGCCCGCCCGACTTGACGATGCGGTCGACGATCTCGGTGATCTCGAGGTCGGGGTCGACCTCCGCCGAGACGCGGCGAAGCTCGCCCTCGCGCTCGAGGAGCGCGATCCACGCACGCAGGTCTCGGGGGAGCGCCACGGCGGATCAGTCTATGGAGGCGAGCGCGTAGTCCACCGCCTCGTCGAGCTTTAGCGCGCCGCCCGCCGCGCGCCCCTGCTCGAACGGGGCAGGCGCGTCCGCAGCGAGGCCGGCCTCCCAACCACCTCGGTCGAGCGCCCACGCAATCGGTGAACGTGCCTCTTCCGCCTCTACTGCGCCCCAAAGCACTCCCGCCCGTCTGGGCCGCTCACAACTGTGCGCGACACGCGCCAGCACCGCCAATGAGGCGACCATCCCCCGGCGGTCGCGAATTCGGTGGAAACATTCGAGCGCTTCGCGGCCATGCGTCTCTGCCTCAGCCGGCCGACCTGCCTCCCATTCGAGGAGAGCGAGCTCTCCCAGCGTGTCGGCCTCCCACCACACGAACCCCGTCTCACGAGAGACTGCGAGGCTCTCGTTCAGGAGTTCGCGTGCAAGCTCGGGTCGCCCGCCCGACGAGCGATCAGACCGAGCACTGACAGGTTTTGAGCCTCGAGCTTTCGACTGCCCGCGTTGCGGTTCAGTTCCCGGCTCTCACAGACGAGGCGCCGCGCCTCCTCGAGATCGCCGTGCTCATACGCAGTATTCGCAAAGCGGTGAAGAATCGTCGCAGCGGCACCGGCGTCGCCTTGCTCCTGGGCCAGGGCGAGCGCTTCTCGGTGCTGCCGCGTCGCCTGCTCTTCGTCCACGATGTAGCTCGAGCTAGCAAATGCAAGGAGCGCCCGTAGTCGGAGCCTGGGCGACACTTCGACTCCCACTCCGAGCAACGAGTCGAACCAGCGCATACCTTCGCGGGGGTCGCTCGTGATCCAGAAGTTCTCGAGCGCGGCGGCGAGCCCGAGCCCGAACTCGATCCTCTCCGTGTCACGCGCCCAGCTGAGAGCGGCGCGCACGTTGTCCTGCTCCGGGATGATCAGATCGTGGCGCTGCTCGCCCCCGGCGTCCGCGCCGAGATTCGCCGAGACCGCGAGCTCCAGAACGAACTCAGCGTGCCGTCGCCGAAGCGCCTCCATCTGGCCGGACTCCTCAAGCCGCTCGGCTGCGTACTCCCGGATCGTCTCGAGCATCCAGTAGCGCTCGTTCGTGAAGCGCAGGAGGCTCTTCTCGACGAGCGACTGCAGGGTGTCGAGGTCAGCGCCGGCGACCTCCTCGGCGGCCTCGAGCGTGCAGCCGCGCAAGAAGACGGAGAGACGGGCGAAGAGGCGCTGCTCCCCTTCCGATAGGAGGTCGTAGCTCCACTCGATCGTCGCCCTCAGCGTCAGCTGGCGGGGATCGGCGTCGCGGCCGCCCTTGAGCAGGTCTAGGCGAGAGGAGAGGCGGGCGAGGATCTGGGCCGGGGAGAGCGCCTTCGCGCGTGCGGCAGCGAGCTCGACTGCGAGCGGGAGTGAATCGAGCCGGGCGCAGAGCTCGGCGATCTCCTCGCTCGGCTTGACCTGCGCACGCTCGCAGAAAAGGGCGACGGCCTCGGGCTCGGCAAGCGGTGGCACCGGGTACTCGACCTCGCCCTGCACGCGTAGGAGCTCGCGGGAGGTGACGAGCAGCGTGAGATTGGGACAGCTCTTGAGCAGCGAGGAGAGCTCGGACGCTGCCTCGATCACCTGCTCCAGGTTGTCGAGGAGGAGAAACATCTCCCGCTCGCCGACGTGCTCGGCGAGACCGTCCTTGGCGCCGAGGGTCTGCGAGATCGTCTCGGTAACGAGGGCTGGATCGCGAAGCGCCGCGAGGCCGACCCAGAAGACGCCAGCCTTGTACTCGGAGACGAGTGACGCGGCGGCCTCGAGCGCGAGCCGCGTCTTCCCCGACCCGCCTGGTCCGGTGAGTGAGACGAGACGGGCGCCGGCCTCGACGCGAGCAAGCACCTCTGCGAGCTCGCTTTCCCGGCCGACGAACGAGCTCGCAGGACGCGGCAGGTTCGTGTTCGAGATCGTTTTCAGCGGGGGGAAGGAGCCGTCCCCGAGCTGAAAGATGGAGACGGCTTGCGCGATGTCCTTGAGGCGATGCTCACCGAGGTCGATAAGCGGGAAGCGCTCGTCCAAAAGCTCCTGCGTCGCCTTTGAGAGCACGATCTGGCCACCGTGCGCGGACGCAGCGACCCGAGCTCCGAAATGGACGTCGTCCCCGACGTAGCCCTCGTCTGTAAGGAGAGGTGTCCCGGTATGGAGACCGATCCGGACCTGGATCAGGCCAGACGCGAGCACTTCGGTCGACTCAGCAGCTGCAGCGAGCGCAGCGGGTGCGGTCGCGAAGGCGAAGAAGAAGGCATCGCCCTGTGTATCGACCTCGACGCCGTCGTAGCGCGAGCACGCAGCCCGGATAACGCGGCGATGCTCAGCAAGCGCCTTCGCGTACCTCTCAGCCCCGAGCCCGTGCAGCAGCCTCGTCGAACCTTCGACGTCGGTGAACAAGAACGTGACGCTGCCACTGGGAAGTTCCGGCCGCACACCGCAATCATCCGTTGCACGGCCGCCGGAGGCAACGAGCCGAAGAGGTTCGCTAGGAGTGGCGGCGGTGACGCCGGCGGGCGAGCCAGCCGTTCACGTCGCCGAGGAAGATCACGGCGAGGAAGACGAGCCCGACGACGAGCATCGAGACGATGATGTTCTTGCCCTCGTCGGCGGCATCGGCCAGCAAGGGAGCGAAGAGACCGCTCATCGCGCGCGACTCTAGCCGACGAGGAGCGCGTGCGCGGCGAGTGCCTGCTCGACTCGCTCCGCCCCGACAGACTCACGAGCAGCCACGTCTAGAGAGCTCGGGTCCGCCTCCAGCCTGAGCGCGTCCCGAGCCGCGTGGAGGCTGCCAGCGCCCAGACGAGCCGCCGTCGCAGCCCACGCGGCCCCGTCGCCGTTTCGTCCCTCCGCTCGCGCTTGCGCACACAAAGAGATGAGCTCGGCGAGATCCGCGACAGCTGCCACGTTGCCCGTCGCCGCGACGTGGACGAGGCCCTGCGCGTAGAGGTAGTCGCCGAGGAGGAGCGCGGTGTCGGTGTCGGGCGAAGCAAAGAGCCGAGAACGTCCGTAATGGAGCAGATATCCCTCGTAGATCGTCTCCACCCCCAGGGCGAGCTCCGTCGAGACGAACGCTGAGAAGACAGGCTGGGGATGCCGCTTCGCGACCGGAAGCAAAGCCTCAGCCCAGAGCGGGCTCTCCCGAGAGGCGCCCGTGGCAATCGCGTTCCACATGCGTCGAGACGCTATCCGGAGCGGCTCGCCGCGCGCGATGGCTCTACTCGCGGAGGCTCGAGCTCCACCTCCACGGGAACATCGGACCCCCCATCGTCCCAGGGCTGGAGGCGGACACGTGGCCGGAAGAACCCCCACACCGCCCTCAGCCCGGCCATCGTCGGGAGCGCCATCAGGACGCCGGCGATCCCGTACAGCTCGCCGCCGGCGAGCAGCCCGAAGATCACGAGCAGCGGGTGCAGCCGAAGCGCACTCGCCATCACGTTCGGCACGACGATGTGGCCCTCCACCTGGTAGATGAAGAGGAAGAGCAACCCCACCCAGACGACCCCGACCGGATCGACGAAGAGCGCGTAGATCACGGGCGGCACCGCCGAAAGCCAGGGGCCGATGTACGGGATGACCTCGATGAACGCCGTCCAGAGCCCGAACAGCAACGCGTACTCCTCCGCGCCCTCGACCAGACCTGTTCTGCCGAGCACCCACATACCCAACCCGGCGCTCGTGCCGATGACGGTCGAGAGGATCGCCTGGCCCTTGACGTAGCCCCAGAGCGCGGACTCGATCTGCTGGGTAAGGGGTGGACCCCCCTGGGGCGGAAAGCGCGCGTCGATCGACCGTTCCAGCCGAGGCATGTCGAGCAGCATGTAGATCGAGATGACGACGATCAGAATCGCCGAGAAGAGCAAGAGCACGACCGAGAGCGCCGCGCCCTGCGCGAACTCGATTCCGTCCTGGACATACCCCGAGATCTCGCCCGATCCGAGCGAGTCGATCCACTCGGTGACTTGCTCGCGGACCTGGATCCCCTCGAGGCCATTGTCGTCGAGCCAGGCCTGGAGCCCGTCGATGTCCTTCTCTGCCGCGGTCTGGCCGGTGCCCGGATCGATGTCGCTGACATAGGCGTCCATGCGTTCGGCCCCGCTTCGCGCCTGGTCGAATGCGACGACCCCGATGGCGAACAGGAGCGCGACGACCGTCGCGGAGAAGATCGCGTAGACGACCATCACCGAGACGGCACGCGGAAACCTGAGCCGCGTCAGATCGCGTACAAGCGGATTCAGCATGAAGGCGATCACCGAGGCGGTCAGGAAGAGGAAGAGGACATGGCCGAGCGTGCTCGCCAGGAGAAACGCAAGCACCAAAAGCACGGGCAGCCCAACGAGCTGGATCCATCGCGGGATCTGGATCGTCGGGCCGGGGTCGCCCATCACCAGATCGTATCCGCCGTGCTGCGAAGTCTCCTGCGCTCGTTTGTTGCTCGGTCACCGAAGCGTGCGTCATGGCGAGGTACGAAATCGCCTACGACCTTGCTACGGTCCTCCAAATGGCGACTCCGCGCTCACGGCATGCGGCCAGGCTGCGTGCCAACCGGCGGCGTGCCCAGGCGCGAGCGCGCTGGTTCGCGATCGCCATGGTGGTCGGCGTCGTCGCCGTCGCAACGCTCCTTCTGACGGCGTTCGACGACAGCGGCGTCTCGAGATCCACCGGTGCTCCCGCGATCGCGCCGCTCCCCGTTACCTCTGCTCCTCCCGAGCCACAGGTGCTCGCGACCGTGGGCAACCTGCGAGTGCAGTCTCCTATCGCGCAGGGAGGCGTCACGGCAGTGGGCTTCCACGGCTCCGACGAAGGCGCGCTTGTGCTCCAGCCGGTGGGTCCGCAGGCGAATGAGGGCTTGCTGGCACGCTTGTGGCGGAGGATCACCGGTTACTCGCGAGAGGGACTCGCCTGGTACCAGCTCGAGAGCGGAGCTCTGCGGACGCTGGACGTCGGGGCCGTCGCGGGAACCGATGTCTACTCGCCCGTCGACGGAACCGTCGTCGCCATCCGCAGCCAGCTCGTCTCGGGCCGGAAGATCGGCGCAGAGATCGAGCTCCGACCCACCTCGGCGCCCTCGCTCGTCCTCGCGCTCCAGAACGTCCAGCCTGACAGAGGGCTGACGGTAGGCGCGAATGTGGCTGCGGGATCCTCCAAGCTCGGTCGGGTCGCGGACATCAGCCGGCTCGAGCGTCAGGCGCTCGAGCGCTTCGCCGCCGACGGCGGCAACAACGTCGCCATCCAGGTGTATCTGTCGGCGACGCTCGGCGTCCCTTAAGGGCCTGTCCGGAAAGTGGCTCAGAGCGCCTGGCACGTGCGACGCACCACGATGCAGCGTCCTCGGTCGCGCCAATATGCCTGCATATCGGCGCTCCCTGCGTCCTTGTCTCGCGGCACGTCTCACGCGCCATCCTCCGTGATCACTTCCCGGACAGGCCCTTAAGTCTTTAGTCTCCCCGCCCTGCGCATCCTCTTCATCGCCGACGTGGTGGGCACGCCGGGCCGGAGCGCGGTCGAGGCGCTCCTGCCGACGCTGCGCGCCGACCTGGAGATCGACGTCTGCGTCGTGAACGGAGAGAACGCCGCTGACGGGATCGGGATCACGCCGCGCCTCGCCGACCGCCTGCTTGCCGCGGGCGCCGACGCGATCACGCTTGGGAATCATGCGTTCCGGCGCTCGGAGATCGGCCCATACATCGAGGGGTCCGACCGGCTCATCCGCCCTGCGAACGCCTCGAGAAACACACCCGGCCGAGGCCTGACGGTCGTTCCCACACGCAACGGCGCGCGGCTTGCAGTCATCAACGTCCTCGGGTCGCTCTTCCTCGGTCCGGCTACCTCGATGTTCGAGGTCGTCGACGATCTCGTCGACCAGGCAGTCCACGAGACACCGCTCGTCCTCGTGGACGTCCACGCCGAGGCGACGAGCGAGAAGGTCGCGATGGCTCGCTGGCTCGACGGCCGAGTGACGGCCGTTGTGGGGACTCATACGCACGTCCAGACGTCGGACGCCCGCGTCCTCGCCAATGGCACCGCGTTCATCACCGATGCGGGGATGACCGGGCCACACGACTCGGTGATCGGAGTCGAGGCCGAGCTGGCGATACGGCGGATGCGCACGGGGATGCCTGTGCGCTTCGAGACCGCTCAGGGCGACGTGCGGATCGAGGGCGCGGTGATCGACTGCGACTCGGAGTCGGGCAAGGCGTCTGCGATCGAGGCGGTACGCGTCGCGTTTCCCTGATCCTCCGACACGCGCGGAAGCAGGAGCCAGAGCAGCACGAAGGGGAGGAACCAGGGGAGATAGAGGTAGAACCAGTGGGTTAGCGTTAGCTGGAACGCAACGAGGATCGCGGCCGTCAGCGCTGCGAGCTCGATCGGCCCCTTCTCCCGAGGCACGAACGCGGCCGCGACCGCAATGACCACTGCGAAGACGACAAGCGCCGGCTGCAGGAATCCGAGGTCGGGAATCCCCTCGGCGTGATACTGGCCCCAGCCCCACAGCGAAAACGGAGAGTCGCGTCCCGCCTGGAAGCCGACCGTCCGCTCCCAGAACGTGCGGATGGCCTCCCAGAGATCCGGCTCGAGCAGCAGGATCACGAACGAGACGAGGGTCGCGAGAGCAAATGCGGCGGCGAAGCGAGCGACGCGCCCGAGGTCGAATCTCGGATAGCTCGCCCATAGTGGCGCCACGAGCAGCCCTCCGAACTTCGTCCACCCGGCGAGAGCCACCGCTGTGCCGCGCGCCCACGACGAGGACGCGAGCCAGAATCCGAACACGAGGAACGCGGGCATGATCGTGTCGTTCGTGTTCGCATTCAGGACGTACGCCGTGAACGGGTGCGCAGACCACGCGAACGCGAGCACAGCCGCGAGTCGCACTCCCCCGAAGCGGAAGCCGACGAGTATCAGTCCGACAATTGTCAAGAGGTCGAACAGGATCGATGTCGTGTGCGCTCCCGGCAGCGAGTCCCACTTCCCGCTCCACTCGAAGAAGAGCGTTGCCGGAACGTATGCGGCGTACGCAACCGGGCCGTACGTGTCCCCTCGCTCGATCGCCGCCTCGCAGCGCCCGTTGGTCTGGATGCGCAGGCGGACATCGCCGTCCGCGTCTGCGGGTCCGCACTCCTTGCGGTCACCCCTCTGCGGCATGTTCCCGTAGGGCGCCTCGCCGTCCAGGATTCGGCTCGCGCCGACGACCCCGGCGAGCCCGACGTCGATCACCCCGCGGGGCGTCTCCACGTTGAGGCCAACGCGGAACCCGAGCAGAAAGATCGCGGCTGCCGCGAAGACCCACGTCGGCCAGGCAGGCGAGAGCCCGCCCTCGCGCTTGCGCACGCCCACCCACACGCTCCGGACGAGCAGATAACCGAGCACCGGATAGACGAGCGGGACGCTCGCGAAGATCTGGCCGCGATTGAAGAACGCGAGCGAGACCGAGAACGAGAGCAGGACGAGCAGATCGAGATTGCGCAGCGCGACCGGCCGGCGTAGGTCGGCGAGCCCAAGGAGGAACACGAGGCAGAACGCGAGCCAAACGTACGGCTTCAGGAGTGTCTTCCCGCCGAACGATCCCTCGCGCCCTCGCGCCATCCCCCACGCGACCTGCGGGCCCGTCCGCACCTCGCCGACGGTCTCTGTGGTGTCCTGGACGATGACCTGTGCGATTTGCCCGGCCTCGCCCGACCACGCTTTCACGAGCCAGGTTCTCGTCTCGGAGCGGAAGGTCGCCGAGGTTGTCGGATCCGGCGGATAGCGCTCGAGCCAGGACGACACCCGCGGATGAGCGAGCCCGACCTCGATCGCCCTCTCCTCCGTCAGTCGCGCCGTGTCCTGGCCGGGCGCAGCCACGGCCGGAGCCACAAGGATGCCGGCGGCCACGAAAGCCGCGGCCGAGGCGAGCGTGAGTCTCAGCTGTTGCGAGTTGGCCCGAACGACCAGAGCTTATTGCCGACGAAGTTGATCGGCGTGACGAGCACGATCGCGATCGCCTGAGCGACGATCTCGGGCAAACCGATCTCGACGAGCATGTAAAGAACGACGAGGTTCGCAACGAGAGCGAGGGTCGAGACTACGAGGAAGCGCATCCCCTGATACGCGACGCTGCCACGGTGGTCCCGAAACGTCCACAGGCGATTCCAGACGTAGTTGTTCGTCACCGCCACGAGGAATGAGCCGACCGCAGCGGGGATGTAGTGCACGCCGAGGACGAGCACGAGCAGCGAGAACACCCAGAGATTGACGAGGTACCCCGTGGCGCCGACGAAGCAGAACTTGACGAGCTGTTCCCAGTTATGCCGACGACCGAGGGCCGCGCGCACCCGGGCGCGCCGAAGCCCGATCCCCACGTCCGCAGGCGAGGTCTCCACAGCTGTCGCAGCGTAGCCAGGCGTGCGGTCACGTCGACCCCCCATTGGGTTAGGAGTCCCCGAACCCTTCGGCGCCTACAAGCGGGACGAACCGGCATGGCAAGCTCGCTCGCTCTCGTGGCCCTGCCGCGGTTCGCTCGACGACTACGAGCTGCTGCCCCCCTCGTCCTCCTCGGGGCACGACCAACCGACCGCCTTCGGCGAGCTGGCCGTACAGAGCGGGCGGGACGACCGGAGCCGCGGCCGCGACTGCGATTCCGGCGAAGGGCGCCCGCTCCGGAACACCGAGCGAGCCGTCGCCGACGAGCACCTCCACCTCTCCGTATCCAGACTGCAGGAGCGCCGCTCGGGCCGACCTGGCGAGCCCGGGAGCTCGTTCGATCGTCACGACCTCCGCGGCGAGCTCGGCCAGCACCGCGGCCTGGTAACCCGAGCCGGTGCCGACGTCGAGCACGCGCTCGCCTCCGGAGAGCTCGAGCAGCTGGCAGATCGTCGCCACGATGAAGGGCTGTGAGATCGTCTGTCGGTCGCCGATCGGGAGTGCGCCATCCTCGTAGGCGAACTGGCGGAGATGCTTCGGGACGAAACGCTCTCGCGGCACCCGCGCCATCGCCTCGAGCACGCGCTCGTCGAAGCTGCCACGCCGCCGAAGCTGCTGCTCGACCATCTGTGCGCGCGCCTCGGTCGCGTCCCAGCCGAGCGGCGTCGTTCGCTCCGTCGAGCTCATTTCGCGAGCGTTCGAAGCCCTGCGTAGCGCGCAGCCTGCTTTCCGCGCATGCGCGCGGCAAGCAACGGGAGCACGACGGTCACGACGTAGCCCACGAGTGGAATCAGCGCCAGCAGGCAGACAAAGAGCCCCACCATGGAGACGTAGACGGCGATCCCCATACGCGTCGCGCCTCGCCGGAGCGCGCCGCGCACCACAGCAGCCGCGGAGAGCGCGCCGACGAGCCCGGCGATTCCGCCTGCGATCGTCTCGGCTACGTCCCCGATGACGACGAAGCCGAACGCAGCGCCAACGGCCGCTCCGATTGCGGCCGCGATGCCGGCCCCCACCGCATTGACGCCGAGGAGACCGGACAGGATGACCCCGAATCCGACCCCGAGGCCGAGCGACAGCCCGAGCGTGTACCAGAGGCCCATCGCGCCAGTGTAGAGACGGTCGGAATCCAGGCAGCGCCGTCTCGCGCAGCTCTTTCAGACACCAACGCCTCGGGCTCGGGGGGAAGCGATCTCCGCGCCCACCGCGGTCGTTCCCTAACCGGCCTCGAGCAGGGCGATCACGGCAAGCCCGAACTCCGCCGCCCGGGCGCCGTCGACCACGCGGTGGTCGAAGCTGATGGCAATCGTCCCTGTGCGACGTACCACGACCTCGCCCTCGCGCACGACCGGCCTGGATGCGATTCGCCCGATGCTGAGGATCGCCACCTCCGGGTGATTCACGATCGGAGTCTGGAAGAGGCCGGCAAGCTTTCCGGCGCTCGTCACGGTGAAGGTCGAGCCGCGCACCTGCTCTGAATCGAGGGCTCCGGCGCGCGCACCTTCGGCGAGCCGCCTGATCTCCGCGTCCAGGTCGTCCACCTGTCTCGTGTCGGCGCCGCGGACCACGGGAACGACGAGGCCCTGCTCGGTCTGGACGGCCACCCCGATGTCGTAGCGGTCGAGATAGACGATCGCGTCCCCCTCGAGCCGGGCGTTCAGCTCGGGAAACTCGACGAGCGACTCCGCCACCGCCTTCACCACGGTCGCGAGCAACCACTCGAGCTCGACATTCTCGAAATCGCATTCCTCGACCCAGGTGACCGCAGGGATCTCCCGGTGCGCGCGAGTCATGTGCTCCGCGATGAGGCGGCGGACACCGCGCAGCGGCTCTCGGCGACCTTCGCTCGCGGCCACTCCTCCGGCAACCGCGCGCACGTCGTCCTCCGTGATCCGTCCTCCGGCGCCAGTCGCGGTCACTGCTCCGAGCTCGACCCCGAGCTCCGCGGCGATCTTCCGCACCAGGGGAGTGGCTTGAACCCGCGGGGACTCCGAAACCAGTGCCGATCGATTCCCTTGTAACAACTTGTAACTTGGCTCGGCCGAGGCTTCCTCTGTCGACTCGCCGGGCTCCCCGATCACGACCAGCACGGCTCCGACGGGGGCGATCGCCCCCTCGGGGACAAAGATCTTCAGCACTGTTCCGGCATAAGGAGACGGAATCTCGACCGTCGCCTTGTCCGTCTGGATTTCGACGAGGGGGTCATCCTCGTCCAGGGCTTGCCCCTCGGTCACCAGCCAGCGAGCAACTTCGCCCTCGGTCAGGCCCTCCCCGAGATCAGGCAGCTTGAACGCATTCGCCATGCTCGCGCGATTCTCGTCTATCGCGCGAGGCGCGTGCGTCGGCGCTGAAACAACCTGACCAGCGCCGCGAGGGCAGCCATCGCAATCAGGAGGGGCGGCGCGAGGAAGCCGACGGCGGTCGAGAAATGCACCCCGGTGCAGACCTCGCCACAGTCGAAGAAGCCGTCGGCATCGCGGTAACCCGTCGAGATCGCGGCAAAATCCAGCACCCATATGCAGACGGCGGCGGCGAAGAGCACGATCGCAGCCGACCCGAGCCGTTCCCGAGCCCACGCTCCCGCCAGCGCACCGCAGGCGAGCAGGAGAACCCCTCCGAGCGCGAGATACACGAGCCAGGCGTCCCTCACAGCACGGGCTCGCCGCCGGCGTCGAACGCCTGCACAGGCGTCGACGAGACCGGCGAACCTGCATACCCGTCCCGGAACAGGCTGAACACGATCACGTCTCGCGGCACACCGTCCTCGTCGGGCGGGAGCCGTCTCCGCAACATCCCCTCCTCGACGAAGCCGAGCTTGCGAGGGATCGGCAGGCTCGCCTCGTTCGCCGGGTCGATGCGAATCTCGACCCGGTCGACGTCGCAGTGCTCGAAAGCGACCCGCGTTAGCGCGGCGCTCGACTCGGTCGCAAGACCTCTGCCGACGTGGCTCGACCTGATCCAGTAGCCGATCTCGAGCGCATCCGCGCCGCGGCGCTTGTGCAACCCGGTGCCGCCGACGACATCGCGCTCGTCCGAGTCGAAGATCGCCATGACGAAGTCCGTTCCGAGGTCGAACTGGCCACGGAACCTGCGAAGCAGCGTGATCTTCTCGGAGAGCGCCTGCGGCTCCGCGCGCGCCCACGGCATCCACGGCCGCAGTTGCTCGAGGCTCGAGTCGATCGCCTCCTTCAGCCGCGGCGCGTCCCGTGGCTCCCAGCAGCGAATTACGAGCCGCTCGGAGACGATCCGGTAGGGCGGGTCGTTCACGAAGCCGTTCGCATCCTCACTCCGCCGAGCCTAGCGGGGGCTCCGATCCAGGCAGCTCCGGGGGCGATCAACACACGCAGGCCGCCCTCGACGCGCCAGAGCGACACCGCTTGCTCGTCGCGGGCGAGCTCGGGAGCGACTGCGACAGGGACATAGCCGAGCTGGAGCGTCCGCTCGTCGTTGTAGATGGCAACGGCGCCGGGTATCCGCGCTCCCCTCGCTCCAACAAGAGGCGCAGCCGCTCTGCCACTGAACGCTACGCGGCCAGCACCCGTCGGACGGCGTCTCGGACGCGCTCGACCGACGGCATGTACGCGTCTTCGATCTGCCAGTAGGGATACGGCACGTCGTAGCCGGTCACTCGCAGCACCGGCCCGCGGAGGTCGAAGATCGCCTTCTCGGCGAGGACGGCTGCGACCTCGGCGGCGTACCCGCACACCCGCGGCGCCTCCTGCACCAGCACGGCTCGGCCCGTCTTGCCGACTGAAGCAAGGAGCGCATCCTCGTCGAGCGGCTTCAGGCTCCGCAGGTCGAGCACCTCGCACGACGCCTCGCCCTCGAGCGCGTCGGCAGCGCGCTCGGCGAGCGGCACCATCGCCCCATAGGCGACCAACGTGACATCCGAACCTTCACGGGCGATGCGGGCTTCGCCGAGTGGCACGACGTACTCGCCTTCGGGAACGTCTCCCCGCGCTGTGCGGTAGATCAGCTTCGGCTCGAAGATCACGACGGGGTCGGGGTCGCGGATCGCGGCAGCGAGCAGCCCCTTCGCGTCAGCCGGCGTCGACGGGATCGCGACCTTCACTCCGGGGGTGTGCACGTAATACGTCTCCGGGGAGTCGTCGTGCAGCTCCGGCGCGCGCACTCCGCCCCCGTAGGGCATCCGAATGACCAGTGGGAACGACATCTTCCCGCGAGTGCGCCACCGGTACCTCCCCACATGGTTGATCAGCTGGTCGAGCGCGGGGTAGCTGAACGCGTCGTACTGCATCTCGCACACCGGACGCCAGCCGGCCATGCAGAGCCCGACCGCGGTGCCGAGGATTCCCGCCTCCGCGAGCGGCGTGTCCACACAGCGGTCTGCGCCGAACCGCTCCTGGAGACCCGCTGTCGCCCGGAAGACTCCGCCGAGACGCCCGACGTCCTCGCCGAGGACGAGCACCGTCGGATCCCGCTCGAGCTCGACGTGGAGCGCGTCGTTGACCGCCTCCACCAGAAAGCGCTCATTCACCCAGAACTCTCCTGAGCTCGGCGAGGTCGTCAGCGAGCACCGGTGGGGGATTCGCATACGCGTGCTCGAAGACGAGCCCAGGGTCCGCGGGCGGCTCGCCCTCCGCCTCCGCGATGCCTGTCCGCATGAGCTCGAGCGCCTCCTGCTTGATCTCGTCCGCACGCGTGTCGGTGAGGACTCCCGCGCGGAGCAGGTAGCGCTCGAAGCGTCCGACGCACTCGTTCTCCATTTCCTCTCGGACGCGCTCCGGATCAATGTAGATCGACGGGTCGTCGGCTGTCGCGTGGGGCGCGGCACGGTAGGTCACGGCTTCGATGAACGTGGGGCCTTCGCCCCCGCGTGCGCGCGTCACCGCCTCGCGGGTCGCCTCGAACACCGCAAGGACGTCGCCGCCGTCGACCCGGATCCCCGGCATCCCGTATCCGATCGCCTTGTCGGCGAGCGTGGGCGCCGCGGTCTGAGCCTCGAGCGGGGTGGAGATCGCCCACTGGTTGTTGTTGCAGAAGAGGATGGCGGGCGCTTTCAGCACTCCAGCAAACGTCGCGCCCTCGTGAAACGCGCCCTCCGACGTGGCGCCGTCTCCGAAGTACGCGAGCGCCACGCGATCCTCACCCTTGAGCCGAGCCCCCCACGCAAGCCCTACGGCATGCGGTACGTGCGTCGCGATAGGGACGCAGATGGACGCGACGTTGAGCTCGGCGGGATTCCACCAGCCCGCCGGATGGCCGCGCCACCACGAGAGCACGGTGGAGGCCGGCATGCCTCGAAGCAGCCCGATCGCCGACTCTCGGTAGCTCGGGAAGATCCAATCGCGCGCCTCGAGCGCGAACGCGGATCCCACCTGCATCGCCTCGTGGTTCCAGAAGATCGCGTAGGTCCCGATCCGGCCCTGGCGGTGATACACGACCGAGCGCTCGTCGTACGTGCGGAGAAGTACGAGATTGCGGTAGAGCGCAAGTAGAGCCTCCGGCTCCAGCCCCTCGACCTCGCCGTCGGGGAGCGCGTCGCCGTCGCCGATGACGCGGCGCAAGCCTCCCTCCGCCGGCAGCACCTGGCTCATCGCCGTCGCAGTGTATTCAGGAATCAGACGAGGACGGTCACGGCGTCGCGCTCGGCCTCGAGCACGGCGTGCTCGATGTCACCGAGATCTTCGCCGTCCACCTGCAACGGCAACGGTCGATCACAGACGATCTCGAGCCTGTTGGCATCGTGGATGTACAGGAGATCGCGCGCCTTCGTCCGGTCGCCCCAGCCGACCGCGTAGCGTGCGAACCGCGGGATGTCCCGCGCTCGCATCTGCGTCGGCGCGACAAGATCGAGTCCGCTCTCGAACCTCGCCTCCGGCGCGGGCTGAAGCGGAACCCTGCCCGCGTAGCTGTACGCCGGCCCGTTCGAGACCACGGCGAATGCGGCCCTCCCGTGCCCCGTAACCTCCAGCGCAGGCTCGAGCCGGTACCGGTGATGCGCGAGCGTACGCACGCCCGTCCAGGCGAAGGCCAGGTTGCCCGGCCTGCGCCCGTCCGCCCTGCGGCCGAGCGCGTCCACCGCGCGCACGACCTCGGCATCGAGCCCGATTCCGCAAGCGAAGGCGAAACGGTGCCCGTTCACGCGCCCGAGCGCGATCCGGCGCGGCTGCGCGACGCTGGACAGATGACGCGCCGCTGCGACCGGCTCTCGCGGGAGGCCGAGCGCGCGCGGGAGTACGCTCGTCCCTCCACCGGGGATCAGGCCGACCGGCGTCGTTCGGTCGATCCCGTTCAGGACCTCGTTATACGTCCCGTCGCCGCCGAAGACGTAGAGCGCGTCGAACCGACCGGCAGCACACTCCCGCGCGAAGTCCGCCGCCTCACCGCGCACGGATGTCAGACGTAACTCGGTCCCTTCGGGGAGCGCTGCGCGCACCCTGATCAACCTCTGCTCGTCCACCCTCGTCGCCCACGGATTCGCGATCAGGACAGTGCGCACGCTTCCATGATGGAGGAGCCGCCTGTGCTCGGTCGTGCCGGACAATCGGTTACCTTCACCGGTCCATGCGGTCTCTCCGCACGCGCCGAGCCGATAAGCCGCATGAAGAGCGCGGCCGCTGGCGCCATCTTCCTGCTCTTCTCATCTCAGCGACCTTGCTGTTGCCGCTCGTCTTCATGGTGTCCGGGTCCCTCAGGAGGGCCGGTCTGCCCCCACCCCGTACGCCCGAGCTCGTGCCGAACGAGGCGACTCTCGACAACTACCAGCGCGCCTTCGAGCTCATCGACCTCGGCCGCTACCTGCTCAACTCACTTCTCGTCGTTGCGATCGCCGTGCCCTTGACCCTCGTCGTCGCCTCGTGGGCGGGGTTTGCCATGGCGCGTCTGCCGCGGAAAGCGACCGGCTGGCTGGTCGCACTCTCGCTCGTCTCGCTCATGGTTCCGGTGACTGCCCTCCTCGTCCCACGCTTCGCGATCTTCTCGTGGCTCGGCCTGACCAACACCTACGTCCCGCTGATCGCGCCCGCGCTCATCGGGATGTCCCCGTTCTACGTCCTCCTCTTCTACTGGGGCTTCCGGCGCATCCCGGTGGAGATCTTCGAGGCCTGCCGCCTCGAGGGCCTCTCGCCGGTCACGGTTTGGTGGCGCATCGCGATGCCACTCGTCCGGCCGGTAACGGTCGCCGTCGCCGTCCTCGCCGGAGTCTTCACCTGGGGCAACTTCCTCGATCCTCTGATCTACCTGTTCGACGAGGATCTGTACACCCTGCCACTCGGTCTGAAGTTCCTCGCCCAGCTCGACCGTCAGGACTTCCCCCTGCTGCTCGCCGGCGCAGTGGCCGCCACCGCGCCCGTTGTCGTCGCGTTCGTCTACGTCCAACGCTTCTTCTTCCAGGAGCACCCCGCCGGGAGCTGGCGATGAACGCTGCGGACGACCTACGCCTGCTCGATGAGGACGAGCGTCAGCTTGAGCGCAGGACAATCCGGGATCTCGTTCACCCTCCACTTACCGCGGTAGCCGTTGCCCGTGAACGGCGCCTCGGACTCGGACCCCTCTGCGTCGCCGACACCGACCTGGTAGCCGTGCTCGGGAAGCGTCCTGGTGAAGAAGGACGCTGCATCCTGGAGGTCGGCGGGAATCGCGCCTGCGACTATGAGCTGGCTCGGGTGCGGACTGTCCACGGAGCTGATGACGGTGCCCGGAGGTAGCGGAAACTGGACCGGGAGCTCGGGCGGCGGAGAAGCTGCCGCGCGAGGCTTCGCACACGCAGGCAGGACTCGTGCGGGCTCGACCGTCGCGGTGTCCGATGCCTCCCCGCCACCGCCGCACGCGGAGACGAGAGCGAGTAGAACGGCGGCCCCTGCCAGGCCGCTTGGCGCAAGACGCATGACGTTGCATCTTCGCAAGCGCAGCGCTTCACAACGGGCCGAGCGCGCGAGGAGGTGGCTAGCGACCGTTGCAGCCTTGCTACTTGTCCTAGTCGCGACAGCGTGCTCGGGCGAAGGCCAGTCCGGCGAGATCAGGTTCCTCGTCTTCGGGGAGCCCGCAGAGCTCCAGGCGTTTCGCAGCGTCGTGAAGGAGTTTCGGACGGTCGAGCCGGACATCACCGTGACGCTCGTCGAGGCGAGCGATCGGAACGACCTGATTGCGCGCCTGTCCACGTCGTTCGCAGGCGGCGAGCCCCCGGACCTGTTTCTGATCAACTACCGCTTCTTCGGCCAGTTCGCCGTCCGCGGAGTGCTGGAGCCGATCGAAGGACGCCTCGAGGGCTCGGACGCATTCGACGCGGACGATTTCTACGCGAAAGCGCTCGACGCCTTCCGGCTCGACGGCGAGCTCGTCTGCCTGCCGCAGAACATCTCCAGCCTCGTCGTCTACTACAACCGCGATCTGTTCGCGAAAGCAGGCGTGCAGGAGCCGACGCCCGGATGGACGTGGGACGAGATGGTCGAGAAGGCGATCGCGCTCACGCGAGACGAGAACGGCGACGGGAACGTCGACCAGTACGGCCTCGGGGTGGAGCCCACGCTTATCCGCATCGCCCCGTTCGTCTGGTCGAACGGAGGCGAGCTGGTCGACGACGAGGCGCAGCCCACTCGCTTCACCCTCGACTCTCCGGCAGCCGACGCGGCACTGCGGGCCTTCTTCGACCTTCGGCAGCTCCACCTCGTCGTCCCGACCGAGGAGGAGATCGAGTCCGAGGACGACGAGACGCGCTTTCTCAACGGCCGCACCGCGATGGTTCTTTCCTCCAGGCGAGCGACGCCGACGTTCCGGACGATCACCGCGTTCGACTGGGACGTTGCACCGCTGCCGCGGCACAAGAAGCAGGCGGGCATCCTGCACTCGGACGCGTACTGCATGACGAGTGCGTCGAAAGAGAAAGACGCAGCCTGGCGCTTCATGGAGTTCGCGCTCGGGCCCGAAGGACAGAGAATCACAGCACGATCCGGCCGAACGGTTCCCTCTCTGATCGAGGTCTCGAGGTCCGAGGCGTTCCTCGATCCGACCGCCAAGCCGGCGAGCTCGCGGGTTTTTCTCGACACGATCCCGTTCATCCGGCGCGTCCCGAACATCTCGACCTGGCCGGAGATCGAGAATGCGTCCGAGGGCATTCTCGAGGGCGGGCTCTACGAGAGCGTCCCTTCCGCCGAGGTGACGAGACAGCTGAACGCTCGGACGCGTGGAATGTTCGCGCGTGCGGAGCGGTAGTGGCCGGTCTCGCCTTCGTAGGAGTCCACAAGGCGTACCGCGAGGTGCCCGCGCTTCGCGGCCTCGACCTCGAGATTGCGGACGGCGAGCTGCTCGCCCTGGTGGGTCCCTCCGGGTCGGGCAAGAGCACCGCTCTCCGGCTCGCCGCCGGGCTCGAGGAGGTGACGAGCGGCACGGTCCACATCGGGTCACGCGACGTGACGCGGCTGCCGCCGGCGCAGCGAAACGTCTCGATGGTGTTCCAGCACTACGCCCTCTTTCCTCATCTGAGCGCAGGCGAGAACATCGGGTTCGGCCTGCGGGCGCGCGGGGTGCGCCGGCAAGAGGTGGCACGCAGCGTCCAGGAAGCCGCCACCTTGACCGGGTGCAACGGCTTCCTCGACCGAAAGCCGTACCAGCTTTCCGGAGGCGAGCGCCAGCGCGTCGCGCTCGCTCGCGCGCTCGCGCGCCATCCCGATGTCTTCCTGCTCGACGAGCCGCTCTCGAACCTCGACGCGCAACTGCGCGTCGAGACCCGAGCGGAGCTGAAGCGGCTTCACCAGTCGCTGGGCACGACGATGGTCTACGTCACCCACGATCAGGTGGAGGCGCTGACGATCGGGAGCCGGGTTGCCGTCCTCCAGGAAGGGATCCTCCAGCAGGTCGGCCCGCCGGACGAGATCTATCGGCGGCCGGCGAACCGGTTCGTGGCCCGCTTCATAGGGAGCCCCGCGATGAACCTCCTGCCCGCGGTGCTCGACGACGGCGCGCTCCGCGCCGGGCCGTTCGCGTTCGAGCGACCACCCGCGGTCGAGGGACTGGACAGTCGCCGGCTCCAGCTCGGGATCCGGCCCGAGCACGTCGACGTCGCCACCGACGGGACAGGCGCCCCCGCACAGGTCGAGATCGTGGAGGCCGCGGGCAACGAGACCTTCGTCTACCTGACGGCGGGCGACGAGAGACTCGTCGCACGAGTGGCGCCAGAGCTCCGTCTCGAGGTAGGGGCGACGGTCCGGATATCCGCGTCCCCGCAGAGGCTGTATCTCTTCGACGCCGAGACGGGGACGGCGCTGCACGGACTCGAGCCGTGATCCGCGACCGCGAGACCCGTCACCTCGCGCTCATGCTCGCCCCGTACCTGGTCGGCGTCGCGGCGCTCATCGCACTCCCGGCCGTCGTCACGTTCGCGCTCGCTCTCTACGAGTACGACCTCCTCCGCTCTCCGCGATTCGTCGGCCTCCAGAACTTCCGCGAGCTCGTCGACGACGAGGTGTTCCGGATCTCGCTTCGGAACTCGCTCATGTTCATGGCCTTCGCCGTGCCGCTTCGGCTGCTCGGAGCGCTCGCGCTCGCGCTCCTCCTGCACAGGCGATACCGCGGTGTCGGCGCCTACCGAACAGCCGGCTACCTGCCTTCGGTCGTGCCCGACGTCGCCTACGCCCTCCTCTGGCTCTGGATCTTCAATCCGCTGTACGGCCCCCTCAACCTCGCTCTCCAGGCCTTCGGCGGGCCTACTCCGCGGTGGATGACCGACCCGCGCGCGGCGCAGTGGGCGATCATCATCATGAGCCTGTTCCTGATCGGCGAGGGCTTCCTGGTCGCGCTCGCGACCCGGCAGAGCCTCCCACGTGATCTGTACGAGATCGCCGGGCTCGAAGGCGCGAAGCCCTGGTACGTGTTCGGCCGGGTCACGCTTCCGCTCATGGCCCCGACGCTGCTGTTGCTCCTGTTCCGGGACACGATCTTCAGCTTCCAGGCGAGCTTCGTTCCTGCGTTAATCGTGACCGAGGGCGGCCCGCCGCCGTACGCCACGACCTATCTGCCCGTGTTCGTGTACCAGAACGCGTTCGAGTACCTGCGCTACGGCTACGCGGCGGCCGCCACGCTCGTCATGTTCCTCGTGACGGCGCTGATCGTCTACCTCCAGTACCGCATCGTGCGGCGCTGGCGGCACGCCTTCGTCGTCTGAGGCGCGAGGCTACTCCTCGGCGATCTGGCCCAGGTCGTACCCCTTGAACTTCATCCTCTCGGCGGCCTCGGCCATCTGTTCCACGGACTCGTTCTGCGCGATCCTCGCATTGAAGTCCTCGATCGTCCTCTCGTCGCCCTGCTCCGCGGCGTTGCGGAGCCGGTCGAGATCCTCGGCGTACGCACGCATGGCCAGGACGATCTGCGCGTTCTCCGCCTCGACGTCCTCCGGCGGCTGCACGCCCTCGAGCTCGTCTGCGGCGTCGCGGAGCTGCTCCTGCGCGGCTTCGACGCTATCGGCCAGCTCGTCCGTCGATTCGACGTTCGTCTCCCGGAACGCCTGCTGCACCTCCCCGTACGCAGAGCGCACCGTCTCCTCGTATTCCGCTTTCGACAGCCGCCCATCGCCCCCGCAGGCGGCGAGCGACAGCGCGGTCAACGCCGACAGAACTCCAAGGGCAGCGCGGATCACGTGAGGAAGCTTAGGGAGAGAGGGGACCGGCGTGCACGCCGGCCCCCTTAGTTCTTGCTGTTAGTTCTTGTGGATCTGGATGTTGCCCTTGCTGAGCGTCCCGCTTCGGTTGCCGCCAGGAGTCATCTTGAGCGAGAACACATCGTTCGTCGAAGCCTCACCGCCGTCGACAACCTCGACGACGAACTGGACCGTATCGTTGCCGTTCTTACCCGCGCCTCGGATTTCTCCGTGCGAGGGATCCGCACACGCGGCCGATGAGAGCGAGGTCGAGCGGAAGTCAGTGCTCGCGTCGCGATACGAGACGGAGCCCTTCGGCGGAGCTCCAACATGGACGTTGAGACTGAACTTGCCACCCGTTGTCTGGAGTGTTCCGCTACCCGTGATCTTGCACGGCACACCGCTCGGGTCGCCGCCGCCAGCCGCGGGGATCAGGAAGTCCATGGACGGCGTGTTGTCGAGCGGGTAGAGGAACGACTGCAGAGTCTGAATCGGCGAGATCGTGTTCCCGAGCGAGAACGCCGTCCCGTCGTAGAAGCGCGATCCGACCATCGCCGGGACCTCACTCGGCCGCTGTCCGGGGCCCGTCGGGCCGCTCAGCGCCCTCAGGAGGGAGCGCGGCACGCTGAGCCGGATCGTCCCAGTTGTCTGGTTGACGTCGCCCTCGATGGGCTGATCCCCCGGGTAGAGGATGCACTTGTCCCCACCGGTGTCACCGCCGAGACAGGGAGACGTGCCGGTGGTGAAGTCGTTGTAGCCGAATGTGAAGCCCTGGGCCGCGTTCCAGCGGACCGCGGCCGCCGCGTCCTGGTAGCCGTTGGTGAACCGCCAGACCCAGAGGAGCGACTGCGACTGCGTCCGACCGGCGGTGGCCAGTAGCTCGGTTTGCGAGAGGTTCGCGACTCTCATCGTGACCGTGAAGCCACCGTCCGCGACAGGCGTATTGTCGAGCAGGTCGAGCTCCGGCCCGATCGACACGGATGTGAAGTCACCCGCCGGCTCGTTCGTCGTCGGCGGATTCACCGGAGCGAGGATCGAGTAGGACGAGAGCGCGTCACCCGTCTGATCGATCGAGGACGTCCGCAGCGGCGTCCTGTCCGCGATCGCGATCGTCCCGCCGCCGAGGCTCGGTCCTGCGATCTGGGTGATGGCCATCGGCGACGCGACGTGACCGAGGTCCTCGTCCGGCTTCTTGTTCGTGCG
The DNA here is from genome assembly GCA_030857225.1 of Actinomycetota bacterium. Lineage (GTDB taxonomy): Bacteria > Actinomycetota > Thermoleophilia > Gaiellales > Gaiellaceae > GMQP-bins7. The sequence continues at coordinate 40,475 of JALZOK010000015.1, forward strand.
GTCGAACGTGACGTAGATCCTCTTGTCGACCGGGTTGTAGTCGAGCGAGAAGAAGTCCGCCATCGAGCGGTCGCCGGGTGGGACGGAGAGATCACAGCCGAGGCCGTTGAGGCAGATCGAGTCGTAGTGGAAGGGGTGGGTCGTCGCCTTCACCTGACTGAAGGTGGCATCGGGCGCCGCCGCGTTGAGGGACTGGTTGACGTAGATGTTCCAGCTCGCGTCGAAGGTGCCGACGTTGGGGTTGCCGTCGGATTCCGTGCCGGCGAAGACGACCGCGACACGACCGGGTGCCCCGCCCGCGGTGACCCACGGGAAGACCGTCGTCCGAACGGCATCGCGGTCCACCTGCACCGGCGTCGAGAACGCTGCCGGCTTCAGGTCGGGCAGCTTGGCGCCGGCCTCCGGGTTTTCCGTGCAGTTCGCGATGAGCTTTGCGGCGCTCGTGGAGACCATGTACGTGTGGAACTTCACGTTCTCGCCGTAGACCAGGTAGATGTTCCCGGCGCTGTCGTGGTCGGCCGTGACGAAGAGCGTCGTCGTCCCCGCCGTGATCGTGGCGCCGCAGTTTCTCCACGTGGCGCCCCGGTCGGTCGAGAACGAGATGTTGATCTGGTCGCCGGTAGGAGCACCGCGGTCCCAGGGGAAATAGACGAGACCGTTCGTGAGCCCTGACATCGGCTCGATGTAGCGGATCGGTCCGGGGAACCGAGGGGTGCGCGCAGCCTTCACCGCGAGCGGCCCGTAGGTCAGCCCGCCATCGTCTGATCGCTGGACGACGACGTTCCGTGGAGCCTGCTGGTTGTAGATCAGCAGTACGGAGTCGGCATCCACAAACGTCATCCACTGCCGGTCGGCGCCGCCGCCCTCGTCGGTGACTCCGTTCCCGAACGGGCCGCCTGTCGTAAGGCTCTTCCCGTTGTTCGGTGAGGTCGACGTGACGAAGCCGGTCAGAGGGCCAAGGCCGGTGTAGGCGTACTGGTAGTTGCCGTCGCTGTTCTTGTCGGTACCGAACGCGAGGCCGCAGTCGCCCCCGCCGCCCGCACCCTGCTGGCCGCGTGGCGGAGTCCCGAGCAAATGGAACTGGTCGCCGCCCTGGTTAGGGGGCGATACCTGCGCGTAGTCCGAGGCATTCGAGAATCCCGTCGGGCCGCAGTCGTAGACGAAGCCCTCCTTGTCGATCTCGAGAAGCGGCTCGGACTCGTCCCGCTGGTTGTCCGCCGCAACGGAAGCCGTGAACTCGAGCCCTTGCGCGGGCGCGGAGGGCACTGACGGCTCCGAGGAACGCGCCGTCGTCGTGATCTCGAGCTTGCCGGTGTATGTCACCGGTACGAGGGCTGCAAACGCGCAGGCGAGCGCCGCGTAGGTGCCCTGCGGAAGGCTGTTGGCGTTCACCGTCTCGACGTTCGTCCCACCGTCGCTCGAGTCGATCTCCTCCCCCTGTGGATCGAGCACCGTGAGGATCTCGTCGTGCGTCGCGTCGGCCCACGTAATCGTGAACTTGAAGGCCGCGTCGACCGTGTCATACGTCCCGGGGGGCACGTTGATCGTTACGTCGTGACGGTCGGAGACGGCTTCGAATCCGGCGCAGCTGCTCGTCGCGTTCGCGCCCGGCGGAATCGTCCCGGTCCAGGTCGACGTCACGGTCTGGCCGCCGCTCGACGGAACGGTGACACTGCTCGTCGGCGGCGTCGACGCCGTGACGGAGCCGACAGCGAGCAAAGAGACCGCCGCCGCGGCCGCGAGTGGCGCGATCAGGCGAGGCACCTTCGAGAGAGCAAAGGCGTAGAGCGGGAGCCGGCGACGTTGCATCACGACCTCCTCGTATCCGTCCAACAGGATAGACACCCCTGACAGTGGTTCACAGTGCTGACACTAACAACCACTTACAGGGGTGTCAAGAGGCGGCTCGCTGGCCTCGCCGGACGACAGGAGGCCGGTTCCGTCCGGCCCCCTGTCTCCGCTCTTATCCGCGCTTGCTATGGCCCCGGCGCGAGCTCGACGGCGTTCGACTGGGCCGTGCCCGCCGTCGCGACGTACTCGGCTTTCTCCGGGGCGACGATCACAGGAAGGGTCGCGATCCCGAGAGGGCCCGTCACAGCGGTGAGGGTCTGGACACCGCTCGCGGTCGTACGCGTCAAGGTGACGCTCGCGTCGGCGAGCGGGTTCTGGTTCCCGTCGTAGGCCGTGACGGTGAACAGCTGCGTCTGCCCGACCGAGGCCGTCGTGAGCAGCAGCGGGTCGAGGATCAGCGTCGAGACTCCGGCGCCGCCGCTCCCGCCCTGCCGGCGCACCTGGATGTTGCCGCCGTCGACGGCGTCGTCGGGCGTGGGCGTGCCCGTGTCGTATGTGCAACCGAACGAACAGGTCAGGAAGAAGAGGTCCTGTCCAGTCGAGCTACTTCCGGGCTCGCCATTGTCCTGGACGCAGACGCGGAAGCTTGCCCCGCTCTGTCCGTTGAAGCTGCCGGTCCCGCGGAACTCGAGCGAGCGATCCGACTCGAGCACGGAGCCGCACACCGGGCCTACGGGTCCGAGGAAGATCACCTGGCTCAGGTGGATCTTGACTCCGGCCGACTTGTCGTTGAGCTGCAGCGAGCCCTGGAAGCCGGAACCGGCCGCCTTCGCGTGGAACCCGAAGTTGATCTTCTTTCCACTCGAGTCGGCGAGCCAGCCGCCGCCCGTCGTCGCGTCGCCCGGGGCCCCGTTTCCGTCCCCGTCCTCGCCGAACGGCTTCGGCGGAGCAGGCAGCGTTACCTTCCAGATGTCGATCGCGCTCCGCCCGGCCGCGCCGAGGAAGAAGTCCCCGGTGGCGCCCCAGTAGGTGAAGCTGCCGTCGCCGTTCTCCTTCATCTTGAACACCGCGGACGTCCACGTGTTCGCGTTGGCCGGGATGAAGTACCCGGCCTGCTTGAACTCGACGGTCCCGTCGGGGTGCTCGACGAAGTCCACGACCTGGGTTCCCTGCGTGTACCAGCCCATGAAGATCCGGTTCTGGCCCGGGATCTGCTGGAAGACGTGTGCGGTGCAGAGCGACGCCTGCGGCCCGGTGTTGATCGGAGCCCGGTAGATCGCCTTGCCACCCCCCGGCTTCTGGGCGTACGACCCCCAGGCCACCGCCGGGTCGTTCGGCGAGCTCGTGAGCAGGCTGTCCATCCGGTAGGCGTGGATGCCGCCGTTGCCGCTCGGGTTGTCCGCCGGCGAGGTGACGCACGTCGCGCCGGGAGGCGTGACGCCGCCGCCACGCTCGTCGGTCACGAGCAGGAGCCGGCCCGAGCCCGAGAGCTCCGCCTCGTGGCTCACGTCGACGTCGGCTGTGGCGTTGTTCGGTCCTCCGCGGCCTTGGTGGAAAGCTGTGCCGAGGTGGACGACTCCTTCGAGCGACGAAGCCGTGTAGTTCGCCAGGTCGAGGTCGTTCCCGGGGGCAACCGGATCGCGATCGACGCAGTCGACCACCTTCGCGCCGGTCGTGAACGGGCCCGAGGTCGTGCTGTTCCGGACCCTGCATGGGAGCGGCGTCCCACGCGGCTTGTCGTCCGTGTAGTCACCGGGCGTGCCGCGATCGTCGAAGGCGCCGCTCAGGTCGAAGACGATCGACGCATTGATGCTCGCGCAGGTCAACCTGTCGTCGGGATAGATCTCGAGCTCGTGGCAGCCCGCGAGCGCGTCGACCGTGTGCCCGAGGGCGATCAGCGCGCTCGGGTAGCGGTACCGGTAGACCTGTGGGCGGCAGGTCAACCGCTTGAAGTCGACGCTGTCGAAGACCGAGAAGTTCATGCAGGTCGAGAAGTCGAGCACCTCGAACCCGTCGAGATTCAGCCCGTTGTTGCGGGTGCACGACGAGTCGTCCGCGTTGCACGTCACGCCGACCGTGTCGGACGTCACGACGAACGCGATGTGCGGCCGCTTCGGGTCGACGTTGACCGTATGTGCCTGGCCGATGTGACTCGTGAGAGCGATCTCGACCGGGTTCTCGATGTCCGTGATGTCGACGATCTCGATCCCGCCCTGGGCGTCCGACCCCAAGACTCCGATCGTCGCCGCGTCGTGGCAGCGGCCTTTCGCGTCTGTCGCATCGAGGATGAGCTGGGCGTCCGCCCGGACCGGCTCGACGCCGGAGGGGAAGCGGGTATTGAAGATGACGTCACCCTTCGGTGTCGCCTCGACGTCGTGCTGAAGGCCGAGCGCGCGTGACGGATCGCTCGCGCAGGCGGCGGAGGGGTGGCTCGAGACAAACTGTGGGCTCGACGGCGTGACGTTGCCGTTGTTCGTGAGGCGGACGATGGTCTGCCCCCCCGCGTTCGGGCCGACTGCGAGCGTCCCGACCGAGGCGTAGATCTCCTTGCCCCGCGTGAAGAAGTCGAGGTCGGTGTGCGGGTTCCCCGTCGGGATGGTCGCGACGAGCTCCCACTTCCCCGCCGGGCTCGAAAGGAACGCCGGTGACGGCGGGGCGGTCGGCGCGAATCCCGGCGCCGGGTGATCGAGCTCGTGACCGGCGGCGGTCGTCGTCAACCCGAGACACGCCGCCAGCGCGAGCGATCCGAGACACACTAGACGCTTGATCATGAGCTCTTCCCCTCCAGTTCGCCTTTTCGGTTCCGGTCGAGGAATTCGGCCGGCGGGCCACCGCAGCCGCGGGACCCGCCGGCCCTGTCAGCGCTCGGGAGCGCCAACCTGGGCGTGCAAGATGCGCTACGCCCTCACTCCGTGTACTCCGGGCAGAACGGCGCCGAGGCGTCGTATTGCGTGGACGTGTCGTGTTGGACGGCGCGAAGGGCGTTGATGCGCCCGTTGCCGAAGCACTTGTCGTAGCCCGAGAGACCCTGGTCGATCGCGGTTCCCTGGAGGATGCTCTCGACCTTCGTCGGCGACATCTTCACGTCACCGTCCGTGCCGAGGGTGCCGAACTCGCTGACGATGAGCGCCGCGACCCCGGCCGCATGCGGCGATGCCATCGACGTTCCGGAGATAGCCGCCCACGTGTTGCCAGGGAAGGTCGAGTACACGCCGGTCGCCGGGCTTCCTGTGCTCGTGCCGCCGGGCGCGGTTAAGTCGACCGCCCCAGTGCCGTAGTTCGAGTACGAAGCCTTCTGCTTCCGGCTTCCCAGCGCCGCCGTGCCGATGACACCGGCACTTTCCGCCGGCACCACGTCACATGCGTTGGAAATCGGCTCGCCCGTGTCCTTGTCCACCGGATGCGCGAGATCCTGGTCCGAGTTGCCGAGTGCGGCGACCGGGACGACGCCCTGACTGCGTGCGTACTGGATCGCGCGCTCGACACCTCGTCGGAAAGCGCGCTGCTTCGGGTCGGTGTTGCACTTGAACTCCGTCGACTGCTGGAACTCGTTGTCGTCGACGAAGAAGCTCATGTTGATAACGTCGAACTTCTCATCGCCCGCGTACGTGATCCCGTCGATGACCGCGCTCGCGTAGCAGTAGCCGGTCGCGTCGCAGACCTTGACGGGGACGAGAGTCACGTTCGGCGCAACACCGACCACGCCGTAGTTGTTCGCCTGCGCAGCGACGATGCCAGCGACGTGCGTGCCATGGAAGCCGTTGTCGACGCACGGGTCAGATGTGCCCAAACCTGGGCCGCCATCTGCCACAAAGGTGATCGAGTTGCGCCCTCGCGCGCAGTCGACGTTCCCTGTCCCTCCGGGCAGCGCATCGTCGTCGAAATCTAGGTGGCTGGCGTCGATGCCGGTGTCGAGAATTCCGACGTCGACCCTTCTCGAGCCCGCCTGGATCGCGTGTGCCTCCGGCGCCTGAATCTGCGCCATTCCCCATTGCAAGCTCTCCTGCGGGTCCATCGTCTGCTCCGGACCCCCGTCGGGAACCCTGCTCGGCGCAAAGTCGTCGCCGACCTCCTGGATGACCGCGTATGTGCGCATCAGGTCGGCGAAGAGCGTGTTCGACGAGTCGACCGCGAGCACGCCGATCTGGTCGAGCATGTCGTTCGCGACGGTGCCTCCGGCTGTCTCGACGAGCGAGACCGCGTAGTCGCGGGCGACGGCGTAGTTGCATCCGACCGCGTAGCCGTTCAGGACGGCGTAGTTGCAGAGCACCGCGTAGCCGCCGTCGACCGCGTAGGTTCCATCGACGGCGTAGTCGCCCGCGAAGACGACGAGGTAGCGCTTGGTCTCGCCGGTGCTCGCGCCTCCCGTCCCGACGGCGGAGACGCCGACGAGAAGGACCAACGCGACAAGCGCTCCGACGACCCTGTGGGACTTGAGCATTTGACGTGCCTCCCGAGTAGCTGACACCACGCTGAGTGGTAAGCGGGCGGAACCTAACACACCACTTAGAAGGGTGTCAAGAGCTCACGCGGGGCCTCTTTCGTGAACCCGGACGAACGCGCCGCTGTGCGTGTCGTCGAGCGTGGCGTCGGTGCGCGAGACCGTCTAGCTGGCTTCGTCGAGCGTGAGGACGAACGCGCCGAAGTCGCCGCTTCCCGTGCCGCCGATCTTGGCCCGGCTCACGACGAGGTAGTGGCGTCCGGCTGCCGGCGAGGTGACGACGAGCCGCTGCGGGCTTGCCGGCGTGGACGGTCCTCGGGCGTCGTTGGCGACCGGATCGGTCACCCCTGGAGCGGCGAACGGGTGGGTGTTCGCGACGAGATTGTGCGCTGCGTCGTAGAGATAGAGGTCGTACGTCTCCGCATCGGGCACAGCGTCATAGACCGAGAGTCGCGCCTCACGGAGGCCGCTCGCCAGCTCGACCGGGAAGACGAGCCAGTCGGAGCCCGCGCCCGTTCCCGCCGCACCCGCGGCCGAGGGCCAGACCGTGTCGGCCTTGCCGAAGACGTCGCGCGCCGAGTCCACTCGCGCCTGTCCCCCGCCGGTCACACCCGCAGCCGACTTAGTGTCGTGCAGCGCGACCGAGGCGAAGACCGGGATCCGCAGCACCTGGCCGTTCGAGACGCTCGCGATGACGGCTCCCGTGTAGTGACCGGGAGTCGCTCCCGGCGCCGCCCTCGCCGTGAGCTTCACGACTGCGCTGCCTGTGGCGGGAACCGTTGTCGTCCCCGGGAGCTTGATCGACCAGGCGCCCGCGGCTTGACCGGTGGGGATCGGCTGGCTGCCGTCCGACGGGTTGCCCGCGCTGAAGGCGAACCTGACCTTCAGCGAAGGAGTTCCGGGCGCCGCACGAAGGACGAACTGCTGAACGTGTGTCGCACCCGCGACCGTGGAGCCGATCTGCCAAGAGCCCTGAAAGTCACGCGGCCCCGTACCCCGGTCCGCCCCGCTGCCCGAGGCCGTGCTGTAGGCGACGACCCCGTCCGTGAGCGCCGGAACCGCGCGGTCGAGCCTCAGCTTGCCGGCTCCTTCTGCGAGCGGCCCGACGTAGGGATCGAGAGCCCGGTTCCGGACCTCGTAGAGGGTGAACGACCCGAACCCGTCCTGGATCGGCTGCGTAAACGCGCTGCCGATCTCGCAGAACGTCAGGAACAGGGGGTCGGTGAAAGGACATGGGGGCTGCATCGCCGCGTCGGTGGTGAGGATCCAGCGGGACTCGAAGAGATCCGAGCCTGCGGTGTTCATGAGCGCGGCCCGAAGCAGGGCGTAGGCCGGGGCCTCGAGGCCCGCGATCCCGGAGGCGCCGGTCGGGTCGGCGCCGCCGTGGCGCTGTCGGTACGCATCGAGGAGGAGCGCCGCGGCACCCGCAGTGGCGGGCGCGGCCATCGAGGTTCCCGTGGCCGTCGCGTACAGGGGGTCCGCTCTCGTCCCTTTGTTCAGGTCGTTCTGCGCGAGCGCCGCGCCGGTCGCGGCCTGCGCGGAGACGATGTTGTACCCGGGCGCGGCGACGTCAGGCCGCAGCCAGAGGTCGCCCGAGGGCCCGCGGGAAGAGAACGACGAGATCGAGGGCGGCTGGTCGCCGACGCCGGCAGAGCAGTCGTTGTCACCGAAGCTCGTCGAGCGCGGATGCCTCCACCCCGCGCACGTGTCGCCCGAGAGAGTGTCGTCGTGGTTGACGTCCCAATCCTTCGCAGTAGCAGCAACGCTGAGCGCCTGGGACGCTGAGCCGGGCGACTCGAGCACGCTTCCGAGGAACGGGCCGCTGTTGCCGGCCGCGACCGTGAAGAGCGTTCCGTACTGAACAGCGAGGCGGTTCAGAGTCAGGCTGACGAGGTCGACGTCGCTGCCGGTATTGAGCCGCGTCGGCCTCGACTCGGAGCCGAGGCTCAAGTTGACGATGTCGGCGCCGACCGCGCACCGCCCGGGCGCCGGCGGCATCGCCGCCCACTCGAGCGCGGCGATCAAGTCGCTGTTCAATCCGGCGCCGGCGTCGGTGAGGACCTTGCCCACCGCGAGCCGGGCGTCCGGTGCGACACCGGCGTACTTCCCGTTGTCGGCCGGCAAGGGTGTTCCCTCACCCGTGCCGACGGCGATTCCCGCGACGTGCGTGCCGTGCCCGTGACCGTCGGTGTCTCCTCCCACAGGTGCGCAGGCACCACCGACGAAATTGCGAGCCTCGACGATCTTCGGAGCATTCGGAAGACTCGACCAGTGCCGGAAGTCGAGATCGTCGACGTCCGGGTGCGTGGGATCGAGGCCGGTGTCGAGCACAGCGACTGTGATGCCCCTGCCCGTAACTCCCCGGTCCCACAGAGCCTGCGCGCCGACGTCGCCCGTCGTCGCGCGAGTCTGATCCACCTCGCGCTCGTGATTTGCACGGAAGACCAGCTCGATCGGCGTGAGGTGCTGGACCCACGGTAGGCGAGCAATCTGCTCCACCGCCGCCGGTGTCGAAGCAATTGCGACCGCGTCCACCGTCCGGTACGTACGCAAGACCCGCGCGCCGGCGTGTGTAATGGCGTCACGCCGCCCGGCGTCGAGGGAGCCATCGAAGAGGGCGAAATAGGCGAGCTCGCCTGTCCGGTACCCGGGAACGAGCCGCGCGATGCGCGAATCCTGCTCGGCAGCACCCGAGGTGAGAGCTGCGAGCTCCCCGCTGACTCTGGCAGCAGACGGCTGAGCCGCAAACGGGCTTTCCATGGCGCGCGTGGCACTGAGCGCAACTACAAGAACCGTCAGCGCCGCGAATGGCGTTAGCAACGTGACTCTCCCGAACCTCCGTCCCACCCCTACCTCCTAAGCGGCCGCGACGGCAGCCTGCGCCGCCCCGTCGAACGTCAGGCCCTCTTCCCAAACCTTCATGAATGCGACCCTCAGGATCTTGGCCAACGCCGGATGCTCGACGACGAGCATCGTCAGCGCGGGTCCCACCGCCACAGGGTCCTCCATTCCGAAGAGGACGATGCGCTCGTCGATGATCACGAGCTTGAGCGGAAGGCTCTCGACGAAGCGCGCCTGCTCGCCGGCCTCGAGGAAGCGGCGTACGCCCTCGACATTCTCGGCGTCGTCGAAGATGGAGAGCTCGTAGACGCTGTAGACCTCATGCGACTGCGTCACTTCAAGCCCCTCGACGTTCTCTTCGGGAGGCGTCGCGTACGGCGGCTTCGTGAAGACGAGAATCTCTTTCTCGATGCCAGCCTGGAGCTCGCCGAACCGCTGGTTGATCGCCCCCCGATCCCGCAGCACCTCGATGTACTCGAGCGGATCGACGTGCTCCTGTCCCGCGTCGAACGTGGGCTCGAGAGATTCGGCGAGCAGACGGGACTCGCGCTCGAGCTCCTCCAGCCTCGTGCGATGATCGGAGACGAGTCGCTCGATCGCCTCTTCAGGCGCGGAAGCGACGTACTTCGTCACCTGACCCGGACGCGTCGATGCGAGACCTCTTCCCACGAGGCTCGAAAGCACGTCGTAGATCCGCTGGCGTGGGATTCCCGCGACCCGGGCGGTCTCCGACGCGGTCGAGGAGCCACGCCTCGTGAGCGCAAGGTAGACCCGCGCCTCGTAGTTCGTCAGGCCGAGGTCAGAGAGGGTCCTGACGAAGTCCGCGTCCACGCGCGCACGCTAGCACCCGTCTCCGTGGTGTCAAGAGCCAGCCGGAGGCTCAACCCGGCGTCGCGTATCCCCGAATGCCGTCGACGAGAATCGCGGTGAACCGATCCGCGAGCTCGTCGGTATCACGGCCCGGGATGAGCCAGGTGTACGCCCAGTTGGCCGCCGAAAGGACGAGGAGCGCGGCCGCGCCAACATCCATGTCGGTGCGCAATCCTCCACCCTCGACGCCCTCCTGGAAGAGCACGCGCCAGCGCTCCTCGTAGCGGCGGCGCTCGGCCAGGATCTCCGCTCGGCCCGAGTCCTCGAGATAGCGCCATTCGCGGGTGAAAACGGTCGCGACGTCGAGCTGCTCCGCGACGACGCGGAGATGGCCTCGCAGCGCGTGTCGAACCCGCTCGGGCGCCGGCGCCCTTTCGGGGACCTCGTCCAAAGCTGCATGGAACGCGCGCGCTCCCTCGCGCATGGTGTCGAGCAGGAGCTGCTGCTTCGATCCGGTCAGCGAGTAGAGAGAGCCCTTCTGGACGCCAAGGGCCTCGGCTAGGTCCCCCATGGACGTGCCGTGGAAGCCGCGCTCTGCGAAGAGCCTCGCCGCCTCGCGCGTCAGCTGATCCCTGCGAGTGGGCATATACTGCATGCTAACGACCGTTCGGTAGGAGGCCAAATCGTGGATATCCGCACGCAGGAGTTTCTCGACTACGTCCAATCGGGCGGGCAGGTGGAAACCAGCGACTGGATGCCGGACGAGTACCGCTCGAAGCTCGTCAAGTTCATCGAGATGCACGGGAACTCCGAGCTCATGGGGGTACTCCCCGAGCGCGACTGGATCCTCCGCGCACCGACGCTGCAGAGGAAGCTCGCTCTCACCGCCAAGATCCAGGACGAGGTCGGGCACTCGCAGCTGATCTACCGCGTCGTCGAGGATCTCGGCAAGCCGCGAAGCGCGAGCCTCGACGACCTCGTCTCGGGCAAGTCGAAGTTCCACAACGTCTTCCACTACCCGACCAAGACCTGGGGCGACGTAGGAGTGATCGCCTGGCTGGTCGACGCCGCCGCGATCGTCTCGCAGAAGGCGCTTCTCAAGTGCTCCTACGCTCCGTACGCACGGATCATGAAGAAGATCTGCTGGGAGGAGTCGTTCCACATCCTCCACGGCCGCGACGTGATCCTGACCATGGTCACGGGGACGCCGGAGCAGTTCGAGCTCGTGCAGGAGGCGGTCAACCGCTGGTGGGAGCCGCTCATGCACTTCCACGGCAACCCGATCCCCGCGGAGGAAGACCCGATGTATGTCTGGCGGATCAAGAGCCAGGCGAACGAGGACGCGCGCCAGGAGTTCCTTGACGGGTACGTGCCGCAGATCCGCGAGCTGGGCCTGGAGATTCCCGACAAGGCTCTTGCGAAAGACGCCGAGACCGGCGTCTGGAGCTACACCGAGCCGGACTGGGAGAAGCTGCGCGCCGTCGTCACCGGGCACGGGCCTGCCTCGCAGGAACGCCTGGCCTTCCGCCGGCTCTCGCGTGAGGACGTTGCGTGGGTCGAGCGGGTGGTGCTCGCGGACGCCGCGTGATCTTCGAGGTGTTCAGGCAGGAGCGAAAGGGCCAGCCGCTGCAACACGCCGGCACGGTGGATGCGCCGGACGAGCGCTTTGCCGAGATCTACGCCCGCGAGCAGTACGGCCGACGACAGGAATCGGTCGCTCTCTGGCTCGTGCCGCGCGAGGCGGTGAGCGAGATCGAGGAGTTTCCCGACGAGTTCGAGATGAAGTACCGCCGCGTGGACGGCTACTCGATCAAGGCGCGACTGCGCGAAGCACGAGAGCGGGCGGGGATGCTCGAGGCTGCACCGGGATCGGGTGACGCCGAGTGAGCAAACGCACCGACCTCCTCCTGGCAATCGCCGATGACGAGCTCTTCCTCGGCTGGCGCAACTCGGAATGGACGGGGATCGCCCCCTTCCTCGAGGAGGACGTCGCGTTCTCCTCGATCGCGCAGAACGAGATCGGTCATGCGCGGGCGCTGTACGAGCTCGCCGCGGCCGAACTAGGCACGACCGCCGACGAGCTCGCGTTCGACCGTGCGCCCGAGGAGTACCGCTGCGCGCCGTTCG
>JALZOK010000073.1 GCA_030857225.1 Actinomycetota bacterium
GGTCCGGCTGGCCCGACCGGCCCTGCTGAACCTGCTGGTCCGGCCGGCCCTCTCGCGCCCGCTGGTCCAGCCTCGCCCATGGGACCCGCAGGGCCGGCCGGTCCGACCTGGCCTTGCTTGCTCCAGGTCACCACGCGCTCTCCCTTGCGGCACTTCGACGCGTCGCTGACGACGCGTAGGAAGTTCTTCTGGCAAGCGGTGATCGCCTCTTGTCGACCCGATGTCGCCGACCCCGTTGCCAGGGCTGCGGCCCCACCGGCCAGTCCGAGCGCGACCAATCCCACTGCAATCGTGCGTACGTGCACGCATCCTCCCTTCGTCGGTGTCGCACCGGTGGTAATCGCAGCGGCCGTACGGCGCCAGATGTCCCAATCAGACAGGAGTGCGGCAAACGCGCATGGTTCTGCGGAGCTGTGGAAACCTCGTGACGAACTCGTTGCGGGTGGCGAGGGAAGTCCGTGCGCGCCGAGAACTCGTAGCTGATGCCAGTCGAGCCGCTCAGCCCCGAGCTCGCCCTCGTCGACCCCGAGCTTGCCGCACGCGCGAGAACAGCCCTCCCGCTTCCGGCCTACTCGCGCCCGCAGCCGCGACCGGCGGTCCCGGCAACACCGGTCGCCGCCCCGCCCACGAGCGCGGAGACACGGCCATACCCCGTCTGGGCGCGCATGACAGCCGCGCTCTGGCTACTCGTCCTCGGGATGCTCGTCGGCGGCACCGCGATCCCGCACGCACAAGACAAGCCGCGCGTCGTGCCGCCGGCCGAGGACGTCACGATCTGCCCGCGCCCAACCGCACCGTCCGGACCCTCGCAGCCACCACCCGGCGCGAACAATCCGTTCGGGTCGTAGGGACTTCAGATCGCCGCGCCGCGGCTACAATCGGCTTCCGCGGGGCTATAGCTCAGTTGGGAGAGCGCCTGGATCGCACCCAGGAGGTCGGCGGTTCGAGCCCGCCTAGCTCCATCGCGAAAGGGCCTGCAAGCAGGCCCTTTTCGTTGTCATAGTGAGCGACGGCTCACTTCGCGATGTCTGCTTCTTGTCGGGTGTCGGTTGAACGCGACGCCCCGAAAACGCCGGAAAGTGATCGGTTTCGTGGTCGGCCGTCGTGCCTATCGCCCGACACACCGAGCGCCGCCCTCGCCGCAAGCCTCGCCGACCGAACGGTTCCACGGCTTGAAAGGCCGGCACTCCGATGATCGCGCCGGACTAGTGTGCGCCCCGCCCTTGTCACGAAAGGAAGAGGATCTCCGAGCGACGGCTCGCTCGTTTGTCGGCGAGGCGTTCAACGTGCTTCGTGGAGACAATGTGATTCCGACGCCCGTGTTCCATCCCTTCCTGAAGGTTGGACGTGACTACTACGGGCCCGAGATCATGGCGCTCGCCGAGTTCAAGGCCCTCGAGAGCCTCCTCGACGAGACGTATCCGGAGCGGTTCTCGGAGCCGCTCAAGCGTCGGGATGGTGAGTTTGCCTCCTCATACATCTTCAGTCTCCTCGAAGCGTCAGTCGCCCGATGCGGCGGGAGGGATCAGGACTTCGACCCGAACTCCGCGGGTGTTGACAGCTCGATCAGCGAGATGCTGGACGTTCTCGGCGCCCCCTCGTGCGAGGTCATCTGCTGTCGCCTCGTCGCGCATCTCACGACCGCGGCTGGTTCGGCCGTCAAGGTCGGAGACGTAGAGGTGGTCCCAGAAGCTGAACCCGCAGGCTCGCGCTCGCTGCAGCAGCGAATAGCGCGCGAGATACCTATGGCATGGATTGCGTTCAACCGCGGGGACCCGTGGGTCTACGACCCGCCGCATGCGCTTCTCATTGTGCGCGACTCCTCAGCCGAGGAGCCGTATGGCATAGCCGAGCGGCTATCTCATCGACTTGAGCGCTTCCTACTCCTCGCCCGACTGCTTACAGCGGGGACCGCACACTCGTACTTTGAGGTGTGCGGTCCGGCGACGCTTGTCTCCCGAATGTCTCCTACCATGAGCACCTTCCGCCGGGGGGCACTTGCGATCGGTGGCCCCGTCATCCGCCGCACGATTCGCCTCGATGGAAGTGAAGCCAGCGCTTTCGAGGCACTCGGGCGGTTGATTGACACGGCCGATATCGAGCGGAGCGGTATGACGGCGACTTTATTCGATGTCGCCATCAACAAGTTCTTGGGCGCGCAGGGGCCGGGGAACGACTACGGACAATTGGTCGATCTCGCCACCGCGCTCGAGGCAATCCTCGCCGGGGGTGAGAAGGACAACGAAGGACTCACGTTGCGGCTACGTGGGCGTGCGGCGGCGCTGCTCGCAACAGAGACCGATCCGGCAACCGCCGTCTTCGACGACGTCGGGCAGCTCTATGGGTTGCGTTCGAAACTTGTGCATGGAGGCCAGATCAAGCAGCGCGACCTTCGAAAGATCATCGGACGAATCTCGACTGTTCCCTCCGAGTCGATCGAGCACAGGTTCGGCATCGCAGTGGGGTACGCCTTGGACAGAATGCGCGACCTCGTGCGACGATCGATCCTCGCCCGCCTATGCCTCGCATCCGAGCCGGATCCTCTGTGGCCGTTCCGAGGCACGACCCCCGTCGATGCGATCCTCTCGGATGACGTGCTCCGCGCTTCGTGGCGGACTCGGTGGCGCGACCGATTGACGGCCATGGGGGGCGAATCGGGGGCGAACCCGCCCCGATCTGCCGTTGATTTTCTCTCGCAAGAGGATCGGTAGTCGAACCGTCTCGTGAACCACAGCGTCGATGGTGGTGCTAGCTACAAGGCAGAGCGGAGAGGCCGCAGACCCTTTCCGACACTCTGTCCGTCAAGCCACACGATGAACTCGCGAGCGGCGTCAACGCACGTGAGAATGCTGTCGTCGCTGATCTCAAGCTTCCGCCCAACCGTGGTAATGCCGACGAGGGCCAAGCTGGCTCGGACCTTGGCGCCTCCGTCACCGCGCGTCTGCTTGCGCGTTAGGTGCCCAAGGCCATGGACGATCGCGTTGCGCGCATCCACAACGCCTTTGAATGTGATGTACCTCGATTCTCCCTTGATCGGGATCTTGTGCCACTTCGTCCAACCGTCCTCAACACCCGCCCACTGTTCCGCCTGGTTTTCTGCACGATCCCAAGCCCAGCCGAGGAGGTCGTTGTCCCGAGGCATGAGCGGCTCGGATGCCTCAAGCAGGGCAGCCCGAGCGAACTCCTCGCCAACCGCGGCAAGGTGCGGAAGCGTGAAGTGCTCGATCGTTCTCGGTGCCGTCGGCCCGCGCAGTACCACGAGGCGCCCAAAGGGAATGTGGGGCGTTCGCCGCCACCGACGATGAGCGGCCAGGGTCATCATGAGCTGCGTCGTCGCACGTTCGGCTCGATCTGAGAGCACCCGTCGCACGCGCGTTACTCCCTCGCCGACTCCACTATCCATCGCTGGAAAGCATCGTCGTCCTGGACAGCGCGAACGAGCCGATGTTCGGCCGGCACGCCGCGCGCAATGGCCCAGACGACGTCAGCGCGTGCGGCGCGCCGGACGGTCCCATAAGTCTCCGCCAGCTCATCTGCGCCGATCAACGACTTCTCCGCGAGAAGCAGAGAAGCGCAACCACGGACGAAATCGCTCGCTGCGGAGACGTACCCCGCCACCCAATCCCGCGTTGGACCCGGGAGCTCGTCCACGTGCCTAAGCGGCTCAAATAGCCATGTGGCTTGCCACTCCGAGACGTACGTTCCGGCGTCCTCTCTAAGGTCGTCGACAAGCGCCACGACGTCGCCCTGTGCAGCCGGTGCGACGCTCATCAGGTACCGGCCAACTCGATGGGTGATGTGCGGCGCGTGGGCAACGATGCGCTTCACGTAATCAATGCCAGCCGGGGATTCCACGAACTCAAGTACGGCGAGTGCAGCAACGATCAGCTGCCGGTTGACCTCCTCTTGGAGGCGATCGACCTCCTGCTCACCTGAGAGCGCCAGCTCGAGTGCATGTTCAGCTGCGCCTATGTAGACGTCGTGAGGGAGAACCTCGGCGGCGACAACCCCCTCTTCGCCGTCGTAGATGCTCACACCGCGGAGATCGACTTGCGCCTCCTCGTTGATCTGTGTCCATCGAGCTTCAGGCTCTTCGAGCCACTGTCTGTACAGATCCACGCTGAGTGGCCTCGTCTTTCCTTCGTTGAGGATCAGCCCGATCCGGCGCAGATCGTGATGGAGCGCCTCGACTGCATCGTTCGCCTCCCGCCAACTACGCGCCGCGATCCAGAAGTCGTCGTTGAAGCGCCAGACGTCAAAGCCACCTCTCAAGAGGGACCGCTCTGCCACGTCAATGTAGGCCTCAGAGAGAAGGTCTGAAGGTTCAAGGACCTGCGGGAGCGAGAAGCTCCGCCCCATGAGTGCCTGTAGAAACGCACCGAGCGTCTCGGCGACTTCCGCCTCGCCACTTTGGGCGACGATCTCCTCCACCAGCAGCCCGTGATCCACGAGGTCGTAGAAGGACGCAACATCGCCGATCACGACGTACTCGCAGCCCGCTGCCTCGAGCGGAGCGCGTTCCAACTCCTGCTTTCGGGAGAACGATCGGTCCAAGGTCGGGAGATTCGGCCGAACGACGTCGCACAGCGCTCGATACAACACGCACGCCCCGAACTCCACAGCGGCGACCGGTCGGAGTCCGCCACCGCGCTTGGCGACCTGGAGGATCTCAGCCACCTCGATGGAGTGTGCCGTCCGGAACTGGCCCGCGAACAGCCGGGCGACTTCCTCCGACCGATCGCTCAACGCGGGCCGCCACGGCGACGGCGGAAGATACGGTGGTGCGTAGGACGCCTCCGCATCGACGGCCGCGGTCAGATCGAGTTGCTGGAGCAAGGATCGGTCGAGACCGCCTGTCCATGAGAACCTCGTTGCCATTCTGGGCGCATCATCTCGTATCGACCCGTGTTGGTCACTCCTCCGCCTCTCTTGCGTGAGCGAGACGACCTTCCGCTCTCCGCCCTTCCGCGCGCCGCGTCGATCCAGTGACAGCGGACGCGTTTCGGGGTCGACGCTCCCATGGCGGTCGAGAGCGTCCTCGGCGAGATGGGCGCCTAAGTGAGCCGGCTGCGCACGCCGGTCAACGGGGCGGTTTTCCAGCCTTCGTTCAGCATCGCAAGGTGGCGCTCCTCGAGCGCCGGGATGTAGCGGGCGTAGAAGCGGAGCGTCGTGCGGATGTCGGTGTGGCCCATCTGCCGGCTGACGAAGTCGATCGGCATGCCGGCGGCGAGCGCGAGGGTCGCGAACGTGTGGCGCATCTGGTAGAGCGGTCGTCGCACCAGGCCGGCTCGCTCGACCGCGGGATACCAGACGCGGCGTCGCCAGTTCGAGAGGCTGATGTGCCCGCCCTCCGGAGCGCCGAAGACGAGCTGGTCGGAGCGGAGCGGTTGCGGCAGCTCATCGAGTGACTCGAGCGCGAGGTCGGCCAGCATCACCGTGCGAAGCGACGCCTCCCGCTTTCCTTCCGAGCGGAGCTCTCCGGAGGCGTAGGTGCGGCGCACCGCGCAACGCCGTGCGCCACGGTCGATGTCCCGCCACTGAAGCGCGGACCACTCCTCTGGCCGGAGTCCGGTCGCGCAACCGAAGACGACGAGCGGTCGATAGCGGCCCGCCTCTCGCGCCACGGCGAACACCTCGCCCCACGATTCGAACGGAAGGATGTCGGACGGGTTCGAGGGCGGCGACTTCACAGCCGCCGGTCGTGCCGGGCTTGCTGGGAGGTATCCCCAGACCACGCCGGCCGAGAGCACTTGCCGCATCGCGGCGAGCGCGTGCTGCTTCGTCTTTGCGCTCACGGGCAGGTGCTTGATCCAGCGCCCGATGTTCTCCGGCAGCAGCTCGCGGACGGAGATGGGGCCGAACGCCTTGAGCGAGTAGGCGAGCATGTCGCGCATCCAGCGATCCGCCCGCCGTCCCTTCGCCGTGTACTGGTCGAGGAAGAGCTCCACCAGCTCCGCATAGCTGATCGGTTCGCGCTGCTCGGGGATGCCCGCCTTTCGCCGACGCCCTCGGTCTCGCGCCTCTTGGACAGCCGCCTCGGCGTCCTTCCGTGTCCGGAAGCGGCGGCGGCGCTCGCGCCCACCCTCCTCGAAGTACGCCTCGTAGCGGATCTGCCCGTTCTTCAGCGCCACTCGCTTCACGGCCATCATGTCCCTCCCAGGGGGCGACGTTCGTGCGCGGCGAGCCAGGCGTGGACATCGCCCGGCCGGAAGCGCAGCCTCCCACTGATTACGACCGCCCGCAACTCGCCGCGCCGTACGGCCCGGTAGAGACTGTTCGGCGCCCGTCCGCTTGGCAGCAACACGCCGAACCGATCTGCGACCTCGACGATCGTGAGCAGCTTCTCGTCCTCGGCAACGGATGCCAGCTCGCCGAGCATGCGCCGATTCTCCGCGTTCAGCTCCTCGATCAACTGGAGATTGTGCTCGATGGCGAGAAGGGCGGTTGCCGTACTCATCGCTCCGCGTAGCATATCTGCATCGTAGGACGGAATGGTAGTAGAGTCCTCCATGTGAGAAGCGCGGCGCTCATCCGGGAGGCGCGCCTGAGGGCGGGACTGACGCAGACCGAGCTCGCCGAGCGCACGGGCCGGGACCGCTCGGTGATCGCGCGTTGGGAGCAAGCGGTCGTCGCGCCCAGCGTCGACACGCTGGTCGAGCTCGTCCGCGCCTGCGGCTTCGACCTCCCACTCGAGCTCGTCCCGTACGAGCGTGCCGACGCGCGCCTCGACAAGAACGTGATGCTCTCGCCCGAGCGACGCGTCCGCCGGCTCCTCTCCACGACCGAGCCCGCAGATGGCTGAGGACCCAACGCGATTCGACCCGTACGGACTGTTCGAGACGCTCGATCGGCATCGGATCTCCTACATCGTCGTCGGCGCGTTCGCACGCGTTGTCCAGGGCGCAGAGGAGCTAACGCGCGGCGTCGACATCGTGCCCTCGACGCACCCCGAGAACCTACGCCGGCTCGGACAGGCGCTCGAGGATCTCAACGCACGCGGGCCCACGCTCGACCAGGCGACACCGGTGCACGAGTTCGCGACCGATTGCGGTCAGCTGAAGGTCGTTGTCGAGCCTGCGGGAACGCGCGGCTACGACGATCTGCGGCGGGCGGCGACGCGAGAGCCGCTCGGGCGGGGCGTGCGGCCATCCGTTGCCTCGACCGGCGACCTCGCACGGATGCTCGCGGCGCTCGGGCGCGAGCACGATCTACCGAAGCTGCAGATGATGCGGCGCGTGATGGAGCTCGAGCGCGGGGAACTCCAGCGCAGTCGCGCGATCGAGCGGTAAGTCCCTACTTCACGGAAGTCCGGATCCTGGGCCGGAATCGCGGTGCGGCCGCCCCTTTGCCTCACGCTTGGCGACCAGCTCGCGGAGGAGTCTGCGGCGCGCCTCGGCCGCGGCGAGCAGAGCTGGGAACGCCGGATCAGCGGCCGTATCCTCGGCGATCATCTCGTCCAGGAAGTCCAACTCGCGCTTCGCCATCCTCGTCATCCTTTCAGTCGCTCAGTGAACACGCTAGATTTCTTTTTCAGAGATATAGCCTTTTCAGTGCTAGACTGAAATAGTCCCATGACTGAAAAGACCGATGAGATGGCCCACCCACTCACAATCGAGGCTCCTCTCGATCCGCAAGCAATGCGAATCGTACGCGCCGTTCCCGCCGTGGCCGTTGCGCACGCACCCGTGCCGCGCCTGCGCGTCGACGGAAAAGCGCTGAACCTGACCGTCGAGCGGAAACGTCGGGTCGGTGCTGCCGAGGCGTGGAGCGTCGTGCGGACGCTGGAGGAGGACGCAAAGCCGCCCGCTGCCCTTGTCGTCGCTGATCGCACGACCGCCGTCGCTCGGCGCATCCTCGCCGACCACGGGGTCGGCTACGTCGACGGGCACGGGAACGCCCACTTCGTCTATCCCGGCGTCTACGTTCACATCGAGACCCCGCGCAAGCAGGCTGAGCCCCGGGTGGTGGGAGAGCTACGGCTTGCCGGCAAGGCGGGTATTGCTGCGCAGGCCCTCCTCCTCGAGCCGCAGCGTGAGTGGCGGGTGACCGATCTCGCGGAGCGTGCTGCCGTCTCGGTTGGACTGGCCCATGCCGTGCTCGATCGCCTCGAGCGATTGAAGATCGTCGAGGCGAAGGGCGGGCAACGGGCACGAGCCAGAACGATCGTGGATCCGGCCGCGTTGCTCGACCTCTGGACCGAAGAGAATCGCGATCGCGGTGTGCGCCGGCTCGGCGCGTACCTGCTGCCGCGTCGCGGTGCCGATGTCGTCCAAGGCGCCGAGCATGCCCTCCGCGCCCGGGAGGTCGATCATGCTCTGACGGGCGTCGTTGCTGCGGCGCTCCTCGCTCCCTTCGTGACGACTCTTCCGGCGGCGACGTTCTGGGTCGACGCCGGCTTTCCAGCTGATGAGTTGCTCAATAGGCTCGGTGCTGAGTCGGCCGACCGCGGGGCCAATCTCGTGCTGATGCAGGCGGACGACAACCTGCCGCTCGCGTTCGCCGACGAACGCGACGAGACGAGGTTTGCGAACATCTTCCGCATCTATCTCGACGCGCTCGCCGATCCCAAGCGTGGACGCGAGCAAGCCGAGCACCTCCGGCGAGAGGTGATCGGCTGGTGAAGCGGGCGAGCGACTACACGCGCGAAGCGACGGAGCGTTGCGAGCGCGTGCTCGTGACCGTCCTGGGCAACATCGGCCCCTGGCGTGAGCACATCTACCAATGCGACCATGGCGGGGCCGAGCGCTGTGTCCGGCAGGCTCGCCGCTTCGAGCATCGCGGAGCCGTCGAACCCGTCGGGTGCGAACAGGTCGCCGTTGTAGGGCGGTACGCCAAGCGCGTCGTCGCCGTTTCGCATCGCGCGGACGAGCGTCTGTGTTCGGTCCCAGAACTTCGTCGATCGTGCGTCGAAGCGGTCGCGCTGCTCCCAGGCATCGCGAACGATCTGCGTGAACGACCCGCGTGCGTATGCGTCGCGGGCCATCGGCAGGTAGCCGGCCGATTCCGCGTAGAGCAGGAAGAGCGCCCGGAACACGAACGCCAGCGCCGCCGCCTCCAGCTCGCGCCGCTTGGCGTCGTCTGCCAGATCGCGTCCCTGTGACTGCGCCCAGCGACCTAGCTCGAGGCCGAGCGGCGGGAGCACGAGCTGCCGGATCGCCGTGTCGAGCCGCTTGCGGAGCTCGACGCCGAACATCCGCGCGTCGGCCATCAGCCGTCCGAACCCGCCGTCCGCGAGGTACGGCGGTGTGAGCAAGCCGAGCAGGGGGCGGTCGTCGTCAGCGAGCGCTTCAGTGTCAAGCTCTAGGTAGCGCGCTACCGCCGAGCCCGACTCCGGCTCCGCATCGAACAGCCGCAGCCGCGTTCCCGCTGCAAGAAGACCGTACGGCGCGTTCGTTCGCTTGCATGCCTCGAGCAGCAGTCCCTCGGGCGGCCGGCCCTCCGCATCGAGCTTCGCGAACGCCGAGACATCGGCAACCGGATGGACAACCGCCACCGGAGATCCGCCGTGACGCGCTACGTAGCCTCGCTGCAGCTCCTCGAGCTCGTACCCGGCGGCGGTCAGTGCGTCGCGCCAAGGGCCGTGCAGCGGCACCGAGAGCTCGGTCAGCCGCGGCCAATCGGCGGTCTGGCGGAGCCGCTCGCGGAAGAGGTGCTCGGTGCCAAGTCCCTTCACGGTGAGCCCGGCGACACCGGTGCGATCGAGGTGCTCGAGCTGCTCGGCAAGATCGCGCACGGCCTGTAGCGCCGGTAGCGTCGACGCGCGGCGCAGCACATCCCCGAGGGCGCTCGTGTCCACGAGGTGCACCGGCCCCTCGTGGGTGACCGGCCCGAGCGTGACGACCGCGCCCTCCGTCTCGGGCTCGTCCGCGACGAGCAGGAGGGGCGCAGGCCCGCCGCCCGTTCGTCGCCTCCATGCGGCACGCAACTCCCGCTCGCCGGACGAAGCGGCACGGGCGACCTCGATCCCATTCACGATCGCGCTCCCCTCGATCCCTTGCGTCTCGGTCGTCACCGCGCGCACGCCAGGTAGGGCGGCGAGCGAGTCGATGAGTTCGCGCGCGTTCACGACCGTGAGCCTCCACGGGACATGCGTGGACCGTAACCACATGGTCGGAGCACGTGCCCGGAGCGCCACGACAGACGATTACCGGTGAAGGTGTGCCCCGTCTGGGCCGACTTCGTCACAATTCTCCAACAGCTCGAGACTTCACCGGTGTCGTACGACTCACCGTCTCCGTTCAGGGCGAGTTAGCAGCTCCTAGCCGACCGAGAACCTTTCTCCACATAGGAGGCAGTGGAGAGCTTCTTCCCAGTCGTCGGCGACCTTCACCGGTTCCCACGGGTGGCATGGAGACTCGACAACCGTCATGTCTCCTGCCTCGACGAGCGGGTCCGGGGGAGGCGGCACGGCAATGTCCTTGACCGAGAGCTTGATGAAGTTCGTGCTCGCCTTCTTCGTGACGGTGCGAAGCTCCTCCTCGACCTCGCGTAGAGCGGGTCCAGCCACCGCCTGCTCCGCGTATTCGAGCTGCGCGTCGGTCCACCACTCGTCCGTGGGAGCGGGATCGCCGCAGTACGGGCAGTAGTAGAACGGCGGCTCCGGTGCGTCGGCTGGCCGAGCTTCCGTGGGACCGTCGTGCCACTTGAACTGGCGCCTGCAATGCGGACACTCGCGGCGAAGGAATCCGTTGTCGAGCGGAAGAGTGATTCTGAGGTCCATAGTCCTCAACCTGCGAGGCTGATGAACGCCTCTTCTGTGATCGGATCACCGTCAGGCGTTTGTCCGGTGATCTTGATCTCGAAGTGATCGGCGCCGGGTCCCATGGTTCGCATTGCGACGAATGTCGCTGTCTTTCCGGGTGGCAGCTTTGCGATCGGTAGTTCCGCCATCACATGTAATGACTGGCCAGCCTCCGGAGGAAGCTCGAAGTTGAGTTCATGGATGGGAACCGGGCTTAGGTTCGTGATTTGAAGGCGGCCCTTGCCTTGTCCATGGTTCACATAAGCGGCGTCAAGTCGGATCGCTTCACGCGCGTCCGCCGGAACCCGCCGACCTAAAGGGAGGCCGCGCCCGGGTGGTCGGGGAGGTGTGAGATCGCCGGCAGTAAGCCAGTCGGTTCCGCTCGTGTCGACGTCGCAGCCCGCGGTGCGAAGGCGCTCAGCGAACTCAGTTCTTCGCTCTGCGGTGTTGTCCAAACGGATCGAGTGTCGTCCCGCGACATCTGAGAATGCACGGACCTGACCGAACTCGACGAGAATTGTCCGCTCAGGCTGACGGCCGAATGCCATCCCGGCCTCGAACAACACGTTCGGCCGCGCCTGCGCCGCAGGCGAGTGGTCTGGATCGCTCTCGTCGGATGCGAATTCACGGCGCAGGTAGGTGATCTCGTCAGGCGTTAGCAGTACCACGACGGCCTGCGCGGCCTCAAAAGCTCGATCAAGGACTTCGCCGATGTACGGCGCGCCCGTCCCTGTCAAGCGAACGGCTTGACTCCACTCGAGGGGCTTCAGCGCGAGTGAACGCAGAAACGCATTGACCGCATCGCGTGCGTCGAGGTTTCGGCCATGGACAACGAAGACTGTCCGAGAATCGGGTGATGCCACTCCCCGAGTATAGAACACATGTTCGCGATGCAGGGTCGGGGCGTGGGCGAGCGTGGGGACCATGACGCTGGGTTGAGGCGGCCAAACCAATTGCGTTGTCTGTTCTAAGAACAGACAACGCCACGATGTCTGCTTTTTGTCTGATGCCGGGCGCGAAACGGCGTGAACGCCCGTGAAGCATAAGTGAATCGCACCTCAGAAACTTCCTGCTCAGAAGCCTTTTTTCTGCGCGTGAGTGACGAGGCGTGATTCGGCCTTAGCTGGATCGCACCCAGGAGGTCGCCGGTTCGAGCCCGGCTAGCTCCACCTCAGAACCCGCTGGAAACGGCGGGTTTCTTCGTTGCGGGAGCGCGGCGGCTTCAGCGCCGAACTCCGAAATGGTGAGTGAAATGGTGAGTACGGCCCGGACGGGGCTGGAAAGGCCGGGACAGGTTCTCAGACTTGAGGGCGACCAGTGAGGTCAAGCGGGTCGGTCTCGCTACTCGTGTCGCGCGGCCCGACTCAGCCGCCGAGCCACTTCGTGAGCACGTTGACAGCGACGTCGTGGGCGATCCCCGCGATCTCGTCGGCGAGTCTGCGAAGCGCACCCTTCTTCTCGGGGTCGGGTTCACGATCTGCGGCCTCTCGCAGTGCCGCCACAAGGTCGGCGAGTACGGCATCGGCCGACGGCCATGTGCCGACGGCACGGCGACCTTCCGGACTGACCGCACGAACCATTCCGTAAATCGGTGGCCCATCGCCACCTCAGGGGTTGGTGTAGAGCGAGGCGCCCTGCGGGTCGATGCCCAGCCGAGCGACTTCTGGCGAAGCTTCACCGAGTTGGCTACGGAGGCGCAGCCTGCCGGGCTGCCAAGGCTTGCTGCTGTACACGAGGTCGACGGCGAGATCGATCTCTCGTCCTTCTTCGATCTGCTCGCCGTACATGAGATGGGCCACCCACCGCTTCCACCAGGCCGGGGGCGTGCGGTTTCCGCGGCTCTGGCTGACGGAGTTCTTCTGCAATCTCTGCCTCCACACCTACGTCGCAGAGGACGAGCCCAGCGCGCTTCCAGTGCTCGAAACGTTCCCCGCTGCGATCGCAGCGGTCCCGCGCGAACGGGTTCAGTACAGCGACCTGGCGACATTTGAGCAGCTCTACGACCGCATGCCGCCGCAGAACTACGGCTGGTACCAATGTCACCTCCACGTCGCTGCCAAGCGTGTCTACGAAAGTGGCGGCGCCGCGGCTCTCCGGCGGCTGTGGGATCGCTTTCGTTTTTCCGACGAAGACCTGGCGATCGCTCTCGAAGAGGTCGAGCCGCAACTCGCTCGTGTTTTCACCGCATGGCCGGTCGCAGACGCGGGAACGCCGACGTGAAAGGCTCGGATCCGACTGCGCCCAGGTCCTCGCCGACGCGGAATCAGGATTCGGGCTCCGCGCTCCGAACCCGCTCCCACAGCCAGGTTTCGAGCAGTACGAGATGGCCTCTGTTAACTACTCAGACAACGAATGGTCTCCGGAAAGTAGCCTAGAGTGACTTTTTGCCCTCCGCTCCTCCTGTGGAGGGCGGTTCGAGCAGACGCGGACCAATCCCTCGCCCTTGACTCATCGGCCAAGTCGGACGCTGTAGGGTCGTGCCAACAGCCACATGACGGGCTCGCAAAAGCCTAAGGGGAGGGTTCATGCGCCGCCGCTCGCTTCGTTTCCTCACCATCTTCGCCGCAGCAGCAGCGCTCGCCGCGATCGCCGGCGCCGCCACCCGGTCCGAGCCGCCGACCTCGACGGGCACCGGCGGGGCCGTCGCCACGGTCGATAGGCTCGCGAGCGAGGCGGCGCTCACGATCCT
The DNA here is from genome assembly GCA_030857225.1 of Actinomycetota bacterium. Lineage (GTDB taxonomy): Bacteria > Actinomycetota > Thermoleophilia > Gaiellales > Gaiellaceae > GMQP-bins7. The sequence continues at coordinate 13,431 of JALZOK010000073.1, forward strand.
GCGTGCGGGCGGTAACGCAGCGGACGCCTCCGTTGCCGCAGCCGCCGTCCTCGGCGTTACGGAGCCGTTCTCTTGTGGAATAGGCGGCGGCGGCTTCCTCGTTTACTACGAGGGCCCAAAGAAGCCTAAGGCGAACCCGCACGTCTTCACGCTCGACCAGCGTGAGAAGGCGCCGGCGGCGATGAAGCCGGACTCCTTCATGGAGAACGGCCGCGCGCTGGCATTCAACGACGCCCGCTACAGCGGTCTCTCCGTCGGTGTGCCGGGCACCGTCCGAGGCTGGGCCGAGACGCTGCGGCGCTACGGCAGCAAGAAGATCACCCTCGCGCAGGCGCTTGCGCCCGCGATTCGAGTCGCGCGGAACGGCTTCGTGATCGACCAGACGTTCTTCGACCAGGTGAACGGCAACCGCGACTACTTCGACGACGTCCCTGCGACCGCCGCCCTCTACTTGGACGCGGACGGGACGCCGCGCGACGTCGGGACGACGCTTCGCAACCCCGATCTCGCTAAGACCTACGAGTTGATCGCGGCCAACGGGGCGAGCGCGTTCTACTCGGGCGAGGTGGCGAACGCGATCGTGCAGACGGTCAAGAGCCCTCAGGTCGCATCGACTGCGAATCACCGGTTCCGGCCAGGCGTCATGGAGTTGGCGGATCTCGCCGCCTACGCCGCACCGCAGCGGGCGCCGACGCGCGTGCGCTACCGCGGCCTCGACGTCTTCGGCATGGGGCCGCCGTCGAGCGGCGGCTCGACCGTCGGGGAAGCGCTCAACATCCTCGAGGGGTATTCGCTCTCGACGCTGCCGCGCGAGCAGGCGCTGCACTACTTCCTCGAGGCCTCGCGGTTCGCGTTCGCGGACCGCGGCACGTACCTCGGCGACCCGGAGTTCGTCCAGATCCCACTGAAGGGGCTGCTGTCGAAGGAGTACGCTGCGCAGCGGCGGGGATTGATCGGCGAGCGGGCTGCTGCCGCGCCGGTTGCGGCCGGTAAGCCGCCAGGCGCGCCGGTTGCGACCGCCTCCGTGACGTCGACTCGGCCGGGGACTACGACGCACATCACCGTCGCGGACAAGGCTGGGAACGTCGCTTCCTACACGTTCACGATCGAGTCGACCGGGGGCGCTGGGCTCGTCGTGCCGGGCTACGGGTTTCTTTTGAACAACGAGCTGACCGATTTCAACTTTGACTCGCTCACGCACGCGAACCGGGTTGAGGGGAACAAGCGGCCGCGTAGCTCGATGGCACCGACGGTCGTCCTTCGCAGCGGCAAGCCGTTCTTCAGCGCGGGCTCGCCGGGCGGCTCCACGATTATCACGACCGTTCTGCAGATCCTCGTCGACCGGATCGATTTGAACCTGACGCTGCCGCAGGCGATCGCCGACGCGCGGGCGAGCCAGCGGAACACTGCTGCGGTCGCCGTCGAGGCCGAGTTCGCGAGCGGGCCTGACGCCGCGGCGCTCCGCGCCCGCGGGCACACCTTCGGCACGCCGGCCGAGATCGGCGCCGCCAGCGGCGTCGAGTTCCTCGACGGCGGTCGCGTGCTAGCGGCTGCGGAACCCGTGCGGCGCGGCGGCGGCAGCGCGCTCGTCGTCACTCCGCGCTGATCGTACGCACCTCATGTTCGTCAGCGCGTCTCGCGGCTGCTTGCGATCAGACCGGCGACTTGGTGCGGTCGGGGCCCGGGTCCACGGTCATCGTCACCTCGCTGCTCTCGCTCGGCAACTTCATGTCCACCGCCGCCTCCGGCCCGGGGATCGAGTCGCCGAGCCGCGCCACGATCCTCCCACCGACGACGCGCGCCGGCCAGTCGTGCGACGGCACCACGAACGAGCCCGAGTTGAGCGCCTTGACGACCGCAGCCTTCTCCTCGCGCTTGCGCATCGAGTGGTTGCCCGTCACCTGCGGGTCGTAGTCGCCCATCTGGTAGAGCGGCGCGACGATCTGATCCTGCACGTCGTAGATGACGTCGCCGCAGATGCAGACGACGCCTGCCGCCGTCTCGACGAGGATGTTCATGGACCCCTCGGTGT
>JALZOK010000074.1 GCA_030857225.1 Actinomycetota bacterium
CGAGCCCGACCCCGTCCAGCATCAGCACCAGCAGGTCGTCGGGCACAGGCCGGGCCATGAGCTCGGCGAGCGCCCGCCGGGTGCGAGCGACGAAGCGCCGGGAGACGGCCGACTTGGAGACCGAGCGACCCTCCTCGCCGGTCGGCTCCAGCGCGCGCCGGTGGCGGCGGGTGGACAGTCCGGCCAGCATCGTCTCCACCGTCCGCTCGCAGAGCAGGTCGTCGGAGGCGAAGTGGGCGTAGGTCTTGAGCTCGAGCTCGCCCCCCTCGCGCCTGCGCGCCCGCGGCCGGCGGACCGTGACCTTGCGCCCGCCGAGCACGACCTGGCCTCGCCGCGAACCATGGCGGCCGGCGCTGCGTTCGGGGTTGTGCTTGCCCTTGGGGCCGACGAGCGCGACCAGCTCCTCCTCGAGCAGTTCGTCCAGCACCTTCAGGCCGACGCCGACCGAGAGCGCGAGCAGGCCCTCGCGCACCGAGCCGGCCAGGTCATCGAGGGCGAGCTGCACCTCGCCCGGCAGGGTCAGATCGTCGAGCTTGCCGCCCTCAGCGATCCGGGGGCTGTGGTACCTCTCCATTGAACGGTCCTCCTCATCGAGTGGCTTCGATCCCCTCCCGCTCTACCAGCGGGAGGGGACGGAGGACCGCCTCCGAAAATCAACCGAGTTCGGGACAAGCTCCGGCTGGACGCGCATCGGGTTGCTGCCTCAAGGGACCTCGGGCGAACTCGACCGGACGAGAACGGCTCGCACGGTCGACGGCCACCACTGTTTACCGCCATGGGCCGTCGGCATCTGGCTTTCGTTGAGCTCGCGGGCGATCTGGCGCAAGCTCTGGCCTTTCGCATGCTCGGCCTGAATGTGAAGTACGAGTTCGTCCGAGACGGCGGTCGGTCGTCCTGGACGAGCGGTCTTCGCGCGCCCTTGTGCGGGCCAGCGACGCTCCTTCACGAACCGCTCGAGCTCGTCGACCGGGATGAGCTTCGGCCCCCATGGCATGTCGATCGTCTCGAGGAGCGGCAGCACCCGCCGGCTGAAGGTCGTTCGACTGACCCCGAGCGCCTCCGCGGCCTGCGTCCGGGTGCAGGCGAGTCGCTCGACTTCGGTCGCCCGGCGAACGACGGTTACAGGCGAACTCGATCGCCTGGGCGCGGGCGTCGTGTGCCGCTTCGCCTTCTCGTTCTTCCGCCTGTGCCGGCGGGACATGGGTACAAACGTACACAAACTGTGCCCGTATTGCACTTTGGGTGCATATGTGTCTCGCTTTGCTATCGAGGTGAGTAGTTGCTGTACGCGTGAGTGAGGACGCGCCGAATGACCTTCGCGGCTCAGCGTTCGATGCCGCGGTTGAGGCTACGTTCGAGCTCGCGCAGTCGCCGCAGCTGCTCGAGCTGCGGCAGGTCCTGCTCACGGCCGAGGGCGGCCAGCATGCGCGCGAGATCGCCGATCGAGGCGACCGAGGGGCGCAGCCCCTTGCCGAGTGGCTCGCGGCTGGCCGCACGGCGGAGGTCGTCGTAGCCGCCGCGCGTGCCGGCCGGCTCGGGAACGACGTTCAGCTCGCCGCTCGGGCTTTGGAGTTTCATGAGCGGCTCGTCGCGGATCGTCGTCTCCTCGAGGACAAGCCGCTTGCGGTCGACGCGCTCTGCGCCCAGATCCTCGAGGGCGAGCATGAGTCGGCGGAGGTTTTCGCCGCGCGTGGAGGGGACGAGATCGAGGCCGTGGGTGAGCTCCTCGGTGCCCTGGATCACGCGGGCGAAGCCCCCGATCAGGATGTAGCCGACGCCCTGACGCTCGAGAGCCGCCAGGATCGCGTACGGGTCGAATTGCTGGCCGCTCAGGACTTGCCTCGGTTGCGGGCCTGAAGAAACCGCTGTACCCGCCTCTCCGGCGAGAGAAGGGCGTTCTTGCGCAGCCGCTCGCCGGGGGAGGTGTCGGCCGCGACGAGCTCGAGCGGCAAATCGAAGCCGCATGCGCGCACCAGCTCGACCAACGTCTCGACGCTCGGGGAGACAGTGCCCTGCTCCCAGCGGGCGATCACGGAGCGGTCGCGGCCTGAGCGCTCGGCCAGCTCGTACTGCGTCAAGCCGGCGCGAAGCCGCGCCTCGCGGATGAGATCAGCACTCCGGATGCGGCGATTCTAGATCACCGACTTGAATCCGTCCTCTGTGGCAGATATGCTGCCAAGCTTGGACGTGCCTCTACCGTCAGGGAGCATCTACATGGCACGCGCACGCTCAGTCCGAACCCCCACTCCCGGCCAGCTGACTCTCGACGACTGGGTGGAGATGCGTGCGAGTACAAAGAAGCCAGAGACGCCAAGCGACAGCTCGACGAAGGTCGTCGCCCTCGCCTCTGTCGGCCCCACAGAGACGGGCGAGGGCGCACGGGGCACATCCGTAGAAAGGCCGGACGACCAGGCCGCACGGCATCATCAAGCGGCGACGGACCTTCTCGAGACGCCAGGAGCGCTCCTTACGCGCACGCACCTGCGCGAGCTGGGACTCGAGCGCCGAGCGGTCGACGCGGTGTTCCGGGCGCTGCCTGTCGTGGCGCTCCCGGGCTATTCGCGCCCGATGATTCGCGCTGAGCAGTATCTCGGGCTCGTCGACCAACACACCTATCGCGACGATCGAGTCCGCCCGATGACGCGAGCGTCGTGAGCTCGAGATGCGAGGATTGTGACTGAGGAGGTACCCCCGATAGTCGAAGGAACCGCAGGCCGCCCCGTGGACGCTCGTGGCTAGCGTCTGGATCAGGACGCGGCCGACGAAGGACGGCGGCAAGCGCTACCGGGTCGAGTACCGACTCGGCGGGCGCGAGTCGAAAATCCGCTACGGCGGGTCGTTCAAGACCAAACGCGAGGCGACCATCCGTGCTGGCTGGGTTGCCGCCGAGCTCGCCGCGCAGCGCGTCCCTGCGTTCGGCTCCACCGATCCGGTTGCGGCGCCGACGCTGCGTCAAGCCGCGAGCCGCTGGCAGGAGAGCCGCGTCGACGTTGCCGAGAACACCCGGCTGCAGCATCGCAGCGCCGTACGGATGCTTCTGCCGCTGCTTGGCGATCGACGCATCGACGCGATCACGCCCGCCGACGTCGTCGACCTCGTCACCTCGCTCACAGCAAGGGGAAAGGCGCGCGAGACTGTTCGCAAGAGCCTGCTCGCGCTGGCGATGATCCTCGACCACGAAGGGGTAGCGCCAAACCCTGCCCGCGACAAGGTGAGGGTGCGGCTGCCTCGGCAAGAAAAGGCGGAGATCGTTCCTCCGACCGCAGCGCACGTGCTCGCCGTCCATGCGCTGTTGCCGTCGCGCTACCGGCTGCCCCTGCTCGTCCTCGACGCCACGGGCATGCGGCTCGGCGAGCTCGAGCAGCTGACCTGGGGCGACATCGACGAGCCGCGGCAGCGCTGGCGCGTGTCCCGGGCCGTCTCGAAGACGGGACGCGCGCGCTGGGTCGCGGTCCCGCCGTCCGTATTCGAGGCTGTCTGCGGGCTCCTGCCGCGCGACGATAGGAGCCCCGACAGGCGTATCTTCCAGGGCTTCGGCGGCGACAAGTTCCGAACGACGCTGACTCGTGCCTGCACCGCCTCCGGGATCCCGACCTTCTCGCCACACGACCTGCGCCACCGCAGGATCTCGCTGCTTCACCTTGCCGGCATCCCCTGGGCGCGGATCGGCGAGCACATCGGGCAGCGGAACCTCGCTGTCACGGCGAACACCTACAGCCATGTGCTCACCGACGAGGCTGAGCTGGACTACGCCGGCCTGCTCGGACGGGTCTGAAACGTGACGTACGAGCCGGAGGAGCGCGATCCGTGCTGTCCCCGGTGCTGTCCTCGGCTTGAAAATAGGCCGAATTTGCAGGCAGGTTCGATTCCTACCGGGCGCATGACGGGAACACCTTGCTCAACGCCCAGGCCGAGCCAGTGGCTCGGCACCTCCAAGCCGTCTAAGGTAACAAGGTCATCGCACGCGTCCGGAGCCGGAGGTTCGCCATGAGTAAGAGCACCGACAAACCGAAGAAGCAGGAGAAGAAGAAGCCGCAGAAGACGCTGAAGGAGCGCCGCAGCGAGAAGCGCGCGGCGAAGAAGTTCGGCTCCGGCCAGATTCTCCGGCCGGACTGAGGGCTTCTTGGGGGCGTAGGACGGCGTTCACAAGGGACGACTAGCCTCGCGCTGGTCGGGCTCTACGAGTTCACGCATCAGACGATGCACGCCGGACACGCGTGCAGACTCCACGCGATGAGCACCGTCGAGCCGACTGCAGTTCCCGGGCTCCGCCCGCTCGGCATCGGCGAGATCCTCGACGTCGGCATCAAGATCACCACGCGACACTGGCGGACACTCGTGCTCGCGGTGCTGGTCGTCGTCGTGCCGCTCGAGCTCCTGGGCGCGCTCGTCACCCTCTCGGCCGTCGACACCTCGTTCTACGACCCGCTCAGCAATGAGTTCGACGAGGACGTGCTGTGGAGAGAGATCGCGGCGATAACGATCTCGGCAGGCCTCACGCTGTTGGCCCAGACCATCGCGACTGGCGTCTGCTTCAAGACGGTCGCCGACGCGTACCTCGGGCGGGCGGCATCGTGGCGGCGGTCACTCGGCGAGATCGTCCGGCGCCTGCACTCGATCGTCTGGATCTCGTTTCTCGGCACGTTTCTCGCCGTCCTAGCCCTGGTCGCCTGCATCGCACCAGGCGTCTGGCTCTACTTCGCGTGGGCAGTTGCGGTCCCGGTGCTCCTGATGGAGGGCACGAAGGGGCGCCGGGCGCTCGGCCGGTCGTTCCGGCTCGTCAGGGGCTTCTGGTGGAGGGCCTTCGCAATCCTCGTCCTTGGCGCCATCCTGGCCGGGATCGTCCAGTCGGCGGTCACGGCCGCGTTCCTCGGCGTCACCTTCTCGACCAACAGCGAAGCCGTGTCCGTTCTCGCGAACTTCCTCGCGTCCGTCTTCGCCGGCATCCTGACGACGCCCTTCGTCGCCGCGGTGACGATCGTGCTGTACATCGACCTTCGGGTACGCAAGGAGGGATTCGACCTCGCTCTCTTGGCCGCGCGCCTTGGGGATCCAGCCGAGCCAGGAGCCGACCCGCCGTTTGTAGACATTCCCTGGCCGCCTCCGCTCCTGCCGAGCCTTCGACCGCCCACCGGAGGCGCTCAGCCGCCCTACTGGCCTCCGCCGCCCGGTTGGAAGCCCCCGGACAACGAGGACTCGTGAACGAGGAACCCGCCGAGGCGCGCGAGGAGGCGCAACGGATCCTCTCCGAAGGGCGGTTCAACGAGACCGAGCTCCCCCGGCCCCTGCGCGGCGTTCTCGGTTGGCTGGGCGACCGCTTGCAACCGATCGGCGACCTCGTCGATCGCGCTCTTCCGGGCGGCGACAACGTCGTCTGGCTCCTACTCGCCGCCGTCGTCCTGGTTCTCGCGCTCGTGTTCGCGACGACCCTCGTCGGGCGCCGCGGCCCTGGAGCCGAGCGCAGAAGCGGCCGAGCTCGGGTCGAATCCACGCAGGACGCAGGCGCACTCGAGCGAGAAGCGGACGCGGCCGAGCTCGTCGGAGACCTCGAGCTCGCGCTTCGGCTCCGCTTCGGCGCCGGCGTTCTCCGTCTCGCCGAACGCAGGCAGCTCGACGACCCGTCGTCGATCACGACAGGCGCCCTGGTCCGCCGGTTCCGCTCGGACGCCTTTGCCGCCGGTGCGCGCTCGTTCGACGAGGTCGTCTATGGGCGCCGTCCGCCCACTCCCGACGACGCGCGTCGCGTACGAGAGGCATGGGAGGCCGTGCTCGCTCGATGAAGATGCGCTCGCCGTGGGCAGTGGTGGGCGTTGTCGCAGCCGCGATCGTCGCGGTGAACCTCGGCTTGCACGCGCTCGACCAGGCGACTGGGTCGCCGGGCGGTCCGGACTCCTCCTCGTTTGCCACCGCGCCAGAAGGCGCGGCCGCGTACGCAGAGCTCTTGCAACGTTTCGAGCGGCCTGTCGTGCGGCTTCGGGAGTCGCCAAGAGATACAAAGCTCGACCCGAGAAGCACGCTCGTGCTGCTCGACGCGCGCCCCGTGCCGGCCGAGGACACTCGCGCAATCGAGGCTTTCGTGCGCGCCGGCGGGCGGCTGCTCCACGCAGGAGAGGATCCCGGCTGGCTTCGTGCGATCGACGAGGGGATTCCCCGGTGGCAACCTCTTCCCGTGGAACGGGCGACCGCATCTCCCGCTGCCGAGGGCCTCGGCAGCGTCAAGGGGGTCGAGGCCGACGGAGTCGGCCTGTGGAAGACCTCCGCCGGCGTGCTGCTCGAGACCTCGGACGGGGCGCTCGCGATCGAGCGTCCGGTGGGTCGAGGCAAGCTCGTTCTTCTCTCCACCGCCTCCCCGCTCCAGAACCGGCTTCTCGCCGAGGCCGACAACGCCGCCTTCGGCCTGGCAGCGGCGGGCGGGGCCGGGAGATCGGTGGTCTTCGCGGAAAGCTTCCACGGGTACGGCGCGGCTAGCGGCCTCCGGGCGATTCCCCGTAACTGGTGGTGGGCTTTCGCGGGTCTCTGCCTCGCGGCGTCGACCTTCGCCCTCTCGCGCGGCCGGCGCCTAGGCCCGCCGGAGCTACCCGGCCGGGAGCTGCCGCCTGCGCGAGTCGAGTTCGCGGAGGCGCTCGCCGTACAGCTCGCGAAGACGCGACCGCGCAGCGAGGGCGTCCGGACTGCGCGCCGAGTCGTCCGCGAGCGCCTCGCACGAAAGCTGCGACTGGCCCCGGACGCGAGCGAAGAGACACTTCGAGCAGCAGCGACGTCGAGGGGGCTCGATCTCGACCTGGTCGACTCGGCGCTCGGCCTGGGCACGGGCGAGAGCGAGTTGCTTGCCCTGGGAAGATCCCTGCGACGACTGGCAGAGAAGGAGGCGATCGCGTGAGAGAGCTGGCGGCCCGCGTGCGGGCGGAGGTCGAGAAGGTCGTCGTCGGTCAGGGTGCGCTCGTCGAGCAACTGCTCGCGGCAGCGGTCGTCGGAGGGCACGTTCTTCTGGAGGGGCCGCCCGGCACCGCGAAGACCCTTCTCGCGAACGCTCTCGCCCGCGCGCTCGATGTCGATTTCCGCCGGGTTCAGTTCACGCCGGACATGCTTCCCTCCGACCTGACGGGGACGACGGCTCTCCGCGGTGGCGAGCTCGTCTTCCGGCCAGGGCCGGTGTTCACCAACATCCTCCTTGCCGACGAGATCAACCGCACGCCTCCGAAGACACAGGCGGCCCTTCTCGAGGCGATGCAGGAGCGCCAGGTCTCGATCGACGGCGAGACCCATCCGCTCGCGGCGCCCTTCCTCGTCCTCGCCACCCAGAACCCGATCGAGTACGAGGGCACGTATCCGCTCCCGGAGGCTCAGCTCGACCGCTTCCTCTTCAAGCTCGAGCTCGGCTATCTGCCCGAAGCCGACGAGATCGCGATCCTGAGGCTCGCCCACCGAGGCGTCTCAGCGCCGGCGCTCGACGCGGTGACGGCGGTGGTTCGCGGCGAGGAGCTCGAAGCTGCGCGCCAGGACGTCGACGCAACCGCAGTCTCGGATGAGGTCGCCGCCTTCGTCGTGGCGCTCGTCCGCAAGACACGCGATCTCCCGTCGGTCGAGCTCGGCGCCAGCCCGCGGGCCGCGGTGCATCTGCTCGCGGCCGCGCGTGCGCTGGCGAGACTGGCCGGTCGCGACTTCGTCACGCCCGACGACGTCGTCGACGCCGCGCGCCCGGTTCTCCGGCACCGGCTCGTGCTTCGTCCCGAAGCAGAGCTCGAGCGTTACTCGCCCGACGACGCAGTCGAGTCGGCGCTCGCGTCGGTGCCGGTTCCGCGGTGAGCCCAACAGCGCGCACGGCGGCGGTTGTCGCAGCGCTCGCCTTCTCTGCATTGGTGCTTCCATGGACCGTCCTCGCGCTCGTAGTGGTCGCGCTCGTAGGCGGGCTCGCCGCAGATGTGTTCGCCGTGCGCCGGTCGCCCGCGGTTCGACGCTCGCTTCCCGGCTCTGCCGCTCGCGGCGTTCCGGCCATGGTCTCTCTCACGCAGGTCGTACCCGTCTCAGGGTCAGTTCGCCTGCGCCAGCCCGTGCCACCCGATGTCGAGCTGGAGCCGTCCGAAGCGGAAACTCGGCTCGAGGGCGTGCTCGTTGCCCGCCGCCGGGGCCGCCATGTACTGCGAGCGCCCGTTGCCCGCCGCACCGGGCCGCTCGGCCTCGGCCGGCGCGACTTCACGGTGCTCGACGAGGCCGAGCTTCACGTCTACCCGGATCTGCCCGCGGCGAGCCGCATCGCCGATTCCGTGCGCCGGGGCCGCTTTCGCGAGACGGGTCATCGCACGCGAGGCAGCCTCGGCCTCGGCACCGAGTTCGAGTCGATCCGCGAGTACCAGCCGGACGATGACATCCGGCAGGTGAACTGGGCCGCGAGCGAGCGAGTGGGCCGCCCGATGTCGAACCAGTACCGCGTCGAGCAGGATCGCGACATCGTCTGCGCGCTCGACTCGGGCCGGCTCATGGGCGCACCGCTCGCGGGCGGCACCCGGCTCGACGTCGCGGTGGACGCGGTCGCAGCGATCGCAGCGGTCGCGGACGAGTTGGGCGATCGCTGCGGGCTCATCGCGTTCGATGCGGAGATCCGGCGGCACGTGCGCCCGAGCCGCCGCGCGGCGCGAGACGTCGTCGCCGCCCTCTTCGACCTCGAGCCCACCCGCGTGGACTCGGATTTCGCGCTCGCATTCCATCGCATCGGTAGTTCCAAGCGCGCCTTCGTGCTCGTGCTTACGGATCTCTTGGAACCCTCTGCCGCGCGACCGCTGATCGACGCCGTCCCCATCCTCGCGCGACGTCATCACGTCGTCGTCGCAGGTGCAACCGATCCCGATCTGCAACGGCTCGTCTCAGCGGACTCCGCTTCTGCGCTCGCCGTCTACCGCGCCGTCGCCGCGACCGAAGTGCTTGTCGCGCGCGAGCAGGCGGTGTCGGCTCTCCGCTCGGCAGGAGCGACAGTGGTCGAGGCGCCACCCGAGCGGCTCGGCGCCGCGTGTGTGCAGGCCTATCTCAGAGCGAAAGCTCGAGCTCGCCTGTAACTGGCGCAAGATCGTGAATCCGCTAGCGCGGATTCTCGATCGCGCAGGAGTAGACCCCTTTATGGAGCGCCCGGGAGACGTGTGTTTCGGGGTGTGAAGCAGGCAGCTTCAGAGCGAAAGCTCGAGCTCGCCTGCAACTGGCGCAAGATCGTGAATCCGCTAGCGCGGATTCTCGATCGCGCAGGAGTAGACCCCTTTATGGAGCGCCCGGGAGACGTGTGTTTCGGGGTGTGAAGCAGGCAGCTTTCGAGCGCTCGATCCGCTCAATTTCGTATCAGGTGTCCGCAGCTTTTTCACTTACTCGGGAGCCTGTGCCAAGGAGCCCGCGCCAGATCACGAGCGCCCAATACACCGCTCCGAGCGTCACGCCAATCGCGAGCGCCTGTGCGAGACCCAAGCCCGTGGGTGTCAGGAATCCCTCCACGAGCCCGGCCAGCACCAGCCACGGCGCGGTGCCGAGCGCGATCAGAACGGCGCGTCTCGCCTCGCGCCGGAGCGCGGTGAGCCGCGAAAGCCGTCCCGGATCGACGATCGCCCAGCCGAGCCTCAGTCCGGCCATGCCCGCGACGACGATGCACGAGAGCTCGAGCACTCCGTGCGCGGATACCAGCTCTACGAAGAACTCTCCGTTACCGGCTCCCCAGGCCAGCCCGCCGACCGTGCCGAGAAGCACTCCGTTGAACAGGAGCACCGCCGCGGTCAGGACACCGCCCGTCATCCCGCCCGCAAACGCGAGAAAGGAGACCCGGATGTTGTTCGTGAAGATCTGGGTCGCGAAGCCCGCCTGCTCGTCGGGCGAGAATCCGAGGTCGGTGCCTTCGACGCGCGGCTCTGCCACCTGGCGGTACTCGAGCGGGACGAGACCTCCCGCGGCGCCGGGGTCGTCGAGCGCCCAACCTGCGCCGAGCGCGGCCGGCGAGAACAGGAGCAGCGCGGAGACGGCCAACAGGACAGGGCGCTCGGCGACGAGTTGCCAGTAGCCGCTCGCCAGGAAGCCGAGCGGGGAGAACCGTCGCGCCGGCGCCGCGTAGACGAGGTGGCGCGAGCGGGAGACGAGCTCGTCGAGCCGGTGGACGACGGGATCGCCCGGCCAGCGCCTGCGGGCGAGTGCGAGATCGGCCGCGGCTCCACGATAGAGCTCGCCCAGCCGCAGCACACCTTCCGCTCCGAGCCGGTGCGGACGGCGGCCCACCTTGCCGACAAGGCTTTCGAGCTCACGCCACACGTGAGCGCGATCGCGGAGAAAATGATCGAGAGTCATGGGAATGCGCTACGAGGATCGCATGACGATCGAGACGCCGGAAGGCCTGACCGTGACGGTCCCGCTGGCGGGCGTCGGGTCGCGCTTCTCGGCGGCCGCGATCGACCTCGCCATCCAGAGCACGCTGTTGGTCTCGGCGTTCGTCGTCTTCTCGGTCTTCGGGGTCGGCGGCGGCTTGGCGGCCGGCTTGCTTGCGATCTCGACGTTCATGATCCTGCTCGTGTACGACGTCGCCTTCGAAGTGCTGGCAGGCGGTCGCACACCGGGGAAGCGCTGGACGGGCTTGCGCGTCGTGCTCGCCACGGGACAGCCGATCGGCTTCGTCTCGAGCGTGATCAGGAACCTCCTGCGCATCGTCGACTTCCTCCCTTCCGCCTACCTTGTCGGCATCGCGACGATTCTCGTGACCTCCCGGAACCAACGGCTCGGCGATCTGGCGGCGGGCACCGTGGTCGCGCGCGCGCCGAGAAAGACGGTTCAGGTGCTCGCGACGGCTTCCAGGTCGCCCGAGCCACTCCCGGAGACGCTCGCATCGTGGGACGTGAGTGCGGTCACGGTCGACGACCTCGCCACCATCCGCTCCTTCCTCGACCGGCGCGGGTCGCTCGAGCAGGGGGCGCGGCAAGAGCTCGCGCGCGCAATGGCTGCGCGACTCCGCCCGCGGGTCGGCGGCATTCCTGCCGACCTGGCGCTCTCCGACGAGGACTTCCTTGCGCAGCTCGCGCGTGCAAAGGCGTCCCGAGCGTGAGCATCGCTTCTGGCTACCGAGTCTCGCTCGATGACTCAGACGTGCGCATGGCCTCGGCTGTGTTGCTCGGCTGCGCCGCCGCACGCGCCGCTATCCCCGGAGACCTGGGACTGCCGTGCCCGCTTCGCGCGCTGACCGGTGTGCCGTGCCCGCTTTGCGGCATGACCACCAGCGTCACTTCGTCCGTCGAGCTCGACTTCGCCGGCGCGCTCGCGGCGAATCCCGGCGGCGTCCTGCTGGTGATTCTCGCGATCGCGATCCTGCTCGGCCCGGCGCGCAGGCTGGTTGTTCCGGTGAGTGTTGTTTACTTCGGGCTGGCAGCGAGCTGGGTTTGGGAGCTGCAGCGATTCTCGATTCTCTGAGGAGGCAAGGATGAGCGAGGACTTCGAAATTTCGCAGGGTGCTCCGTCGGAAGCTCCCAGCCCGCGGCCGGCTGACCCCGCCTGGGCAGGACAGGGCCCGAGCGGCCCGCGCGCCAGCTTCGGCCGGCGCCTGGTCGCGTATCTGATCGACGTGATCCTGATCGGGATCGTCGGTGGGGTGCTGGTCGCGATCTTCGGGACCGAGATTGGGTACGGGCTCGACTTGCTCATCGGGATCGCCTACTTCGGATACCTCGAAGGCGGGCCGAAGGGCCAGACCCTCGGCAAGATGGCGCTCGGGATTAGGGTGATCGACTTCACGAGCGGCGGGCCGATCGGCTACGGGCGTGGGGTCGTGCGCTATCTCGGCCGTATCGTCTCCGGGATCGTGTGCCTGCTCGGCTACCTCTGGATGCTGTGGGACAAGGAGAAGCAGACCTGGCACGACAAGATCGCCAGCTCCGTGGTCGTGCCGGTGCAGTACTACCCTGTTTCGTAGGCGCAAGATCGGAATCCGCTCGCGCGGATTCCGAACGCGCAAAGCAGACCCCTTCATGGAGTGCCCCAGGGGCGTGCGTTCCGGGGTGTGAAGGAGCCAGCATTCGAGCGCTCGACCGCGTCGTGATGGATTGGGAGCGTCCGCGGCCGTACGATCGGCACGATGTCTGCGTTCGTGCCCGGCCTGGTGCTTGCCCGCGCGTTCTACGAGGAGGGCGTTGCCCCGCTTCTGGGCGAGGTCGAGCATTCGGCCGCTCTGTTGGGGACCGGCTCGGACGTCCTCGGGTTCGACACCGAGCGCTCGACCGATCACGGCTGGGGGCCGCGGCTCCAGGTCTTCGTCGGCGGAAGTGACGTCGCCGGAGTGCGGAGGGCCGTCGAGCGCCAGCTCCCGGACGAGTTTCGAGGTTGGCCTACGCGCTACGGCTGGGACGCCGTTCCCGTCACGCATCACATCGGGGTGTACGAGCTCGCCGGCTGGCTGCGCGATAAGCTCGGGTTCGATCCACGGGCGCGCGCCTCGCCGAAAGACTGGCTCACCGTCCCCCAGCAGTTCCTGCTCGAGGTGACGGCCGGAGGCGTGTTCCACGACGGGCTCGGCGAGCTCGTTCCGGCTCGGGAGGCGCTCGCGTGGTACCCCGATGACGTCTGGCTCTGGCTGATCGCGTGCCAGTGGCGGCGGATCGACCAGGAGGAGCCGTTCGTCGGGCGCACCGCGGAAGTCGGCGACGAGCTGGGATCGCGGATCGTCGCAGCACACCTCGTCCGGGACGTCGTGCGTATGTGCTTTCTGCAGGAGCGCCGCTATGCGCCCTACAGCAAGTGGCTGGGGTCGGCGTTTCGCCGCCTCGACGCGTTCGGCGCTCTGGGGGATCCGCTCCTCGAGGTTTTGGCCGCGGTCGACTACGAGACCCGCGAGGCGGCACTCATCGAAGCCGTGACGAAGCTCGCGGCTCGACACAACGCGCTCGGGATCACCGCGCAAGTGGACGAGAGTGTCGGCCTCTTCCACGACCGCCCGTTCCGCGTCCTCGGTTCGGGCCGCTTCGTCGACGTGTGCCTCGAGCGCGTATCCGATCCCTGGCTTCACTCGCTTCCACTGACGGGCGCGATCGATCAGTTCGTCGACTCGACGGATGTCCTGAGCAAGCCGGACGTCTTCCCGCGCATCGGTCAGGTACTCGAGGACGCAGACGGCTGGGCCTCTGAAGTCGATTCGCGAGGTCATCGACCCTCCCTCTAGGACGAACTGACGCGAGGCTCTCTCGCACGACAGAGTGGCCATCGGTCCAACGCCGCACCCTGGTAAGGACCGGGCATGCCCGGCCCGTCCTACGACAACAGACGCTCGAGCGCCGACACAATCCGCTCGATGTCCTCCTCGTCAGTGTACGGCCCGATGGACACCCGTAGCAGTCGCCGCCCTTCCCATTCGTACACGGGGACCTCGATCCGGAACTCCCCGTAAAGGCGCGCCCAGAGCTCGTCCGGATCTCCCGGCGGGAGCTCGACGGCGCGCATGAATGGCGCCGGGACGCCCTCCACGCGCGGATAGCCGAGCTCGCCGAGGCGGCGCTCGGCCTCGTCGGCCAGAGCGCGAGCACGCTCGAGATTGAAGGTCGCGTGCACCTCGATCGCCTTCGGGACTGTCAGGTACGCCGCCGGGTCGCGCGTGCCCGCCCAACCGTGGCGCTCGGCGAAGTCGGCTCCCTCACGGCAGCCCCAGCTGACGACGAGCGGCTCGATCCAGCCCTGGTGCTCGGGACGCGCCCAGAGGAAGCCGGCGCCCTTGGGCGCGCACAGCCATTTGTGGCAGTTGCCGGCGTAGATGTCAGCGCCGAGCCCCCCGAGATGAGGGGAATCTGACCCGGCGTATGCGCGCCGTCGACGATCGAGAGCGCGCCGGCCCCGCGCGCAGCCGCGCAGATCTCCTCGACGGGAAACAGCAGCGCCGTCGGCGAGGTGATTTGCGAGACGGAGACAGCCCGTGTGCGTGGCGCGATCCTCGCCGCGAGCTCGCCCGGCTCGCATACCACGAGGTTCGCGCCGACGAACTCCCAGGTGCGCGTGATCGCCCCGTACTCGTGTCCCGTGGTGAGGATCTCGTCGCCGGGAGCGAGCGCCAGCAACCGAATAACCGCGTTCAGCCCGGAAGTCGCGTTGGGGACAAACACAAGATCTTCGGCTCGCGCTTCGATGAACGCGGCGAGCCTCCCCCGCGCCTCGGCGAGACGACCCGGCTGCTCTGCGCCTCCCCAGAACCAGCGCGCGACCTGCCGCGCGAAGAAGTCTGTCGGCCCGGCCTCGAGCTCACGTTGCACCGCCTGGTACTCCTCGAACACGGCGACGGGACGGGCGCCGAAGCTCCCATGGTTCAGATGGACGATCTCCGGGTCGAGAAGGAAGCCGTCGCGCATGAGCATCCAGTGTCTCACGGTTGCGGGGGTCCGAAACCGCTCGTGCAGGCTCCAGGGCTAGAATCGCGAACATGGCTCTGACCCTGACCTTGGACGACCCTCTCAGTACCGGTGCCGAGCCTCCCCCGCATCCGGCGTTCGCGTTCGGCCCGTGGCACGGGCCTGGTCGTCGTGCGTCCGCGTCCGGTCGTCCACGAGCTCAGCGCTAGCGGCCTCACCTGGATCAACGTCGTCGCGCCAGACGTGGACACGGCGCAGGGGCTCGCGGAGCGCTTCGGCTGGCATCCGTTGGACGTCGAGGACGTCGTCTCGAAGCGGCAGCGGCCGAAGGTCGACGACTACGAGGAGGACGGATACCTCTTCACGGTTCTCCACTTCCCCGTGTTCGACCAGGCCGTCCAGCGGCTGAACGCCGCCGAGCTCGACCTGTTCATCGGGCACGACTACATCGTCACGATTCCGAATCGGGAGCTCCATCCGGTAACTCGGCTCTTCCGCCGTTGTGAGGAGGACGAGCGACTCCGCGAGCAGCTTTTCGCACGCGGCTCCGGCCGGCTTCTCTACGAAGTGCTCGACGACCTCTTCGACTACTGCTTCCCGATCCTCGACAAGATCGCGCACAAGCTCGACGTGATCGAGGACGAGATGTTCGAGGGCGCCTCCGAGGAGGTCGTCCGCGACATCTCCAACGTGAAGCAGGAGATCATCTCCTACCGCAAGATCATCAAGCCCGAGCGGTCGACTCTACGAGTCCTCGAACGGCGCGTCGAGACCTTCCTGCCCGAGGAGCTCGAGCTCTACTTCGACGACATCGTCGATGCCGCCGAGCGAATCTGGGACCTGCTCGACAACTACAAGGAAGTCGTGGACGGGCTGGAGTCGACGAACGAGTCGGTGATCTCGCACCGGCAGAACGACGTCCTCCGACTGTTGACCGTGATCAGCGTGACGATCCTTCCGCTTACGCTCGTGACCGGGCTCTTCGGGATGAA
>JALZOK010000016.1:0-3413 GCA_030857225.1 Actinomycetota bacterium
GCGCTATCGAGGCCCAGCGCATGTTTGCAACGCATACGTGGCCCGACGGTGTCGATGTGCGCGTGCGGATGGGGTTGCACTCCGGGGAGCCGCGTGCGTCCGGCGAGCGCTATGTGGGTGTCGGCGTTCACAAGGCCGCGCGCGTCGGAGCCGCTGGGCACGGCGGACAAGTTCTCCTCTCGAACGCAACCCGCGAGCTCGTCGAGGACGAGCTTCCGCCCGATACCGTCCTTCGCGACCTCGGCGCCTACCGGCTCAAGGACGTCGATCGGCCAGAGCGTCTCTTCCAAGTCGAGACAACGGGACTCCAGCGCGACTTCCCGCCGCTCGCTGCACCGAGGGTCGGCGGGCCCCGTCGCATGCGGCGGGGATTAGTCCTGGCAGCGCTACTTGCTGTCGCAATCGTTGCGGGCACGATCGTGGCAGCCTACTCATTCGATACCGAGCCGCCCGCCGTCGGCTCCGCAGACAACCCGATCAGGATCGTCACCACGTGGAATCCCGGGGAGCCGGAGCACAAAGCGTTCATCGAGGTGCTCAAGACATTTCAGGAAACCACCGGTTACAAGGCGCTTTTTCGGCCTCTCTTGTCCTCGCAAGAAACGGACTTCTTCGCGGCCATGGAGAAGGAACTTCGCAAGGAGAATCCACCCACGGTTGCGATCACTCCTTCGCCCGGCTTTGTCCGCGCGCTCGCCCGTGACGGGATCGCCAAGCCCTTGTCGTCACTGGGCGTGACGGATGACTATCTTCGGCAGAGCTATGGCGAGGCGTGGCCCGAGCTAACCACGTTTCGCGAGGAGGCATACGGGTTCCCCATGAAGGCGACGTCAAAGAGCCTCCTTTGGTACCGGCCCGATGAGTTCGAGCGACTGCGGTTGAGAGTGCCCAAGAGCTGGGGCGATCTCGTCTCAGCGACGGCGAAGATCAAGGGCCAAGGCGAGGTGCCGTGGTCGGTTTCGGCAGAGGCCTCGTGGACCCTTACCGACTGGTTCGAGAACCTCTACATCGGCACCTCCGGGCCATGGAAATACGATGCGCTCTTCGCCGGCAAGCTGCCCTTCGACGATCCCTCGGTAATCGCGGCGCTGAGGCTGATGACCAACTTGCTGACCGACGAGAACGTGTCCGGGGGTATCGACGGTGCGCTCGCAACCGAATTCGGCGATTCCATCCGGGCCGTTTTCGGCCCTAAACGGCGTGCTCACCTCTACCTGGAGGGTGGCTTCGTCGGACCCATTGCGCTCCAGTTCATCAAGCCGACGCCAAGACCGGGAAAGACGATCTCCGCAGCGCCCTTCCCGCAGATCGACGCCAGTCTCGGCAGCCAGGTCGTTGTCGGTGCGGACTTCGTGATCCCGCTCGCGGACGACGAGGCTGTGCGCGCGCTACTCCTCTATCTCAGTTCGCCGGGAGCGGGGCGAATCTGGGTGTCGTCGGGCGTCATTGTTTCACCGCACAGGGGCGTCCCTCCTAGCGCCTACCCCAACGTCCTCGTCCGCACGGAGGCACGTCAGATAACGCAGGCGAAGGTCGTTCGCTTGGACGGTTCGGATCTTCTTCCCGGATCGCTGGGTAGCGAGTTGGGGACATCCCTCCAACGCGTTTTGCAGAAGCCTGACCAAGCATCCCAACTCATGCAGGCGTTTCAGCGGAAGGCAGCGAAGGTCTTCAAGCAGTAGGGCTGCTAGCCAGGGATCGGGCGCTTCTCACCGCGCGCGTGCTCTCGCAGATCGGAACCTCAGATCGCATAACCCGGAGGTCGCAGGTTCAAGTTCCTGCCCCCACTACTGGAAAAGCCCCGAAAACAGGGATTTTCTGTTCTCAATGCGGCGATCGGCGGGCAGATACTTTTGCCCAACTTTTGCCTTGACGGATGCGATACATGCCCTCAATGCGCGCCGGTACGGTCTAGGGGCGTGTAAGAAACAGTCGCTTCTCCATTGTGAGCTCTGGCGCCCACTCGATGCGCGTCGCGAATCCGAAGCGCAGGTAGGCGCCGAGCGCGTCGCGCATCGCGTCGACGAAGCCCTCAGTGCGGCGCGGCGTGAAGCCGTCCTCCCACCAAAGGCCGAGCACCTGCAGGCGGCCACCGGCGCGGTCCATGCGCGGCTCGATCCGGCCGACGAGGCGGTCGCCGAAGAGCATCGGCAGCACGTACCAGCCCCAGCGCCGCCTGGCTGGCGGGACGAAGAGCTCCCAGACGTACTCGAACTCGAACAGGGATCCGAGAAGGCCCCGGTCCCACACCAACGGATCGAACGGCGGCAGGAATGCGACGGAGGGCGGCGGCTCCGGCGGGCACTCGAGCAGGTCGACTTCCGCTCTGAGCACGAACCGCTTGCCGTGCACGTTCTCGACCTCCACGGGAACGAGCTCGCCGGTCGCGACGAGTTCCTCGCGCAGAGCCGTTCTTCCCGGCTGTTCCGGCCGGCTCGGATCGGGCTTGGCGGGGCCGATGCCGTGGAAGATGTCAGCGCTGCCACCCACACCGAGGAGGCCGTGAGCGCGGTACCGCGAGAGGAGCTTGTGGCGGAGTTGCTCCTCGAGCGGGATCTCGCGCGCGAGCAGGTCGGCCGGTAGCAGTCGCTCGAGGAGGTCGTAGTAGCGTCGGTTGCCGTCGCGTCGCGCCAGGCCGAGCACACCCGTGACGGAGTACGCCTCGAGCACGGCGCGGACGGTGTTCGTCGGCATTCCGAACCAGTCGATCGTGGCCCCGCGGTAGCGCTCGAAGTCGAGCGCTGACAGCGGCCCCTCGGCGTGGATGCGCTCGAGCACCGGCTCGGCCATCTCGGCGTTCTCGGCGAGAAGGCGCATCCCGTTCTGGCGCCATGTCTCGCGGAACCACGGGAACTCGCTCGCCGGTACGAGCGAAAGTCCTTTGTTGTGCGCCTCGAAGATCTCGCGGCGCTCGTAGAGCAGGTCGCACCAGGCGGGGTCGTACTCGGCCACGCGCGCGTGCAGCACGAGGTCATGGCTCCGACCGGCAACCGCGAGCGGGTCGAACTGGATCGAGCCGAGTCGACGGAAGACCTCGAGCACGGCGTCTGGTCCCCCCTCGAGCGAACGCGCTGGCGCGAGCGCGTGGCGCGCCACGAGGAAGCGGCGTGCGGCCTCAGCAGTGACCCTCACGCAACGGACGCTATCGGGTGGCGGCCGGAGTGCTAGCTCGAGCCGAACTTGCGGCACCCGACACGGGCATCGATGATCGCGTCATCGTGAGCGGAGCGTTCCAGTAGTAGCATCGTGCCGTGCGCGAGTTGCGTCCGGGCCTGTGGCACTGGCAGGCACGTCATCCGGACTGGAGGGCGAGCGAGCCGTGGGACCAGAACGTCTCGTCCTACGCGATCGCCGACGACGAACGCCTGCTGCTCTTCGATCCGCTGGGCGTGCCGAGCGAGCTCGAGGCGCTC
>JALZOK010000016.1:3423-30663 GCA_030857225.1 Actinomycetota bacterium
GAGCTTGTGGACCTGGCGGCCGGCCGCGAGACGGCGATCGTGCTCACCGCGCCGTGGCACGAGCGCGACGCGCAGAGCCTGGTCGAGCGGCTCGGCGTGCCGGTCTACACCCCGCTACCCGACACCGCGCAGTACCTCATGGACACGTATGGCCTCACCGCCGAGCAGGCTGGCGACGGCAGTCCCGACGTCGTCTGGCTGCTCGGCGAGAAGGAAGGCGAGGCACGCCCGTACTCGTCCGGCGACCGGCTGCCGTTCGGTGCCGACGTGTTCCCCGGGCATAAGGCGAACGACACTGTGCTCTGGGTCGAGAGCCAGCGTGCGGTGATCTCCGGCGACACGCTCGTCGACTTCGGCCGGGGACTCGAGATCAACGAGAGGTGGCTCCGCCCTGGCGTGACGCGCGAGGAGATCGCCGAGGGGCTGCGCCCGCTACTCGCACTGCCGGTCGAGCACGTGCTTGCGACGCACGGCGGGCCGACCGACCGGGCGGCCCTCGAGCGCGCGTTGTCCTCCTCCTAGACCGCTCAAGGGACGTTCCCGCACGCTCGCCGACGGTTGGGTTCTGTCCCCAGCGCCCGCGCAGTCCGTATCTACTAGTTTGCTCCCAGCGTGTCGCCGACGCGAATGGTTCCCTGATCGATCACGAGGGCGCCCACGGCGAGGCACGCATCACGCTCACGAGCGATCGTTCGCAGCACATCGAGATCACGCTCGATGCCTCCGGCCTGTGCGCGCGTCGTCATCACGCACCGTTTGATCCGCATGTCGACGTTGAGCGTCGCCTCGCCGAGGGTAACTCTCGATCCGACAAGGGAGTCCTCGCCTTCGCCGTCGAGCAGCACGTTCGCCCTGAAACGACGCGGATCCCACGACCCCGTCGTCGCGGTCGACACAAGCGACACCCGCGCACCGGGGTTGTCGTGAAACGCCCTCGCAGCTCCGTCGAAAGGCTCCCAATCACTCGTCGACTCATGCTCGAAGTCGACCACGTTCTCATAGCGGCGAGCCGCCTCAGTCGCAGCCGAACGCAGCGCCACGGATCGGCCGAGCCAGTCCGACAACGTGTTGTCATCTTCTGCCAGTGAACCATCCGGCAACGTGATCTCCGCAGTACCGTCAGCACGCATGTGTGCCGACGCGAACAACAGCTCAGGAACGCGCCGACCGGTCAAACCCAATCCGGACCCCACATCGTAGATCGCGAACTGACGATCACCTTCGAGACCATCCGCAGTCACTGCCACTGCATCAAGCCGCTCGCCTTGTAGCGACTTGACGGGATAGCGCCACAGCTCAGCGATCTGCATTGAACGCTCGCACAGGCGAGGGCACCACTCCCGGCCTGCGCTGTCCGTGGTTCAGAAGTCTCTTTGGAGCCTTGTGCTCCCACGCATCGGCAAGAAGCTCCGAGAGAAGATCGCCATCACTGTGTGCGAGTGTCACGCCGACAGCGGCCAGACGCTTTCCCCACCAGACCTTCTCGCAGGCGTGAGGTGCTCTCTCGACGGTAGTTAGAATTCCGCCTTCGTCGAGCATCACGTTCATCCGGGACCCGTTCCACAACGTCGCGAAGATTTTCCCGCCGACCCGAAAGGACGGACGCCCGTGATGATCCAGTTCGACAGCCTCGGGTAGTGACAACGCGAGAGACCGAGCCTCGTCTGTAGAGACGGCCACTACGCGGAGTCTGCGAGCTCGTCGGCCGTTATGCCGACGACACCCTCGAGCTCCGCGGCGAGCCGCGCGAGCCCCTGGCTCTCCAGCTGCCGAACGCGCTCTCGGGTCAGTCCGAGCTCGCGACCGATCGCATCCAGCGGCTGCTGCTCCCCGTCGAAGCCGAACCGCAGCTCGAGGATCCGCCGCTCCGAGTCGGGAAGTCCCTGCAGCGCCGCGCGCACCGTCTCCCGGCGGTGGGACTCGTCTGCCTCCTCGACCGGATCGGCCGCAAGCGGGTCCGAGAACAGGTCGCCGAGCTCGCCCGCGCCATCCTCGCCGACCGCCTGGTTGAGCGACACCGACGCCTCGACGGCGCCGAGCGCTTCCTCGACGTGCTGGAGCTCGAGCCCCGTCGCCGCGGCGAGCTCTTCGTTCGTCGGCTCGTGGCCTTGTGCCGCTTCGAGCTGACGGCTCACCCGTGCAAGCTTGACGCGCCGCTCATGGACATGGGCCGGCACCCGGATGGTCCGAGACTGGTTCGAGATCGCCCGCTGGCACGCCTGGCGGATCCACCACGTCGCATAGGTGGAGAACTTGAATCCGCGGCGCCAGTCGAACTTCTCGACCGCGCGATTGAGGCCGATGATTCCCTCCTGGATCAGGTCGCCTAGCGGGAGACTGTGGCCTTGGTAGCGCTTCGCGATCGACACGACAAGGCGAAGGTTCGAGTTGATCATCCGTTCCTTCGCCTGCTTGTCGCCCCGCTCGATGCGCTTCGCGAGCCCGACCTCTTCGGCCGCCGTAAGCAGGTCGTGACGGCCGACCTCGTTCATGAACAGGGTGAGCGAGTCGGTGGTCACGAGCACGGCGGACTCACGTGCGTTCGAAACGCCCGCGTCGACGTTCGTGGTCTCGGCCGGAGGGGTGATCTCGACCTCGCGCGCTGCGAGCTCCGTGCGGACGGCGCCAAGCTCGTCGGCATCGAGGTCGTGTTCGAACGCGATTGTGTCCAGCTCGGCCTCCTCCACTACGCCGCGCTCTTCGGCCTTCTCGAGAAATACCTGGATGTCTGGCTCAAACAAGCTGTTCACCAATCCCTTCTGTCCTCGCTCCAACGACATATCTGCCCGCACTGCTCATCGCCGTGCGCTTGAAAACTGTCAGCTCAGCGGTCTTCCCTGCAACGGTTCTGCTTCCTCTCGCAAGAGATCGCGCGCAGCGGTGAAGCCGGAGGTGTTCTCCGAATCCTCCACCACGCACCAGGAATTCTAACGTCTCGGGCGGTCGTCGTATTCCGGTGGCGTCAGGCTCTGCGGGTCTTCATGAAGAACCAGATGCGTTCGATCTCGAGACTCATGCACGCCTGTCGCGCGTCGACCCGCGACCCGGCTCGCGCGGCGGCGTGGGCTATGTCCGTTCCAAGTCCAGAGCGGACTGCGCCTTGCGGCTCTTTGTCGGGAGCCCGAGCCAAGGGTCAAGCTGCGGGCTCCCGACGCGAACGCGAGATCGCCTTGGAGGTCCCGGCGTCGAACTCAGCGGCCTAGCAACAGGTACGAACGCGCTCGGGTCGCGCGTCGGGCGGCGCCTACGTCTCGCCCCGCTAGCGATGGCTGAGCTCCTCGTACATCGGTCTCGAAGATTGCTTCTCGGACGTCGTGGAGACGAGACGACCTCTCTCTCGGTCTCGCCAGAGCTGAGCACCGGTGTACGCGGAGCGCTGGCTAGCGGTGCAAACATGCGTAACCGCGTGTGGCAGCTAGGTTGCGACGATGCAGGTGGAAGATCTCGGTGACAGCGGCCTTCGCGTCTCGCGCGTCGGCCTCGGATGCAACAACTTCGGTGGCCGTCTCGGCCTCGACGCGACGCGGGCCGTCGTCGATGCTGCGCTCGACGCAGGCATCACGTTCCTGGACACCGCCGAGATCTACGGGAACGGTGGTGGTAGCGAGCGGCTGCTCGGCGAGATCCTCGAGGGACGGCGCGAGGAGGTCGTTCTCGCGACGAAGTTCGCGTGGGAGCCGGGGGACGGCCTTGCCTCTCCAGAAGCGATCCGCCGGTCGATCGAGGGCTCCTTGGAGCGGCTGCGGACCGACTACGTCGACCTCTATTACCTGCACCGGCCCGATTCGGAGATCCCGATCGGCGACACCCTCGGTGCGCTCGACCAGCTGGTAGAGGCCGGCAAGGTGCGCGCGATCGGGTGCTCGAACTTCTCCGCTGACCAGCTGGCGGAAGCCAACCGAACCGCGCTGGAGCAAGGAACTGCCCGTTTCACCGTCCTCCAGAACCACTACAACCTGCTTCGCCGCGACGACGACGAAGACGTCCTCCCGCTCTGCAGGGAGCTCGGCGTCGCCTACATCCCGTATTTCCCGCTTGCGAGCGGCCTTCTGACGGGCAAGTACCGTCGCGGCCAGACCGCCCCGGAGGGCACGCGCCTTGCCGGCCGTGAGATCGCCGATGAGCAATTCGACCGTGTCGAGGTGCTTGCCCGCTTTGCCGAGGAACGCGGTCACACACCGCACGAGCTCGCGATCGCAGCGCTGGCCTCGACCTCGGGCATCGCGTCGGTGATCGCCGGCGCGACCAAGCCCGAGCAGGTGCGAGCGAACGCGGCGGCCGCGAGCTGGGAGCTCACCCAGGGCGAGCTCGACGAACTTCCCTCGTCGGCGTAACAGGGATCGTCAGCGGCGCGGGCGAGTGGTCGCGAGTAGCGTCTAACGGCCGGCGCGCGGGAGCGAGAGCCACACCTCCGCGCCTCCGCTCTCGGAGTTCCTCGCGTGCGCCGAGCCACCGTGTGCCTTGGCGATCGCGGCGGCGATGGTCAGGCCGAGTCCCGTGCCGTCGCCCGAGCGTGCGTCGTCGGCACGGCTGAAGCGATCGAACGCGCGCGATAGGAAGGCGGGCGGAAAGCCGCCGCCCTCGTCTCGAACGTGGAGCTCGATGTGGCCGTCTTGCTCGACTGCTGTGAGCCAAACCGAGCCCCTGGCGTGCTTCAGGGCATTCTCGACCAGATTGCCGACCGCCTGCTCGAGTCGGCGCGCGTCAGCGTCGAGCTCGAGCCCGTTCGGGACCTCCATCTCGATCGTCCGAGCCGGCGCCTCTGCGTGAAGCCGGAAGCGATCCGTCACCCGTCCGAGGAGCTCCGCGATGTCGATCCGCTCGGTCCGCAACGCGAGCTCGCCCTGATCGGAGCGGGCGAGGAGGAGGAGATCTTCCGCGAGGCCGGCGAGGCGGTCGGTCTCGGCGGCAGCCGAACGGATCGCGTCTTCGAGCTCGGGTGCGCTGCGAGGCCGGCGAAGCGCAAGCTCGAGCTCCGCCTTCAAGAGCGCGAGCGGGGTACGGAGCTCGTGGCTGGCGTCTGCCACGAAGCCCCGCTCCCGCTCCAGCGCGGCGTCGAGGCGGTCGAGCATCTCGTTCAGGGTCTGACCCAGTCGATGGATCTCGTCCTGTGAGCGGGGGAGGGGCAGGTGCCGCCCGGGCTCGGAGCCGGAGATGGCAGCGGCCTCGATCCGCATTGCCTCCACGGGCTTGAGCGCTGCCGTTGCGAGCCAGTACCCGAGGAGCGACGTCAGCGCGAGCGCTGCGGGCCCGACGAGGAAGAGGATGACGAGAAAGCCACGTAGCGTCTCGTCCCGATCCTCGAGCGAGGCGCCGACGAGGAGCACGCGGGTACCGCCCGGAGTCTCGACGGGCATCGCGAGGATCCGGGTCGGACCCGAGATTCCCGGAACGTTCTCGAGCTCGAGCCACGTGGTTCGTCGGCCGGCGGCGCGAGCGAGCGTTTCCTGCTCGAGAAGCGGGCCGTTCTCGACGGTCGGGGTGGCATCGACGACGCGTCCACGAAGGTCCAGAACCTGAAGGAAACGCTCGTCCGGATCGACAAGGCCCGAGCCCATACCGGGCCCGACGATCAGGCCGCCGAGCGCCAGACGCGGCGCGACCTCCGAGACCCGCGCCTCGAGGCTCTCGTCGATCGACTCGTCGAGGGAGGTGCGGAGCTCCAGGTACAGAAAGACACCCGTCGCAGCGAGGACGACACCCATCGCCAGCGCGAAGGCGAGCGTCAGCCGCACGCGGATCGGTAGACGCCTCACCCCGCATCCTTCCGCAGCCGGTAGCCCGCGCCGCGCACCGTCTCGATGGACGCTCGCTCGAACGGCCGGTCGATCTTCTCGCGCAGGTAGCGGATGTACACATCGACGACGTTCGACCGGTTCTCGTACGCGTAGTCCCAGCAGTGCTCGAGCAGCTGGAAGCGGGAGAGAACCAGCCCCGGCCGCCGCATGAACGTCTCGAGCAGCGCGAACTCCTTGGCGGACAGGGTCACTTCGACGTCACCGCGCCAGACCTGCCGTGTGGCAGGGTCGACGCGTAGGTCGCCCACTTCGAGAACCACGGGTCGTTCGAGTGGTGTTCGCCGAGCAAGCGCGCGCAAACGAGCGAGCAGCTCGGCGAACGAGAACGGCTTGGTCAGGTAGTCATCGGCTCCAGCGTCGAGACCAGTGATTCGGTCGAGCACCGCATCTCGCGCGGTCAGCATCAGAACCGGAGACCAGGTGCCCGACTCGCGGAGCCGGCGACACACGTCGAAGCCACTCACACCCGGAAGCATCACGTCGAGGACGATCGCGTCGTACTCGGTAGCCCGCGCCATCCACAGCGCATCGTCGCCCGTCCGCGCGATGTCGGCAGAGAGACCCTCCTCGACCAGCCCGCGCCGCAGCAGCCCTGCCATCTTCACGTCGTCCTCGACCACCAGGATCCGCATTTCCTGCATTGTCGCGCGAAACATGAGATCGAGATGAGAAAGAGGGGCCGGGGAAACCCCGACCCCTCCTCTACCGGGTGACGCGAGCCGCGGCCAGTCAGTCGTCCGAGCCGGATTCCTCTCCGGACTCGTCCTCGGACTCCGACCCTGTGTCGTCGTCCGCCGCCCTGCCGACCTCCTGGAACTGGGCGTCGAGATGGATCTCGACCTGGGTGCCGTTGGCGCGGCGAACCTCGACCTCGTAGACACCGGCGCCGTCGTCGTCCTGGCCCTCGATCTCGGTCACGGTTCCGCCTCCCGCGGCCTCCAGCGCGGCGGCTTTCGCCTGCTCCGCGGCCGGACCGGTCACCGGCTTCTCCGAGCCGCCGCCGACCGTCTGCGCGATACCCGCGCCTCCCGCCGCCAGCGCAACGATGACCACTGCGATGGCGAGAATGATTCGTCTGTTGAGCTTCATCCGTGTCTCCCTTCTCGTGTGTCGTCAGTTCTAGCGTGCTGCGATGAGATGACGATGAGTCGCGCTACCTGCCTCGCTCGAAGCTGAGAAGCTCCTCGCGGTCGCTTCCGCCCGACACGCCGATCGCCAGGACCGGGCCGATTCCCCGTGCGTAGAACTTGTACTCGAGGATCTTGGGGCTCAGCGGATTCAGATCCCTCGTCATGAGAATCCGCCCCTTCTTGAAGTAGCCGAACGGCACCTCGGCCTGCTCTGCGAGGCTGACGACGGCGGCCTTGTCCTCCGCATGTCCCGCGTAGTACTCCTGCCGGTAGCCGAGTCCCGCCCGGGGCTTCGCGGGCATGATGACCCCGGCCTGGGCTCCGTCGACGCCGGCCTCGAACGAGCCCTCGGTCGACACCACCTTGCCGTTCTCGTACTCCTTCGTGGCCTCGCCGAGGTACCAGACGTTTCCGCACCTGTCCTGCGCGTACCAGTCGTCGGTGACCTCGACGAACTCGCCGTCCTCGGTGACCGCGTCGCGGACGACTCGTGCCGTGACTCCGTTCGCGATCCTCTTCGTCTCCTGGGTGACCGTCACCACGACCTTCTGCCTCGTCCCCTCCGGATCGGTCTCGCGATAGATCCAACGAGTGCCCGGGCGCATCGGCCACCACGGGTTGTCGATGCGCGTCGTGAAGTCGGCGGGGTTCAGGCGAACCCGCTCGCTCCCCTGTGGAACTTGGCAGCCGGCGGCGGTCTCGGCGCTCGCGCTGCTCTCGCCGCCGAACATCGCTATCGCACCAGCGGTAGCGAAGGCTACGAGCACAACCGCGATTGAGGGTCTCGTTTTCATCTCCTGCTCCTTTCGCACGGACTTGTCGAGCACGTCCTACTGGCGCGCGATGAGACGTAAATGAGAGCGAGGGCGTCCTGTTGAATGTCGCCGATGCTTCTCGACTCGGTCGCGCAGGCTTCGAACGACGTCGCCGCGACCCGCTCGCGGCTGGCGAAGATCGCCAGGCTCGCCGAGTGTCTCGGGCAAGCGAGCCCCGACGAGGTCGCAGTCGCTGTCGCCTATCTCTCGGGGTTTCTTCCGCAGGGGACGATCGGGGTCGGGTGGGCGGCGCTACGCGAGCTGCCACCTCCTGCGTCGTCTCCCACGCTCGAGCTGCTCGAGGTGCACGAGGCCGTGTCACGGATCGCTGCGATCTCCGGCGCAGGGTCACAGACAGCTCGCCGTGAGGCGCTGTCCGATCTCTTCGGCCGCGCGACCGAGCTCGAGCAACGATTCTTGACCGGTCTGCTCCTCGGTGAGCTGAGGCAGGGGGCGCTCGAAGGGGTCATGGTCGGGGCCGTCGCGAAGGCTGCCGCGATTCCAGTGGCCGAAGTCCGTCGCGCGGCGATGGTCGCCGGCGAGCTCGGCGCGGTCGCAGCGGCCGCGCTCGCCGAGGGAAGAAACGGGCTCCAGGAGTTCAGGCTCACGGTCTTACGTCCGGTTCAGCCGATGCTCGCGCAGACGGGCGACGATCTCGAGGACGCGCTTGCGCGTATTCGTCCTGCCCGGATCGAGTGGAAGCTGGACGGCGCTCGGCTGCAGGTGCACCGGCTCGGGGACGAAGTGCGCGCGTTCACGCGAAACCTCGCGGACATCACAGACCGCGTGCCCGAGATCGTGGACGCTGTCCGAGCGCTCGAGCTCGAAACCATCGTGCTCGATGGCGAGGCGATCGCGATCGGGCTCGATGGACGTCCGCGCCCTTTCCAGGAGACGATGAGCCGATTCGGGAGCAAGGTGAACGTCGGCGAGCTGCGTGCGACATTGCCGCTCTCGCCGTTCTTCTTCGACTGCCTGCATCTGGACGGCACAGACCTGCTCGACCGCTCGTACCGCGAACGATTCGAGGCGCTCGAGAGCCGGCTTCCCGAGGTGCTACGCGTGCCCGGCATCGAGACCGCTGACCCCGCCGAGGGACAGCGGTTTCTCGAGGAGGCGCTCGCACGGGGCCACGAGGGCGTCATGGTCAAGTCGCTCGACGCTCCCTACGAGGCAGGTCGTCGCGGGGCCGGCTGGCTCAAGGTCAAGGTCGCGCATACGCTCGATCTCGTCGTCCTCGCGGCGGAGTGGGGGCACGGGCGGCGGCAGGGGAAGCTCTCGAACCTCCATCTCGGCGCACGCGATTCTGAGACCGGTGGCCACGTGATGCTGGGCAAGACGTTCAAGGGCATGACCGATCAGATGCTGGCGTGGCAGACGGACCGGCTGCTCGAGCTCGAGACCAGTCGCGACGGGCACACCGTCTATGTTCGCCCCGAGCTCGTCGTCGAGATCGCGTTCGACGGCGTTCAGACGAGTGCGCGTTATCCGGGCGGCATGGCGCTCAGATTCGCCCGCGTGAAGGGGTATCGCGAGGACAAGCACGCCGGCGAGGCGGACACGATCGAGACCGTGCGTGCGATCCACGCCGGCAGCGCAGGCTAGAAACTCGGATCGGAATGAAGCCTTGAGCCGCCGGAACGACCCGTGCGGCGCGCTGCGGCGACGAAGCGTCATCCCGATCCGAGTTCTGAGTAAGCTCGCGACGACACCGGCCACGTCACGGGAGGCTTGAATGACCCAGTACGGGACGCTTCGCATGTGGGCAGCGTTTCTCACGTTCTTCGGCGTCCTCAGCGTCCTCGCGGCGGTCGCCGGGACCGTCATCTGGGCGATCGAGGTGGACGGGGTCTGGGAGACCTTGGGCGTGGTGCTGATCGGGGGTCCCGTCTCGGTCTTTCTCGCAACGGTTCCGATCGCGCTCGCGCAGGCCTTGCGAGCGCTGGCGGACATCGGGGACACCGTCACCGCGCGCTGACGCTCCGGCAGGAGGAAGTCTCGTGAGCATGTCTGACGACCGGCCGTTCATCTTCGCCGTCGACCCTGACCCCCAAGCGATACAGCGGATCACCGGCGAGTTACAGCGCTATCAGAGCGACTATCGAGTCGTTTGCGGTCCGTCGCCCGACGCGGCGCTCACCCAGCTCGAGCGCATGCGCGACGCCGGGAAACGCGTTGCGATTGTCTTCGCCGCGCGCGGCGAGACGGGGCTCCGGGGCGAAGAGCTCCTCGCACGGGTGTACGACCTGCACCCGTACGCGAAGCGCGCGCTCTTGATCCCGTGGGGCGGCTGGGCGGACGAGGAGACGGCAGATGTCATCCGCCGGGCGATGACGCTCGGTCACATCGACTACTACGTCCTCAAGCCGTGGACGACTCCGGACGAGCTCTTCCATCGTGTCGTCTCGGAGTTCCTCCAAGAGTGGCGGCGCGCGACCGAGGGACGCCTCGAGCTCACCGTGGTCGCCGAGCCTTGGTCGAGCCGTGGCTACGAGATCCGGAATCTCCTGGCTCGAACCGGTGTTCCGCACGCGTTCTACTCGAGTGACTCGGACGAGGCGCGCGAGCTGCTGCAGTCGTGTGGTGTCCAGGTATCGGACCGGCCCGCGGTCGTCCTTCCCGACGACACGGTTCTCGACGACCCTTCCGACGACGAGCTGGCGGAGCACGGCTACAAGGTCCGCACCGAGCTCGACGATCCGGGTGAGTTCGATGTCGTGATCGTGGGGGCCGGGCCGGCTGGTCTGGCCGCGGCCGTGTACGCGTCCTCCGAAGGCTTGCGTGCACTCGTCGTCGACCACGCGTCGATCGGAGGGCAGGCGAGGTCGAGCGCGCGGATCCGCAACTACCTGGGGTTCCAGCGCGGGCTCACCGGCCGGGAGCTCGCCACGCGCGCCTATCAGCAGGCTTGGATCTTCGGCACCGAGTTTCTTCTCATGCGCTCGGTGAGCGACGTGCATGCAACGGACACCGGTCACCGGGTCACGATCGACGACTCCGAGATCGAGACAAAGAGCGTCGTGCTCGCGATGGGCGTGGCCTACCGTCGCCTCGGCGTTACCGCGCTGGAAAAGCTCGAGGGCGCGGGAGTGTTCTACGGATCCTCTCCGTCGGACGCGCAGCAGTTCACCGGAGGAAGCGTGTTCATCGTCGGCGCAGCCAACTCGGCCGGTCAGGCGGCGGCGCATCTCAGCCGCTATGCGGCGAGCGTGACGCTCGTCTGTCGCCGCCCCGCCGCGGACGCAATGTCCCAGTACTTGCTGGACGAGCTCGAAGGGAAGGAGAACATCCAGGTCCGTACGTCGACCCAGGTCGTGGACGGGGGCGGCGAGACTCGACTAGAGCGGCTTGTCCTCCGCGATGCTTCGGGGGCGACCGAGACCGTTCCCGCGGACGCGCTGTTCATCCTCATCGGCGCCGAGCCGAACACGGGCTGGTTGCCGGCGGAGATCGCGCGAGACGATCGCGGGTTCGTGCTCACGGGCGCGGGGGAGCACGTGTTCGAGACCTCCGTTCGGGGCGTGTTCGCCATCGGCGACGTCCGCAGCGGCTCGGTCAAGCGCGTCGCGTCAGCGGTGGGGGAGGGTTCGGTCGTGATCCAGCAGGTGCATCGTCACCTCGCCGCTTTGCATGAGTCACTGCCCAAGACCGAAACCCACTGACGCGGAGGTGTCGAAGTCGCGTCTCCGATAACGCTCAGATGACGTTGTGCTCCGGCCGGGGGACTTCTTGTTCGAAGCGCTCCGCGGAAAGCGGTGCGACATCGACGAAGGGCGCGCGATCGAGAATGAGATCGCGCACGATCTCTCCGACCGCGGGCGCCTGCATGAACCCGTGCCCCGAGAAGCCGGTGGCGTAGAAGAAGCGCTCGAGGCCTGGCGCTTCCCCGACCAGCGCATTATGATCCGGAGTGATCTCGTAGTAGCCCTTCCAGCCGTGCGCAAGTCCCATGTCGAGGAAGGACGGCGCGCGGCGGGCCGCGACCTCGGTGACGTGCTCGAGCCAGGCGGGATCGGTGGGCGCGTCGAAGCCGGGTGCCTGGTTTCGGTCGGACATGCCGATCAGGAGGCCGGGCCCTTCGCGGTGGAAGTAGAAGCCGGTCGTGAAGTCCACGGTCAGCGGGATGGGGTCGGGGAGCACCTCGACCGGCGCAGTCGTCACGACCTCCCGGAAGACGGGCTCGACTGGAAGCTCGACTCCAGCCGTGCGTGCGAATGCGGGCGACCAGACACCCGCCGCGCACACGACCGTGTCCGTCTGGATTGTCCCCTGGTCGGTCACGACACCTCCGACTCGCTTCCCGCCCGTTTCGACGGCGCTCGCCGCGCAGCCGGTCACGATCTTCGCGCCGTGACCGCGTGCTCCACTCGCGTAGCCCTGCGCGACGGCCTCGGGGTTCGCGTGTCCGTCAAGCGCGCAGAAGGTGCCCGCCAAGACGCCGTCGAGCCCGGCCAAGGGGGAGAGCCTCGCTGCCTCGTCCGGCTCGACGAGCCGGCTCGGGACCCCGAGCTCGTTCTGCAGCGCGACGCTCTGCTCGAAGCGCTCGACGTCGTCGGGACGGTCGAGCAGGAAGAGATATCCGACTTGGCGGAAGTCGATCTCGCCCCCGGGGCGCTCGGCGAAGCGCAGGAACGCCTCGACCGCACGGAGCCCGATCGCGATGTTCAGCGGATCCGAGAACTGCGTGCGGACGCCGCCCGCTGCCCGGCTCGTCGACCCCGAGGAGAGCGCGTCGCGCTCGAGCAGACAGACGTCCACTCCCGCCTCGGCGAGATGGAACGCGATGCTGGTCCCGACGGCGCCCCCACCAACGACTACGACATCCGCATGGCTGGGGACCGTCATCGACGCAGAAGATTTCGGAGGAAGAAAAGCAGGTTCGCGGGTCGCTCGGCGAGCCGGCGCATGAGATACGGGTACCAGTCCGGGCCGAACGGGGCTGCCACGAGCACCTTGTACCCCGCCGCGGCCACGCTTCGCTGGAGGGCCGGCCGCACGCCGTAGAGCATCTGGAGCTCGAACCGGTCGCGGCCGATTCCCTCCCGCGCGGCGAAGGTCAGCACGTGCCGGATGATGCGCTCGTCGTGCGTCGCGACGGCGACGTATGCGCCACCGCTGAGCGCGCGCTCCACGAGCCGCACGTGGGCGTTGTCGACGTCGTGTTTCTCGGGGTAGGCGATGGCCGTGGCCTCGAGGTAGGCGCCCTTGACGACGCGAAGGTTGGGCTCGAAGGGAAGGAGTCGTTCGAGATCGGCGGGGGAGCGATAGAGGTACGCCTGCAGGACGACGCCCACGTTCTCGTAGCCAGCAGCGCGGAGGCGCTCGTAGATCTCGAATGTCGAATCGACGAAGCTCGACTGCTCCATGTCGATCCGCACGAACTGACCGAGACGACGCGCGTGGTTCACGATGCGCTCGAGGTTGGCGTACGCCGTCTCCTTGTCGAACGACAGCCCGAGGTGCGTGAGCTTCAAGGCGACGTTGGCGCGCAGCTCCTCCCTGGCCAGCCGTTCGACGATTGCCTCGTATTCCCGAACAGTTGCATCTGCGCCGTGGACGTCGGGAATCGCCTCGCCGAGAAGCGTGGTGTTCGCGTGCAATCCGGCGTCGTTCAAGCTGCGGAGGACGGGAACACATTCGTCGAGCGTCTCCCCCGCGACGAAGCGCGCGGCGCCGAGCCTCATGCCGTAGCGGCCGACAACGCGTCGGAGCGCGTCGCTGTCGGCTGCACGCAGGATGGCGACCCGTGAGAGCTTGGACGCGGTTGAGGCGAGACGCGCCGACACTCAGTTCAGGGAGGGATCGAGCGGCATCAGCGCGAGGACGCCGAAAGGGCCACCTTTTCGGAGGAGAACTGCGCTCCAGAGCTCATCCGGCTCGACGGTGAAGACATCGTCCGCCAGCGCCGGCTCGACGATCCAGGAGCCGTCCTCCAGCTCCTCGTCGAGCTGACCTGGCCCCCAGCCGGCATAGCCGGCGAAGATGCGTGCGCGGCGCAGCTCACCGAGCTCCTCGGGATCGACTTCCGAGGGAAGGAACCCCACCGAGTCGACGACGAGGGACTCGGCGCGATCGGGCTCGATGAAGTCGGCCAGCACCACGATCGCGGACGGCTGGACGGGTCCCCCGAAGTGAACCTGGTCGACGCCGGGGGCCAGCATCGAGAGCTCCGGCACGGCCTCGTTGATCGTCGCTTCAGAGGGTCGGTTGAGGATCAGCCCGAGCGCGCCCTCCTCGGAGTGCTCGCCGACGAGCACGACCGTGCGTCGGAAGTTCGGGTCGACGAGGGCCGGCCCGGCGATCAGGAGCTGTCCTTTCAGAGACTGCACGGGCGTATCATCGCGGCATGGAGGGGATGAACCGCGAGGTCCGGCTCGTCGCACGGCCACGGGGCTTCCCGGACGAGGATCTCTTCGAGCTCGCCGAGACGCCGATCCCCGACCCGGGCGAGGGACAGCTGCTCGTCCGGAACGCGTATTTCTCCGTCGACCCGTACATGCGCCCGCGGATGAACGACGTTCGCTCCTACGTCGCCCCGTTCACGCTGGGAGAGGCCATGACCGGCGGCGCCGTCGGAAGGGTCGCAAGCTCGCGGAACGAGCGCTATGCGGAGGGAGACTGGGTTCTGCACGGACTCGGTTGGCGGGAATGGACGCTTTCCGACGGCTCGGGCCTGCGCAAGGTCGATCCCACGGGCGCCCCCATCTCCACCTCGCTCGGTGTCCTCGGAATGCCAGGGTTCACCGCGTACTACGGCTTCCACGAGTTGGGGCAGCCGAAGGAGGGGGAGACGGTCTTCGTCTCCGGTGCGGCTGGAGCGGTCGGTAGCACCGTCGGGCAGATGGCGAAGATCGCCGGCTGTCGCGTGCTCGGCTGCGCGGGGTCGCCCGAGAAGGTGGCGTGGCTTCGAGACCTGGGCTTCGACGACGCGTTCGACTACCGCGAGCGCTCCGCACGCGAAGCGCTGGCCGAGGCTGCGCCCGACGGAATCGACATCTACTTCGACAACGTGGGTGGTGACTCGCTCGAAGCCGCGATCGGCGCGCTCAGGACGCATGGGCGAATCGTCGCGTGCGGCTCGATCGCGCGCTACAACGACGTCGAGGCGGCTCCCGGACCACGCAACATGTTCATGGTCGTGACGAAGCGGCTCAAGATCCAGGGGTTCATCATCAGCGATCATTACGACCGTTTCCCCGAGTTTCTGGCGCGGGCACAGGACTGGGTGCGCGACGGGCGTCTCCAGTACCGCGAGACGGTGATCGACGGGATCGAGAACGCGCCGCGCGCATTCCTCGGTCTTCTGCGCGGCGAGAACATCGGCAAGATGCTCGTCAAGGTCGGCCCCGCGGACTGACCGTCGGTCGTATGCGCCGAGCACGCCTCGCGACTTGCCAACCGGTGTCGTAGGGGCCGCCGGGCATGCCCGGCCAGCCCTACAGTCCATCGCCTCCGTGGATAGGACGACGCAGGAAGTTCTCGAGCAGGCGCGGCCCGAGGGGGGTGAGGACGCTCTCCGGATGGAACTGCACGCCTTCGATCGAGTGCGTCCGATGCCGCACCGCCATGACCTCGCCGTCCTCGGTCGTCGCCGTGACTTCGAGGTCGTCGGGCACGCGGACGGCGGCGAGCGAGTGGTAGCGGCCGGCGTCGATCGTGCTTCCGAGGCCGGCAAAGACACCGCGCCCGTCGTGGCGCACGCGGGATGCCTTCCCGTGTAGCAGCGCGCGAGCTTGCCCGATCTCCCCACCGAAGGCCTCCACGATGGCCTGGTGGCCGAGGCACACCCCCAGAATCGGCGTGGTCGGGCCGAGGCGGCGGACGAGCTCGATCGAAGCGCCTGCTCCCGCGGGGCGTCCCGGTCCGGGGGAGATCACGAGGCGATCGGGGGCCGACGCTTCGACTTCGGCGGCGTCGATCTCGTCGCTCCGGCGGCCGTCGCCGTCCGCGCCGACCTGCTCCAACAGGTGCACGAGGTTGTACGTAAAGGAGTCGTAGTTGTCGACCATCAGAACCCGCATGCCTCGAGTGTAGGCTGGCCCTATGGCGCGCTCGGTCATCGTCTCGGCCGTCCGCACGCCGTTCGGGCGTCTCGGCGGCGGGCTCGCGAAGATTCCCGCGACCGAGCTTGGCTCGACCGCGATTCGCTCCGCGCTGGAGCGCGCTCGAATCGAGTCCGGCGAGGTCGAGTACGTGATCATGGGTCAGGTCCTGCAGGCGGGAGTCGGCCAGGCGCCGGCGCGGCAAGCCGCGATCGGCGCGGGGATTCCGAAGGAGGTTCCCGCCGACACGATCAACAAGGTGTGCGCGTCCTCGATTCGGGCAATCGAGATCGCCGATTTGATGATCCGTGCCGGCGGCCACGAGGTGGTCGTCGCGGGTGGGATGGAGTCGATGTCGAACGCGCCGTATCTCCTGCCGAAAGCCAGGTTCGGCTACCGGCTCGGGAACGGAGAAGTCGTCGACCACATGGTCTTCGACGGGCTCACGTCCAGCTTCGACGGGCTGCACATGGTCGAGCAGGCGTCCAACGTCTCCCGGGAGCTCGGAATCTCTCGCGAGGATCAGGACGCGTGGGCGTACCGCTCGCAGCAGCGCGCAGCCGCCGCTCAGGACGAAGGACGGTTTGCGGATGAGATCGTGCCCGTCGGCGACGTGTTGGCGGACGAGTCGATCCGGCGCGACACCACGCTCGACAGGCTCGCCGCGCTCCAGCCCGTGTTCGACCCCGAGGGGACGACGACAGCAGGGAACGCGCCCGGATTGAACGACGGGGCATCGTGCGTGATCGTGTGCTCGGAGGAGTTCGCGGCGCGTCGTGGGCTCGAGCCGCTCGCGACGATCCTCGCTCAGGGATACGTCGCGGACGACTACGCCTACCTCGCCCTCACGCCCGCCCGCGCCGGAGAGCAGGCGTTGGCAAAGGTGGGGAAGACGATCGCCGACGTGAAGCGCGTGGAGATCAACGAGGCGTTTGCGTCGGTTGCGAAGAACTCGACGACGATGCTGGGCGCCGACGAGGAGATCGTGAACGTGAACGGAGGCGCGGTTGCGCTCGGTCATCCGATAGGCGCCTCCGGCGGGCGGATCGTGTCCACGCTGGTGCACGAGCTCAGGCGCGAGGGAGGCGGGCTCGGTTTGGCCGCGATCTGCTCGGGCGGCGGGCAGGGCGACGCGCTGCTGCTCGAGGTCGAGTGAGAAATCCAAGTTACAACTTGTAACTTGGCGTGACTCGCGCGACCCTTCTCGTTTTTCTCGCGACGCTCGCACTCGTGGGCGTGGGCGCGGGCGAAGCCCAGGCCTGTGTGTGCGCGAAGCAACCTCTGGCCGAGCGGCTCGACGACGCAGATGCGGCAGTCGTGGCGCGCCTCGTGGAGGTGCGGGAGACCTTGTCGTTTCCACCCCAGAAGACGCTCTCGTTCGAGGTGGACCAGCGGGTCAAGGGCGACATCGAGGAGAGATTCGACATCAGGTCCTCCGGCCAGACCGACTGCGAGCTCGACGTCGAAGAGGGGGTTCCCGTCGGCCTTCTGCTCACTCGCGGTCCTCGCGAGGAGTGGCAAGGCACCGCGTGCGGCATCGTCGGGGCGGGCGAGCTCGTGGCGGAGGGCGGGAAGCCGCGCGGCGGTGGGATCAAGATCGTGATCGGCGTGCTCGTCCTCGCGCTCGTCCTCTCCTGGGCGCTCAGGCGCAGGTTTCGTGGGACGCGGCCGCGGCTGCCCGGTGCATCCAAGCCGTAGATACTTCGCACGTGCGGTTCTCCCATGTTCTCGTTGTCGGGGCCGGCCAGATGGGCGGCGGGATCGCCCAGGTCATGGCCGCATCGGGTCGCCGGGTCTCGCTCCATGACGAGGTTCCCGGCACGGTCGAGAAGGCACTCGCGACTATGCAGCGAAGCCTGGAGAAACTCGCTGAGAAGGGAGGCGGGGACGTGGCCGGTGTCCTCGAACGTGTTGAGATCGTCCCTGATCTCGTCCCGGCCGATCTTTTGGTCGAGGCGGTGATCGAGGACGCCGCGATCAAGATGGACCTCTTCCGGAGGGCGGACGAGATCCTGCCTCGGGAGGCGATCCTCGCCTCGAACACGTCCTCCATACCGATCGCGTCATTGGCCAAGGCTACGAGTCGGCCGGAGCAGGTGATCGGGATGCACTTCTTCAATCCCGTGCCGGTGCTGAAGCTGGTCGAAGTCATCAGCTCGGCGCAGACCTCGGAGGGGACGCGAGCCGCGATTGTGGCGCTCGCCGAAGATCTCGGGAAGGTTCCAGCCGAGGCGCGCGATTCTCCCGGCTTCGTGTCGAACCGCATTCTCATGCCCTTCTTGAACGAGGCGGCCTATGCGCTGATGGAGGGCGTCGCCGAGCCGGAGGCGATCGACACGATCGCGAAGCTCGGGTTCGCCCACCCGTTGGGCCCGCTCGCGCTTGCAGATCTGATCGGCCTCGACACATGCGTGGCGATCATGGAGGTCCTCTACGAGGGGTTGGGCGATCCGAAGTACGCGCCCTGTCCGCTCCTCCGCGAGCATGTAGCCGCAGGCAGGCTCGGCCGGAAGAGCGGTCGCGGCTTCTACGAGTACACGTAGCGACCCTGCCGAAAGCCGACGCGTCCCTGTGGACGAACTCGCACTCTTTTGTTGCAGTTTGAGATGTCCGGGTAGGACATGGCCAGGGTCAGACCCTGGTTACAAACGCCACATGGCAATGGCGCGAACAACGTTGAGACGCGTCGTATAGTCAGTCGCGATGGACTTCGACCTCACCGCCGAGCAGCGAGAGATCCAGGGCCTCGCTCGCGATCTGGCAGAGGCCGAGATCGTCCCGAACGCCCCGGCCTGGGATCGCGATCACCGCTTTCCGGACGAGCTCTATCCGAAGCTCGCCGAGCTCGGACTGATGGGTGTGTGCGTGCCGGAGGAATACGGCGGCGTGGGCGCGGACTTCCTTTCGTACATCCTCGTCCTCGAGGAGCTTTCCCGGGCGGATGCCGGGGTGGGGGTGACGGTCGCGGTCCACACCAGTGCGACGACCCTCCCCATTCTCACCTTCGGCACCGAGGAGCAGCGGTCACGCTTCGTCCCGCCGTTGGCTCGCGGCGAGCAGCTCGGCGCGTTCGCCCTCACCGAGTCGGGCTCGGGATCCGACGCGGCCTCACTGCGATCGACGGCGGAGTCGCAGAAAGACGGCTGGAAGCTCACCGGCTCGAAGCAATGGATCACGAATGGGTCGCGGGCAGGCACGTTCGTCCTCTTCGCAAGAACCGATCCCGAGACATCCGGGGCACGCGGCATCTCGTGCTTCGTCCTCGACGCCGCGCACGTCGTCGTGACCCACGAGACGGAGAAGCTCGGGCTGAACTCGTCGACGACGTCGGATCTCGCGCTCGAGAACGTGCTCGTAGACCAGGACCGCCTTCTTCACGAGGAGGGCCGCGGGTTCCAGGTCGCGATGGCCACGCTCGACGGCGGACGCATCGGAATTGCCGCGCAGGCACTCGGAATCGCCCAGGCGGCCTACGACGTCGCGCGCGAGTATGCGAAAGAGCGCGAGCAGTTCGGTCGGCCGATCGCAGACTTCCAGGCGATCCAGTGGAAGCTTGCAGACATGGCGACCGAGATCGACGCAGCCCGTCTACTGACGTATCGCGCCGCCTGGCTCAAGCAGCAGGGCCGCCCGCATACGGAGGAAGGCGCGAAGGCGAAGCTGTTCGCCTCGGAGATGGCCCGCCGCCAGACCGGTGAGGCGATCCAGATCCTCGGTGGTTACGGGTATACGAAGGAGTTCCCCGTCGAGCGCTACTACCGA
Organism: Actinomycetota bacterium; assembly: GCA_030857225.1. Taxonomy (GTDB): domain Bacteria; phylum Actinomycetota; class Thermoleophilia; order Gaiellales; family Gaiellaceae; genus GMQP-bins7. The sequence goes on from JALZOK010000016.1 coordinate 22,971, forward strand.
GACGCCAAGATCACCGAGATCTACGAGGGGACGAGCGAGATCCAGCGGCTCGTCATCGCGCGCTCGATCCTCGGCATGCAGGTACGCGAAGAACCGTCCATCAGCGCTTAGAACTCGTTTCACATTGGCCCTTCGTCGCAGGGGGTGCGCCGGCCAGCGCACCCTGCGGCACAAGGCTTCATTGTGAAACGTGTTCGGGCACTCACTCGTAGAGCGCGTCGGGCTCACGTTCCTCGTTGCCGCTACCTTCCGTGAGCTCGACGACATGCAGGCCATGTTTCTCGTAGAAACGGCGAGCGCCGTCGTTTCTCTGGAAGACCCACAAGCGGAAACCGGCCCGGCGGCGTGACTTCGCATGATCGATCAACTTCGAACCGAGACCGCCGCCTTGGAATTTCGGTGCGACATAGAGGTGCTGCAGGTACTCCTCCCCGTCGCGCGACCCGAGAGCCGCGAAACCGACTGGCCGCCCGTCGACCTACGACCCAGACCTCCTCGTTCGGCAGAACCGCATCGCGGAGAAAACGACGATCCTCGTCAGGTGTGTGCAGCTCCGCGAGCGACGGCATCGCCCCGCGCATTGCCGTCCGCAGAATCACGACGAGCTAGCTCGTCGGCGTCTTCCGGTCGCGCCCGTCTGAGCATCGCCGTACTCTAGGCCGCGTGCCTCGAGGGAGAGACGACCCCGTCCGGCTGACGAAGATCTACACGCGCGGTGGCGACGCAGGCGAGACCTCGCTCGGCGACGGCACGCGCACGTCGAAGCTCGATCTCCGTATCGCGGCGTATGGCGCGGTGGACGAGTTGAACTCCGCGCTCGGGCTCGTGCTCGCCGCCAACTGCCCCGACGACATCCGCACTGTGCTCGCCAGGGTGCAGAACGAGCTCTTCGACCTCGGTGCCGATCTCTCGGTTCCGCTGGAGAGTGAGGGGCGTCTACGCGTCACGCAGAAGCAGGTCGACGCGCTCGAGCGCGACTGCGACCGCTTCAACGCTCCGCTTGCGGAGCTCAGAAGCTTTGTGCTGCCGGGCGGCAGCGAGGTCGCGGCGCGCCTCCACATCGCACGCACCATTTGCCGGCGAGCTGAGCGCGACGCGCTCACGGCAGGGAGCGAGCTCGCGATCAACCCGATCGTCCTCGTCTACCTGAACCGGCTCTCCGATCTCCTCTTCATCCTCGCCAGGGCCGCGAACGCGGCCGACGCTCGAGAGGAGCCGCTCTGGAGGCCTGGGAGCTCGCGCTAACCCTCGTCGGCTCGTTCGTCGCCGGCTACCTCGGGTCGATGCTGGGCCTCGTGCTGGGAACGCTTCGGCTGCCGCTCATCGTTCTCGTCACCGGAAGTCCGCTCGCCGCGGCCGGGACCAACATCGCGATCTCGGCGGCGTCCGCGGGCGCCGGTGGATGGAAGCACGCGCGCGAGGGTCGAGTGGACTGGCGCGTTGTCCGCTGGACAGCGCCGCACTCGGTCGCGGGAGCCATCCTGGGCGCGCTGCTGGCGAACGACGTGCCGGAAGAGCTCCTGTACGGGCTGATCGCCGGGGTGCTGCTCTGGAGCGGGATCGACCTCGCTTTCCGTCCCATCGCGCCGCTCGCACGCGATCGTCTGCGGGTCGTGCGAGGCAGCGGGCTCGCTTTCGTGATCGGAGTCCTCGGAGGCGCGGCGGGCGTCATTCTCGGAACGCTCCGCATGCCGGCCCTCGTCCGCTCCGTCGGGCTCGACGTGCGTCGCGCTGCCGGAACGAACCTCGTCGTCGGATGTCTCCTCGGCGTCGCAGGGTTCGCCACCTACGCAGCGGGCACGGGCGTGGAGTGGAGCGTGCTTGCAGCCGGGCTAGCCGGTGCGATTCCCGGTGGCTGGTTAGGGGCTCGGGCAACAGGACGACTGCCGGAGAACGGGCTGCGCCTCGCGCTCGGAGCGGTTCTCGTGCTCGTGGGCGCCGCGTTCGCTGCGCAGGCAGTCTTGTAGAAGTCGCTACGCGACTGCGGGCCAGCGGTCGCGCAGCCAGTCGGTGAGATCGGTCGCCGACCGTGGAGTAGCCACGTAGAACCCCTGTGCGAAGTCGCACCCCCACGCACCGAGCACGTTCCAAGCCTCTCGAGTCTCGACCCCTTCCGCCACGACGGTGAGCCCGAGCGCGTGTCCGATCTCGACCAGGCCCCGAACGAGCGCGGCATCCGTCGCGCTGCGACCGAGGCCGTGCACGAACGCCGCGTCGATCTTCAGCTCGTCGAGGGGCAGGACGCGAAGCGCCGCGAACGACGCGGCACGGCCACCGTCATCGAGGGAGAGTCGAACGCCGAGGCTCGACAGCCGTCCGAGAACGTCCTCGTCGAGCTCGGAGCCCGCGCCCGGTCCGGCCGGGACGATCTCGAGCGTGAGCATGCTCGGCGCGAGCTTGAACGTGCCGAGGAGCCCGGCCAGGCCTTCGACGAACAGCGGATCGTCGACCAGCTTGTACGGCACGTTCACGGAAACCCCCAGGTCGTGTCCGGCTTCCGCCCAGATCTGGGCCGATCGCAGCGCGTCCGCGACGACAATGAACGTCAGCTCGCGAACGAGAGGTGTCCTCTCGATGTGAGGAACGAACTCGGCTGGAGGCAGAAGCGCCTGATCCGGGAGGAGCCGGCGGACGAGAGCCTCCGCGGAATGTGGCTCCCCGGTCTGGAGATTCATGATCGGCTGGTAGACGACGACGAGCTCGTTTCGCGTCATCGCGGCCTCAACGTCGCGGATGACGCCGGCATCGACGCCGCGACGGAGCAGCACGGCGTCGTCCGGGCTATCCCGCTTTGTCGCGTACATCTGACCGTCGGCCCGCGCAAGGAGCTCGTCTGCGCTCGCGCCGTCGGCGGGAAAGACGGCCCAGCCGATGCTGCCGTCGATCTCGACGGTCGAGCCATCGACGCGGAACGGCCGCCGAAGCGCGTGCCGGAGCCGGCCGACGAGAGCCGCTGCCTCGGCGTCGTTCGTGGTGTTGAGCGAGAGAATGACGAACTCGTCCCCGCCGACGCGCGCCACCGTGTCGCTGGCCCGTACGACCGCCTCGAAGCGCTTGGCCAGCGACCGAAGGACGTCGTCCCCGGCGCTGTGGCCACGAACGTCGTTCACCTCCTTGAACCCGTCCAGGTCGACGACGATGAGCGTGAACGCGTGATTCGACCGCTGGTAGCCGCGCAGGGCCTGTTCGATTCGATCCTCCAACAGCACGCGGTTGGGAAGGCCGGTCAACGGGTCGCGAAGCGCGTCGGAGCGCGCACTTCGCAGCTGCCGGTCCAATGCGACCCCGCAGGCCCCGGCGAGCATTCCGACCAGCATCAGCGCTCCGACGACTCGACTGGGCTCCTCACGCAACGACACGGCCGCGGCTCCTGCGACGAACACGAGCGCAGCCAGAGAGAGGGCCCATGCAAGCGTACCCCGCAGATGGCGCCTATCTCGGATCTTCACCTCGTCCTTGTCGTCCATGGCCCCGAAGCGCGGGCCGCCGCAGTACTGTCTGAGCGTAGTGGTCCATGTTTTCTGCATCGCCCCTAGATCGGGTGAGAGGGATCCCCGGATGGAGTGAACGGAAAACATCGGGAGTTCGCTCGCGGGCAGGGTCTGCGAATTCCGGGAGTCCTCCAGATGGGGGACGGGGATCGTTGCTCGGATGAAGGAACGCGAGCGCTCCGCGGGAATCGAAGGCCGTGAACCTGGGCGCAGGACTCGTCGGGCTGCTCGCTGGGCTGGTCGTGGGACCGCTGGCGGATCGGCTCGCGACGAATGCGCCGCTGCACGACCCGCTTCTCCGTCGCGTTCCATTCTCCCCGCGACTTCCGCTCGTCACGGCCGGCACCGCTCTCCTTGCAGCCGCGTCCGGACTTGTCTTCGGCTTCACCTTCGAGGCCGCCATCGGAGCATTCTTCAGCTGGGTGCTGGTGGTGATAACCCGCACCGACTTCGAGCATCGGCTGATTCCGGATCGAATCGTGCTTCCGAGCGCGGTCCTCGTCGTGGCTGCGCGAACTCTCGACGAGCCGAGCATTGCCTGGGTGCTCGGAGGTCTGGGGGCTGGACTCGGGTTGTTCTTGCTCGTCCTCGCGTATCCGAAGGGCATGGGAATGGGAGACGTGAAGCTCGCGCTGTTCATGGGTGCGGGGCTCGGGCTCTCGGTGATCATCGGTCTCTTTCTTGGCTTCATCGCCGGCGCTGTGCCAGCGATCGTGCTCCTGATCCGCCATGGCCGAGAGGCCCGCAAACGGGCGATCCCGCTCGGGCCCTTCCTCGCACTCGGTGCGGTGATCGCTCTCTTCGCCGGGGATGCGATCCTCGACTGGTACGTCTCGTAAGGGAACCGTTCAGGACAGACAAAAACGCTCAAGCGTGGGGCCGAGAAGACCGACTCCGTTCGTATGGAATCTGCGCCGACGCCTGCCCGCGTCTCGCCCCCCGTCGACGGCGGGCTACTCGCCGCGGCAGTCAATCGAGCAGTTGCCGCGGCCGCAGAGATTGTCGAGCCGGCGCAGGCAATCGCAGCGGCCGTCGAGGCGCTTCACGCTGCGGTCGCGGGTCTCTTTCCGTCCGTCTTCGTTTTCGAGCACAGCCGGCTTTGGCTCGTGGCCCAGCGCGGATACGCATTCGTTCCGGACGGACTGAGTGTGGAACGAGGCGTGATGGGGCGCGCGATCCGACTCGGCCGTCCACAGTTCGTCGCGGATGTCGGCGCCGACCCCGATTTCGTGCCCACGCTTCCAGGAGTTCTCAGCGAGCTCGCCATTCCTCTGCTCGACGGCCAAGACATTGTCGGCGCGTTCAACCTCGAGTCCGAACGTGCGCTACCGGCTGACACCGTGCATGTTGTCCGCCCGCTCACCTCGGCACTCGCGCCGCTCGCCGAACAGGTTCGCGCGGGAGCCTCTATCGATCTGCCAGCCCTCGCCCGGCTGTTCGTGCACCTGGGAAGCATTCGCGACCCTCACGAGATCGCCAATCTTGCGGCGGCTTCCCTGCCGCGAATAGTTCCTCTCGAAGTCAGCCAAGTCGTCGTCTGGAACGAGCTCGGCCTGCCCGTCGAGCTGGCGTCGTGGTCGCGGGAGGCGAGCGCGCGATCCCCGCTGACCAATGCGGAGCTCGAAGCGGCGCGCGCGCAGGCCGACCCGAATGGCGTTTGCGATGTGCTCGACGTCGAGCGGGCTGTAGGAGACATGAGATTTCGAGATACGGTGGTCTGGCTTCCGCTCCGCACCAACGGAATCGAGCTCGGAGCCCTGGTGGCGCTCGGTAGTCCAGGCGAGCCTGTCGATCCCGTTCACCTGGATGGCGCAGCTCTGCTCGCGGCTCACCTGGCCGCCTCGCTCGATGGCGCGATGTCCCTGAAGCGCGAGCGCCACAGCGCGGTGACGGATCTGCTGACCGGGATTCTCAATCGGCGTGGGCTGGAAGAACGGCTCGGCCGCGAGCTCGCCTTCGCGCAGGAGCGCCGGCTGCCGCTTAGCCTGCTCGTGATTGACTGCGACGACTTCAAGGAGATAAACGACCGAGCCGGACACGAGTTCGGTGACGCGCTTCTGTACGAGATCGGTCGTGTCCTCGTGCAGGTGCTGCCGGATGGCGCTGAGCCTGCTCGTTTCGGTGGCGACGAGTTCGTCGTGATGCTGGCCGGAGCCGGCGTGAGTGCGGCGGAGGCGCTCGGCGGAAAGATCCGGCAAGTCCTCGCGGAAGGGCTCACAGAAGCGGGATTTCCGCTACGCATCAGCGCAGGGATCTCGACGTACCCGTTCGACGGCGCTACTCCCAGTGAGCTTCTTCGCGCCGCGGATCAGGCGCTGTATGCGGCAAAGAGAGGAGGAAAGGATCAGATCGCCTCGTTCCGGGACGTCGTACGCGGCGGCTTGAGCATGGTTGTCGCTCCGAGCGGCGCCGCCGTCAACGACTCCCAACGAAGCGGGCGAGCACCGGGTTCGGTGCTTGCCGACGTGGTCTCCGCTTCCGCTGCGATCGAGGCGGAGGAGACATTCGAGGGCATCTGTGGGCGGCTGTGCAAATCGCTCGTGTTCGTCATCGGAGCGACGGCCTGCTCCGCGTCGAGGGTCGTCGGCGACTATCTCGTGGACGCGACTGAGCACGCGCTGCGCGAAGTCTGGCTCGGGGAGGCAACCGCATATCGAATCGCCGACTTCCCGCTGACGGAGGAGATCCTTCGTACGGGTCAGCCGCGCGCAGTCTCCTTCGTGAACGGCGACGTTGATCCCGCGGAGGCGTTCATCCTCCGCGAGCTCGGGATGAACGCGCTCCTGATGCTTCCCCTGCGGGTCGGCGGGCGTCCCTGGGGGTTGGTCGAGCTGTACGAGATGCGACTGCGGCAGTTCACGGAGGACGACGTGGCGGTCGCCGAATTCCTCGCCGGGCAGGCAGAGCGCCGCCTCCAGGTCGTCGGAGCTGAGAGCGCCCCGCTCCAGCCGCACCCTGTCTACGAGCTTCCGTCCGCCGAAGCGTCCGAGCCGACGCCCGGCACGAGATAGGCACAACGCCGATCATCCCCGGGAAGCGGCGAAGGGCCGACTCGCGCTACGAGGTAGTCGTGAGCGTCGAGCTGGAGTGTGGCACCTGGCATGACGGTGGTGGGCTCGAGCTCCGCGAGCCGATAGGCAACGCCCGGGATGAAGGCAAGCGTAACCACTCCGAGATGAACGGGCTCCAGCCGTGCTGACGCTGCCTCGCGTTGGGAAAGCCGCTCTTCGCGCTCGTCGAGCGCTCGCTCGCGTTGGGAAAGCCGCTCTTCGCGCTCGTCGAGCGCTCGCTCGCGTTGTTCGATCGCCTCGCGCTTCAGCTCGACGGCACCGAGCTCGCCTCGCCGCCGCGCGAGATCCGTCTCGTCGGCACGAAGCTGCCCCTCCCGGTCGGCGACCGATCGGATGGTGCCGGCGAGCTCCGATTCGCGTGCGTCGAGGTCGCTCGTACCGACGCGCAGAACCCGCTCGACCGAGGCGCGCGAGTCGCGCAACAACTGCTCGCGTTGCTCGAGGCCGGCGACCGTCTCATGGAGCCGTGCGACCTGCTCTTCGAGCCCGCGGCGGCGGTCGAGGAGGAGATTCTCGAGCTGCTCCTCCGGAGTGTGTGCGTGACCCAAGACTTCTCCTTCCGCCATTGCGGCCCCCGTACAGGCTGCCGGCGGACCATCCCCTAAGCCGTCGAGTTCGGAGCAGTCCGCCGGCGCAGTGCGGTTTCGGCAAATGTCGAATGACTCCTTCCGCAGCCGCAAGATCTCCGCGAAAGAGGGTCAAGGTTCTCGGAGTCGAAACCGATAACCCCGTCATGGATCCCACCGGTGCACGTCTCCTCGCAGCTCGTATCAAAGCCGGCGTTTCGGTCGGAACGAGGATCGAGCTCGTAGATGACGGCGACGGCCCCTCCGGCCTCTGTGCCGGCGATCGCGGCGTCGTCGACGACATCAACGAGCGCGGCCTCGTCCGAGTGATCTGGGACCGGGGAATGGTGGTCGACATCGACCCGGATCTCACGCACTTCCGACCGCTCGCCGCATAAATCGTCTTCAGCCGTCGAACGGGCAAGGCTTGCCTCGCCCTGCAGCCGAATACCGTCGACCTTAGTTGGCGTCGCAGTCGAGCCGGAGGCCGGCTTGGCCGGCCGGGAGGCTTCACGCGTCAGAACCCCGCTCGCGATGCCCAGAAGGAGGGGGCCCGTGGGGGAAC
>JALZOK010000016.1:30673-48428 GCA_030857225.1 Actinomycetota bacterium
CCACGGGTTCCCCACGATTACAGCGGTTCCCAGCGGGGCAGCGTGAGCTTCAACGTCGTGGGTCCACCAGGGGCGCTCTCGAGCTCGAACGTGCCGCCTACCATCCTGACCCGTTCCGCGATCCCGACGAGACCGAGTCGGCCACGTTGTGCGGCCTTCGCCAGTGCACGCTCGACCTCGAAGCCCATCCCGTCGTCCGAGATCTGAATTTCGATCGCGCTGCGGCGAGCGCGCACCTTCACGGACGCAGTGGTCGCGCCGGCGTGCTCGCGGATGTTCGCAAGCGCTTCCTGGATTGCGCGGAAGACCGTGATCCGTTGCGCCGACGAAAGCGAGTCGGGCTCCCCCCGGATATCGAGCGTCGTCGAGACGCCGGCGCGCTCCGAGAACGTGTCGATCTCTCGATGGAGGATCTCGCCGAGAGGGCGGCTGATGACGCTCTTCGTCTCGAGCGAGTGGGCGAGCTCGCGCAACTCGCGGTCGAGCTCGGTGAGACGGGAGGTCAGGTCGTCGAAGCGGCCGAAGGTCTGGTCCCTGTACTCCTCGAGGACGAAGGGAAAGACCTGCTGCTGCAGTAGTCGAACATCGGCGGCAAGGGCGAGCACATCCTGAATTGGCCCATCGTGGAGGTCGAACCCGAGTCGCATGAGCCGGCGCTCTGACGCGCCGACGAGCGTGTGCTCGCGCTGCGCCGAGTGCTCGAGCAGTTGTTCGCGCTCGACCACGGGGCTCAGAGCTGCGGCGGCCTGCGCGAGGAAGGCGTCTGCGATGTCGGGCTCGACGGAACCGAGCCGGCCGACGACAGCCGCGTACGGCTGGCCGAACCGCAGCACCGCGGTGGAACGGAGGTTCGAGCCGCCGAGCAGCGACAGGCGCGACCTCCCGCGAAGGACAGCTTTCGCCTCGGCGCGTACGCGGCGGCTCGGCTCGCCAGGGCCGCCGAGGGAGAGGATGCATTCGAGCCCGCCCGCCGTTCGTCTCCAAAGTGAGATCTCGGCCAGTACGTCGAGCCCGACCATGAGATTGAGCTGTGTCTCCGCTGCCAGGAGCGGCGGAAGCTCGAGGAGCCGCGGATTGCCGGTGGCCTGGGTGAACAGGATGAGTCGTGCGGCGGGGAGGGGCAGAGCGCAGGCCTCGGCGACGGCTGCGGCGGCTCCGCGAATGTCCGCTTCGTCCAGCTCCAGCGCCGACGCGAGCTCGACGACCGCGCCCGACGCGTAGAAGACGGAGGCGACATCGTCGCCGACATCCCGGTCCCCGCAACCGTCCCGAACGAGCCGAGCCCGCGTGAGCAATGCGTCGAGCGCGGGCTTCACCATCTCCGGACAACCCTCCAGGAAGTACGCATGCAGCCGCTCGAGCCGCTCTCCCTGATCGACGCGCGGCCGACTGGACTCGGGCACTCCGCGCAGCGGGAGAGACGAACCGGATCCGAAGTTGGTGCCTGCCTCGGTGGTCACGACGCTCCGTCTCTCCTTTCAGTGTTCGGATGCCGAACTTGCAATCCTCTCCCTCGCTCGGCGATCGGTCTATTCGGCCAGAACCCGCGGAGGATCCGAGACTTGCTCGGCCAGCAGGCGCTCGACGTCGAGCAAGAGCTCCTCGGTCTCGTTCCAGCGGTCGAAGACCCGAATGCCCGTTGGACTCCGACCGCCCGTGTCCGCGGCGATCACGATCGGGACCTCGGGCCGAAGCGCGCGTGTCCTATTCGCGCTGCGAAGCGCTCCGGCGACGTCGGCGCCGCCGTCGAGCAGGGCGAGGTCGAGGTGCGGGTCGTGGATCGCCTCGGAGAGCTTCTCCGGGGTGGTCAGCTCTTCCACCTCGAGCTCTCGTCCCTCGAGGAGGAAGCGCGCGAGCTTGAGGAAGCGCGGGTCGCGGCTGGCAATGAGCACGCGTGCCCGGGGCTCCGGCGTGTCCTCCCACGCCGAGCTCGACGGGTCGGCGCGGACGTCGGCGGCGCTTCTCGACGCCCAGGCAACACGGTCTCCGACCTCGAGGCCGCGCCGGTCGCACTCGCCCGCTGCCAGCTCGACAACCTCGCGCGCGCCGCGGAAGGACGCTGTTCTCCAGGGGCGGAGGTTGCGCTCGATCGCGACGACTACCTGATCCGAATCCAGAAAGACGACGTCGATGGGGAAGTGCATGAAGTGCGTGTGGATCGCGAACGCGGGACGAAGCACCATGCCCTGGCCGGGATTCAGGCGGCGCCTGCCCAGCAGTCCGCGGAAGCGGCGATGCGCGCGGTCGGCGACGACGCAACGCTCACAGACGATCCGTCCGTCTTCCCGGCGGAGCGTCAGCGTGCCCATACGAGGCTAAAGAACTTCGGCGATGTGGATCATGGCCGGCACCAGAAGAACGATCATGATGGCCGGGAAGATGAGGAAGACAAGCGGGAAGAGCAGCTTGATGGGCATCTTCTGGGCTTTCTCCTCCGCCACGGCCCTCCGGCGCTTACGCATCTCGGTCGCGAGGTTCCGCATGGTCGAGGAGATCGAGACACCGAGCTTCTCTCCTTGGGTCAGAGCGCGAACGAACATGCGCGTGTTCGGAGTATCCGCTCGCTGACCGAGGCTCGTGATCGCCTCGAAGACAGAGAGGCCCATCCGCTGCTCCTGCAACGTCAGCCGCAATTCCTGGCCGAGCGGATCCTGGAGTCGCTCGGACGCGACTCGCATGGACGCGAGGATGCCGAGACCGGCCTCAATCGTGACGACGAGGAGGTCGATCATGTCCGGCATTTGACGATCGATCCGGTCGAAGCGCTGACGCTTCACGCGATCGACGTACACCATGGGAAGGAACCAGCCGATCGCGCCTCCGGCGAGCGCCCCCACGATCGCGAGCACGAAGGAGTAACCGAGAACCGGAATCCCCCAGAGGGCGGAGAGCGAGAAGAAGATCGCGCCGAGTATCTGGTAGCCCAGGATCTTGCGAGGCGTGGTGCCGTACATGCCCGCGGAGACCAGCTTCTGGCGCACCTCGTCTTCGCTGAAGCGCCCGAACCTACGCGCCGCCGTGTCGCCCAGACGCCCGGCGAGCGCGTCGAGCGGGCGTTTCGTCGCGTCCTCTGCGCCACCGGCCGTCTCGGCCACGTACCCGTACGTCCCGATCTGGTCCAGCGTCGCGACGCCTTGAGGGCGGCGGAGATTGATGACGAGCATCGTGATCCCGCCCCCGAGGAGGAGAATTCCTGCGATAGCCATCAGCTCGATACCCATCTGCTCAGACCTCGATTTCGACGATCTTCTTGATTGCGAACCAGCCGCCGACCAGCATGATGACCCACATGACCATGGCGACGTTGCCAACAGTCGTCTGCCAGAGAGGCTCCAGCCAGGGAGCATTGACCAAGAGGAAGAACGCGAGCAGGAAGATCGGAATTGCGGTGAGGATGTACCTCGCGATGCGGCCCTGCGCGGTCAGTACTTGAACCAGGCGCTGTAGCTCCATGCGTCCCCGAATGTTGTCGACGACGCGGTCGAGAACTTCGGCCGTGTTTCCGCCAGCCTCTCTCTGCAGGCGGGTGACGATAGCCACCTGCTCGACGTCCAAATTGTCCATGCGACGGCTCATCACCATCAGAGCGTCATCCATCGGCACACCAAGTTGCTCGTCCTGGAGAACGCGGAGAAACTCCGACTTGAAGGGTTCAGTGGCGCTTTCGACCATGACGTTCATGGCCCCGATGAGGCTATGGCCGGCACGGAGCGCTCCCGCAAGGACGTCGAGGTTGTCCGGAAGCTGCTCGCGGAAGGCTTTCCGCTTCTTGGTCACGCGCCTCTTGACGACGAAGCGTGTAACGACCGGAACGAACAAGCCGGCCAGCAATCCCGCGAGAGACTGGAACGCGATCGCGACGACCAACGACGTGATGATCGCGGCCGCCAGCGTCCACCCGACGATTCCCAAGGGTGTGTATTTGAAGCCGCCGAGCTCGACGTCGCGCTCGAACGACTTGAACCAGCGCTGACCCTCGATACGCCGCTGCGCTCGGTCGGCGAGCATCGCGGTGACCTCGGCACGCCGCATGCGGCCTTCCTCCTCGGTCGGAACGCTCACGTACTGCGACATCCGGTGCCTGAGTGAGCGATTCCGAGCATCGATTCCCGCGAAGAGCGCCAAACCAAGGAGAGCGACTACGGCGACGACGATGAACACCGCGAGATACGGCGAGACGATCACGCTGTCGATCCAGGATCGATCGAACGTGCCTCCGGCGGTGATGGCAAGAGCAGGGGTCGTATAACTCGCCTTCGCCGTACGACCGTCGACTGTCACGCTGACGTTCGCTGCCACCCGAGGCGGGAGCAGTGATCGGTAGGTGAGCTCGTATTCACTGGCGAGATCCGTGCCGATCTCGGTAAAGATCGCCGCCAGCTCTTCGGGTCGCGCCGCTTCTGCGTACCGGCCACCGCTCCGCCGAGCGACACTCTGGAGCGCAGCCGGGTCGTACTGTGGAGAGCGGAGGCCGACGGAATAGACGCGCGTGCTGGTCGCAGCGAGAGCGGTGAGTGCCTCCGCCCGGGAGGCTTCGCTCCCGACGTCGGTTCCGTCCGAGAGGAGCACGATGGTCGCCCTTCTGAGGCCCTGGCTCGAAACGGATTCGGTCGCACTGATGAGGGCGTCGTAGATATGCGTGCCCTCGGACGTTTTCGGCGTCTCTGCGACTGAGCCAGCTAGCTCGCCCGCGTCGGTTGTGAATTCCGTGAGCACTGCATCGTCGGGACCGAAGACCACGACGGAGAGTGGCATGTTCGCCTTCCGTTCCTTCAGGAACGCTCGAGCCGCTGCCATGGCGCCCTGGAGGGGCGCGCCTTGCATGCTGTTCGAGGCGTCGATCAAGAGGATCGCGCCAGTCGCGGCGCCGCCCGGGGGTACGACCGCCAGGCTGGTTACCGGCCCCCCGTTCTCGGTCACCGTCACGCCCGCTGAGGTGAGCGCCCGCCTTTCGGGCAGCTGGAGCAGGTACGCCCTGTCCGGAAATCCCGAGCTCGGCGACTCCGTCAACCGCGGTGCTCCCGCTTGCCCAACGGCGAGGCCAGGCACGACGAGCGCGGCAACCGCCGCGCTCGCTGCCGCAATTCCGACCAGGCGCTTCACGCCGTGGCGCCCCGGCGATCGTCGAGCATCGTGATGCGCTCGCCGAACATGCTCTGCGGAAGGTCGATGCCCCGCTTGCGGAACTTGTCGAGGAAGACGGGCCGAAGCCCCGTCGGACGAAGGCTGCCCGTGATCGTCCGATCAGGTGCCACCGACTCGATCTCGAACTCGAAGATGTCCTGGAGCTGGATGACGTCCGACTCCATTCGCAGCACCTCGGTGATCGCAACGATGCGCCGCGAGCCGTCTTCCATGCGATCGATGTGAACGAGGAGGTCGAGGGCGGCGGAGACGTGCTGCCGGATCGCCCGCAACGGCAGGTCGTACCCGGCCATCATCACCATCGTCTCGATGCGGTGAAGAGCGTCACGAGGCGAGTTGGAGTGCACGGTAGACAGCGAGCCGTCGTGCCCCGTGTTCATGGCCTGGAGCATGTCCAGCGCCTCGGAGCCGCGGACCTCACCGACAAGGATGCGGTCGGGCCGCATTCGCAGAGAGTTCCGGACCAGATCGCGGATAGGGATGTGCCCTTCGCCCTCGATGTTCGGGGGACGAGCCTCGAGCCGCAGCACGTGACGCTGGTTGAGCTGGAGCTCGGCCGCGTCCTCGATGGTGACGATGCGCTCGTTGTTCGGGATCGAAGCAGAGAGCGCGTTCAGGAGGGTCGTCTTGCCCGATCCGGTGCCGCCCGACACCAATAGGTTGCACTGCGCCTCGATGCAGCGCGAGAGAAACTCGGCGGACTGCTCCGAGAGCGATCCGATGTTGATCATGTCCTCGAGCGTCAGCCGTCGCTTCGAGAACTTCCGGATCGTCATCAGGGGACCCGAGAGTGAGAGGGGCGCGATGATGGCGTTGACCCGGCTGCCGTCGGGCAGGCGGGCGTCCACCATCGGCGAAGCCTCGTCGATACGCCGTCCGATCTGGGACACGATCTTGTTGATGATGCGGCGGAGGTGCGACTCGTCCGTGAACCGGACGGTCGTCTCGTACAGCTTTCCGCCACGCTCGATCCAGACATCATCGGGGCCGTTGCACATGATCTCCGTGATGGAGTCGTCCGCGAGCAGGCGCTCGAGCGGCCCGTAGCCGAGAATGTCGTCGAGGATCTCCGCCGTCAGCCGATCGCGATCCTCGCGAGCGAGGCCCGCTTCGTCGTTCAGATGCCGTCGGACGTCCGCCGTGACGCGGTTTCGGAGCTCGGTGGGATCGATGGCGACGTTGAAGAGCTGCGGTCCGAGCTCGGAGATGACCACCATGTGGACCTTGTTCTTCAGTTCCGCGAACGGCTCTTGCTGAGAGGCTGCCGGCCTTCCGCCACTGGAGATTCGCTCGTGGAGTTCCATCGCTATGCCTTCCTTCCGAAGAGCCGACGCTTGGAGGGTCCGTCCGCCGCAACTGCCCCGACGAGCTCCTCGACCGGAGCCGCAGTGCCTGATAGGAGCTCGGTCAGACGCTCGAACGCCTCGGCGGGCTCGGACTGCGGCCGCGCGACGACGATCGGGATTCCTTCATTCACCGTTCTCGGGATCTCTCGATCGGATGGGATGAAGACGTCGGGGGTGCGACCGAGCACGGCTTCGACGTCCGACTGGCTGATCCCGACCCGGCTGTGCGCACGGTTCAGGAGCAGGAAGACCTTGTCCGAGTCGTACTTCATCAGCTCGAGCGTCTCGAGCCCGAGCTTCGTGTTCTTCAACGACAGCGAGTCGAGCATCCCGACCATGACCACATGCGTGGCGGAGTCGATCGACGTGATCACCTCGGCGGTGAAGCCCGGAGGTGTATCCACGATGACCCAGTCGTAGCTCGCACGCAGAATCGAGTACACCTCGCGCAGGAGCTCTGCGCCGACCGCGCTCGCCTGATCCGGCCGTCTGGGTGCAATGAGCGTTCGGACGCCGGAGGAGTGCGTCGCGAGGAAAGCATCGAGCTTGTCGGCGTCGAGGGCCCCCGGAGACTGGGCGAGGTCGTAGACGGTTCGCTCCGGCGGGAGCCCGAGACAGAGCGCCACGTCACCGAACTGGAGATCGAGATCGATCAGCGCCACCCTCTCGCCGCGCTGCGCGAGGCAGACCGACAGGTTGGTCGCGGTCAGCGTCTTGCCGGTTCCGCCCTTGGGGCCGAGGACGCAGACGAGCTTCGAGTGCTCGGAGCTCATGGGCGTCTCGTCGCCCTGCTTTCGCGCGAGCAGCTTGTGCACCTCGAAGCGCACCTGCTCGGGCGTCGCCGGGAGCATGACGATGTCGTCTGCGCCGGCCTCGAATGCGCGCCTGAGGAAGCCGTTCGGTGACCCTTGCCCGAGCACCATCACGTTCAGCTCGGGGTTCTGACGGGACACCGCGTCCAACAGCAAAAGAGCGCGATCGGAGTAACCGGCACAGGCGACGAACAACAGGTCTGCCGAGCTGTCGCGCAGCCAACGCAGGGCCTCGTCGGCGCCGGAAACCACTGCCGCGACGGTGAAATCCTCGTCGGAGGGCAGGGAGTCCTGGACCTGGTCGGCGTCTACGCCAGGCTCGACGGCGAGTAGTGCTTTGACCGGGCGGCTCGGCATCTCTCGATTCCTACCTCAGCACCGTAGCTGCGGTCGCGGTGTCGCGAGCGGTCTGCTTGGCGCCGATCACCGGCCGAACAACGAACCAAAACTGTGTGTTGTCGGCTGCGTACGCGAAATCTGCCGCGTCCTTCGTATCGACGCGAAGGACAAGGCTACCGCCTGCAGGCGTGGGAACGGCCAGAACCTTCACGTTGGGACGGAAGAGCTTGACCAGCGACTGACCGTTCTGGGCGCCGAGTGCGATGTAGATGTCGACGGAGTCGCCCGCCGCAACCTGCGAAAGGCTCCCGTGCACGGCGTCGATCGAGATCGACAGCGCACGCTCGGTTCCGACGATCTGCGACTTGACGCTCGTGCTCGGGTCAGCTGCGAAGTCGACCGCCGTGAACTGCTGCCCAGGGAAGATGTCCGCCGCGGCAGCCCGTCCACTCAGATATTGCGGATCGGCAATAGCTCCGACCTCGACCTCTTTGCGCGGAAGCGTCGTGGGCGCATACATGCTCTTGCTCGCCACGAGTGTGCCCGGCGTCCCGGCAGGTATCAGCTGCTTCGCCACCAGTACGGGCGTGGGAGCATTCTCGCCGCTGACGCGTGAGCGATAGCGATCGAGGTACACGACAAGCAGGATCGCCGCGAGCACCACTGCGGCAGCGCCGATCGCGATCGCCCAGCTTCGGGAAGACATCCTGCTGGAAACTCTGTTCGTAAGAGTGTTGGACATTGGGTTTCCTCTCTCGTTGCTGCTCTTATTTCGGCAGGTTCAGCTGATTACATGAATCCAAAAGTGGGTACAGGAAATCACTCGACCAAGACAGCAACGCAGGTTCCGAGCTCGTCGAATTTGCAGAGTTCGTCGCTCGGTCTCGCGGGACTCAGCTTCACTTCGGTCACGAAGTACCCCCACACGGCCCCCTGCACCTTCTGATCGCCTGGATCGCAGTTGGTACCGCCGCAGAACGGAGGAGTGGGCGGCGGGTCATTTTCACCCGGGCAGCCCTGGGCCATCTGTCCACCGTTCTTCGTGAACCAGCCCGTCACGTAGAACCCCGCGAACTTCGTAATCGGCAACACCTTGATTCCTGAGTCATCGAACGTTCCGTACTCGGCGACGACGAGGGTCACGAATCGTGGGTCCTCCGGGGGAGGCACCTCCCCGGCTGATCGATACTCGACCCAGTTGTTTGGTGGGCAACCCGCTCCGGTGGGGGGAGGGTCCTCAAACCGCGCTCTGAGGCCTTTGGACATCGAGGTGACGTCTCCAGGGTTAGCTTCGATGCAGTCGGGCCAGGGATCCGGTTCCGGCGGGTATGGTAACGGCAGGTTGCTCGGCGTATAGGTCGGGTTGGGTGCGCAGGCGAGGTCGCGTAGGTTGACCTGATGAGGAGTGACGCAGCCAGTGGCGATCTCCTCGTCCGGTCCCCTGGGTGAAGCGTCGCAGTCGAGCATCTGGTTGAGGCTTCCGGTTCCGGCGATCCTCAAGAAGATGGGAGGTGCGTTTCCGTCGCTGACACGTAGAGGAGGCTGTAGTCCAACGTCCACGCAAATCGTCTGAGCCGTTGTGTTGAGTGCGTTTGCATACGCCGAGCAGCCGCTCGCGACCGTCCGTACGGCCGAGTACACCATCGGCCCCGAGCCGTTCGTGACGCTGGGGTTTGCGGCGTAAGCCATTTGCATCATCTGCCGGCCCCAATCGCCTTTTGGACCACCACCACCGCTGCCGGCGCGCCAGCACAGGCTGTAGCCGTTGCGTCGAGAACCCTGGGCGATCGTCGGGAGCCACGTAGACTCCCACCATCCGTCCCGAAGCTCGAGGTCGATGCCGCTCGTGCAGTTGGCGTTCCCGTTCACCCGAACGATCCGAGGACTCGGCAAGCTGCCGAACTCGATCTGTGCCCGGATGCGGACCTTGCACTCGGCGTTGAAGAGGAAATATGGAGCCGAGTCGGGATCAGTTGTTGAGCAGGGGATCGTGCTCGGCGGGTCGGGTATGCCGGCCGGGGGAGGCAGCGTGGTGAGCTCGACGGTGTTGAGCGTGACCGGTCCGTCGCTTACGGGCGTTCCACGAATGAACTCGACGCCGGACGTATTCGTGGTGCCGCCGTAGCAAGATGCCGTAGGCAGCCCGCACATTTCAGTGAGTGACTTACCGGTCAGGTCCGCATTGGTTAGGACTCGCCGGCTGGTCAGCACGATCATTCCGGTTCGGTTGACCACGTCGACCGATGCAGGACCGGTCCATCGCGCGGCCGTCTCCCCGTTGAGCGTCTCCGTGTCGTTGGGATCTGCGGGTCCGATGAGGAACGACCACGACTTGACGGTGTTCGTGGCAGTCTCGTCGACGAAAAGCGCGGCGACCGTCCTCGGTGCAACCTCGGGTACGGCCCAGGGTAGAAATCCCGACAATCCCTGGAGTTTCTTGATCTCAACCTTTGCATGGGTCTTGGGACTGGCCGTGAAAGGCACCAAGCCCCAAAGCAACGGAGCTTCGTCATCCGTGCCCTTGGCGTCGAGGAACCTCGCACTGCAGGGATCGGAAGGGTCGATTGCCGGGGTCGTCGGATCCCCGTCAGCTGTTTCGTCGAGGCCATAGCCGTTGACCGGGTTCATGCCATCCGTCGATGCCCAGTATCTGGCGCTGTTGAGGGCGACACGCACGTCGCCCGGCTCCTGCACCTGTAGGTTCGTTCTGCTGGGAGCCGTGATCGGCCTCAGATAGTCGCCTGCGTACTTCAGCGCCTCGGTCTTGATCTCGTCATTGGCATCAGTCGGATTCAAGAAGCAACCTACGAACTGCGAACCTCCGGCAAAGGCCGCCGCATCAACCTGAGTCTGCAGGTGTCGCTTGTGCACCCACCAGTTACCGACGTCGACCGTGATGACACCCATCAGCAAGATGATCGGGAGAACGACCGAGAAGAGCACGACCGAGGCACCCCTCTCGTCGCGCGCACGAGTCCGAGGTTTCTGCGCACGAGCTTTCAGCATGTCCCGCTTCCGTTCGCCACGTATCGACTTGCATTCTGTTCGAGCCGCATCGTCGCTTCGGCCGTAAGGTCGATGTTCAATCCACTACCGGGCGTGAAGAAGGTCACGACGGAAAGGAAGTTGAGCGGCTGGGTGATCTTGACTTTGACGGGGTTGCCGGCGGTGTTTGCACTCGCTCCGTTCGGGAAGCAGATACGGACCGTCATGTTCTCGCCGCGAGCCACCTCTTCATCGGCGAGGTACTCCTGGAGCGACGGAGTGCACGGGGTGGCGGGCAACTGTGTCCGCGGGCAGCCGGGATACTCGTTCACCACGGCCCAGCGGGCGCCCTGGTTGGCGATGCGCTGCATGTCGAGCCAGAAGTTCAGGCCGATGCCAAACTGGATGATTCCGACCACGATCATCAGGAAGAGCGGCAGGATCAGGGCGAACTCGACGAGCGCCTGACCGCTCTCGCGCTCACGCCGACGTCTCCCTCGAGAGGCGTTCGCGCGCACTCCGGACACCATAGAGCCCCTATCGGCTCGCCTTGCCTTGAACCTAAGCATTTGTCCCTTCCCCAAGAAGACCGGTGAGTTCCCCCATTGTGCCCCTCATGCGGGGATTCCGAAAGGGTGATCTTCCGAACCCGTGAGACAAGTGCGCCGGCCCGGTCGAGGGGGTGACCGAGCCGACGCACGTTCCCGTTGCCGGGTATCTCATCCGGCCGAGACCGCAAGGAGCGGCCGGCCGGGACTACTACTACGGCAGCGGCCCCGGAGACTCGACGCTCGTGCCGGTGTTCGAGAACAGATCGTCGATCTTGCCGGCCAAGAACAGCATCGCGATGATCAAGAGAATTGCGATCGAGGCAATGATGAGGCCGTACTCGACGAGGCCCTGCCCCTCCTGCCGATGGCGGAGAGAGTAGATGGCGCTCTGCACGCGAACCTGTGCGCGCAACAGGATGTCACTCATTGAGAGAGACCTCCCCTTCGTTGTCGGGGCGCCGAAGCGCCGATGGTTGAGAGTTGCACCCATGTGTGTTGTGTGACTGGGCACTTCTCAGGGTCGCCAGGAAGGGCCTGCTGCACAACTGGCCGACCGGTCGGTTGCGCCTAGACGTTCGGCTTTCTGGCTGGCGCAGTCCGATGAGTCATCCACTTCGCGGCCCAGGGGGCCTCCACTTGACAACCGAGCGGCCGGCCTCAACCTCCTTGAGCCGAACGCGAGGGTCGCACGCCGGCCCGGTCGAGGGAGAACCGGGCCGGCGCACGTACGTTTGAAACGTCGTCGGACCAAACCACTCCGCGTGGCCAGCCCGAGGGGCTGTCTTACGGCAGCGGCCCCGGATCCTCGACGCTCGTGCCGGTGTTCGAGAACAGATCGTCGATCTTGCCGGCCAGGAACAGCATCGCGATGATCAGAAGAATCGCGATCGAGGCGATGATGAGGCCGTACTCGACCAGACCCTGCCCCTCCTGCCGATGGCGGAGGGAGTAAAGAGCGGACTGCACGCGGACCTGTGCGTGCAACAGGATGTCACTCATGCGGGAGGACCTCCTCTGGGGCGCCGGAGCGCCGGGGATTGGGATCGCTGCACCCGTGACGGCCACGGGCCACTTCTGAGATTCGGTGCCGATTCCAAGCCGCACAACTGGCCGACCGGGTGGGTTGCGACTAGACCATGGACACGCCGCCCCTTCCGGGCTGCGAGCCATCATCAGAGGATGCGGTCGATGACTCACGCCGTCGACGCCTCTTTTGCCTGCCTCCGGCCTGGCGCCTTCGAGATCTCAGGATGAACGAGGTTGTCGCTTCAGGGGGCGAGCTCGCGGCGCCCGCACGCCCTGCGCGCGTTCTCTACGCGATGGGTATCGCTCCGCTCGTCGCGCTGGCGGTTCTGTCCCTGGTGACATTCGTGGACGGATTGAACCCGGGCTCGATCGGGTTCGACTTTCGCGGCGCGTTCTTGCCTGCAGCTCACGCCATCTTGGACGGAGAGTCGCCCTTCCCGCCGGTCGAGGGCCCCGCGCTCGCCTCGCAGACGGCCTACGTCTACCCGCCGCTCCTGGCATATCTCGTGATTCCGTTCACGCTCGTCCCGGAGAGCGTTGCGTCCATCCTCGCGGTGCTCGGCGTGGCTGCGCTTCTCGGCGCGACTCTCTTCGTTCTGGGAGTTCGGGACCTGCGCTGCTATGCGGCCATGCTTCTCTGGGCGCCGACGACGAACGCGCTGCACATGGCGAGCTCGTCCGCACTCCTCGCGTTCGCCGCCGCGCTCGCATGGCGGTACCGCGCGACAACGTGGCCGCTGGCGGCATCGGTCGGGTTGGCGGTGGCGACCAAGATCATTCTCTGGCCGCTCCTCGTGTGGACCCTCGCGACCCGTCGTCTGCGTCCGTCCGCGTACGCGCTGATCATCGGAGCCGGCGTCACGCTCATCGCCTGGGCAGGGCTCGGCTTCGACGGCCTCGAGCAGTATCCCACGATGCTACGGCGGCTTGCGGATCTCGAAGCCGCGGATAGCTATTCGCTCGTTGGCGTCGCAGGTGCGCTCGGGCTCGGCGACGCCGCGGCTCGGTTGGTGGCGTTGCTCGTTGGCGTGGCGCTGCTCGTCGGCTGCGTCGTCTTCACTCGAAGGGGCGAAGATTTTCGGTCGTTCACGCTCGCGCTGGCCGCCTCTCTCGCGTTCACACCCATCGTGTGGCTGCACTACCTTGTCCTCTTGCTCGTCCCGCTCGCGATCGCACGGCCGCGGTTTTCGGCGGTCTGGCTGGTGCCTCTCCTGCTCTGGCTCACGCCCCTGAACGGGAATGGCGAGTCGATCCAACCGCTTCTTCCCACCCTCGTTGTCGTCGCAGTGTTCGCCGTCGTTCTCGCCGGACGCGATTCGGAGCCCACCGTCCGGCGCTTGCCGGCGGCGGTCGCCCGATGAGAGCACGATCATTGCCGGAGGTCGGACGGCGGAAGCTCCTGCTCTTCATCGGCTCGGTGGCCGTGTTCGGTCTGCTCCCGTTCTTCGCTCTCGTCGCCATCCTCGGGGATCTCGTCGCAGGGGGCGGGGGATGGACGTTCCGGCTCGCGTTCCTGCGTGCGGCGGATTCCATTCTCGACGGTGTGAGCCCTTATCAGAGCCTGGACGATCCGAACCTCGTGGACGGCTCCGCGTACGTCTACTCGCCGCTGATCGCGCTCGTCACGATCCCCTTCACCTGGCTTCCGGGAGATTCCGGAGCGATTCTGTTCGCGGGGATCCTGATCGCCGCGGTCGCGGGAACGCTCTGGGCGGTCGGGGTGCGAGATTGGCGCTGCTACGGGCTCGCGTTTCTGTGGCCGCCCATTCTGTCCGGCGTCCACGGCGAGAGCATCTCCATCCTCCTCGGACTGGCGGCGGCGCTCGTCTGGCGGTTCCGTGGCCGGCCGGCTGCGTCGGGCATGGCTCTGGGGGTGTCGATCGTCGCCAAGCAGCTTCTGTGGCCGCTCGGTCTTTGGCTGCTCGTGACCAATCGACTCCGCGCGGTGCTCTGGACCGCGGGCGTAGCGCTCGCGGTCGCCGTGGGATCCTGGGCTGTGATCGGCTTCGTCGGCCTCGTCGACTATCCGTCTCGCCTGCGAGAACTGAGCGAGCGGATGGACGAGTGGGGCTACTCCGTGTACGCGGTTGCGCTCGACCTTGGTACCGGACACTCGGCCGCCCGGCTGATCTGGATGGCCACAGCGTTGGCTGTGCTCGTTGCCGCGATCGTCGTGGCTCGGCGCGGAGACGAGCGCCGGGGCTTCATCCTGGCGATGGCGGCCGTTATCGCGTGCACCCCCATCGTCTGGCTGCATTACTTCTCCCTGCTACTCGTCGTTGTCGCCGTAGCCTCCCCTCGCCTCGGCCCGGTCTGGTTCGTTCCGTTGTTGATGTGGGGCTCCGAAGAGGTCGCAAATGGAACAACATTCCAGACCGCGCTTGCGATCGCGGCGGCTGCTCTGACCATTGCACTGGCGCTGAAGCCGCTGCCGGCTCGCTGGCGAATCTTCAGCCTGAAGCCGGCGCCGGCCGCTGGATCACCGTAACTCGATCGTCTGCATAGCGCGCACGGGTGCCCGGCTCGGCGAGAAAGTCGTCGACGTGCGAGGACGGCTCCTGGTTGGTCTCGAAGATGACGACCTCGTAGCCGTCCGCCAGCGACTTCCAGTCGTCCCCCTGCTCGCCGCGGAAGCGGACGATCTGCTCGAACGTCTCGCGGTCGTAGATCTCGAAGCGCACGTCGTAGGCTAGGCGGCCCCGTAGCTCGGGGATGCGCCACAGGATCCAGTCCGCATCGCGGCTCGTGGCGAATACGCGGGTCTCCGGCTCCAGCGAGTCGCTCACAGCGGCAACGGCTCCCTCGGGCCAGTTCTTCAGGTACCAGCTGTCGTCGCGGGCGAGCGCGAGGATCGCCACGAGCGCGAGGGTGGCGACCGCGCCATACGAGAGCGCGCGGTCGAGTACCCGCGGTAGGCGCTTCGTGCGTTCTTCGAGCAGCGGGCCGAGGGCGACCGGCACGAGCACGAGGCACGACAGGGCGAACCAGGGGATTCCGCGGATGGCGAGGACCGCTCCTGCGAAGGTGAACGCAAGCGCCGCCATGTCGAAGAGCGTCAGCCGGCGACGTCCCTTGACGACCGCGAGGAGCGCGAGCGCGGTGAGGAGATAGAAGACGAGCGTGTCCCAGCCCGGATCGCTTCGGCGCCACTCGGTCACGAGCTCGCGACCGAACGGCGGGTCGACGAGGAGTAGGTGGTAGTAGCGGGCGGTGTCGATCGGTCCGTACGGCGTCGCCAGCAAGGCGAGCGGCGAGAGCGCCAGCAAAGCGACGCTCCGCAATCCTGAGCGTCCACGAGACCTCGCGAGCTCGATTGCGCCGAGGAGCATCGCGAGCATCGCGGCGAGTGCAACCGACCCGTGGGTGTTGGCCCAGACCACGAGGAGCGGGAAGACGGTGTAGACACGGCGGCTGGGGTTCCGTGCCTCGGATGCGAGAAGCCAGATGAGGCCCGTGAACAGCGGAAGCGCGAAGACCTGCGCCCGGATCGTGAACGTCCAGGGCGCGGCCAGAAGCACGGGAAAGAAGATGAGCAGGATCGAGCGAGGCCCGGCTCCGAGCGTACGGGCGCCGACTGCGGCGATCGCGAACGCTCCGACCGCGAACAGCGCGACGACGACCGCGAGGAGACCGTGTCCTCCGAGCGCGTGCGATCCGTAGGCGATGAGCTGGGCACCCCACTGCTGGTCGGTCCACGTCTGGCCGAGCCCGAGCACGGTGATCTCGTCGACGCTCGGAAGGCCGTGCTCCACGACCTCACGACCTGCGACGAGGGTCAGCCAGCTATCTGCGACGAGAAGCGTCGGCGGGAAGACGGTGAGGAAGACGATTCCGAAGGCGGCATAGAGGACGACGAGGAGGAACTCCTCCCCCGCGACCCGCCGTACCCAGCTCACAAGGGCTACTTACTCTTCCGCGTAGAGGGGGCTCTCGACCAGGCCGTGCTGGTAGGCGAGGCGCGTGGCCTCGGTGCGGTTCTTCACTCCGAGCTTGCGGTAGATGTTCGTCAGGTGGAACTTGACGGTCTGCGGGGCCACCCAGAACTCCTTCGCGATCTCGTCGTTCGAGAGGCCG
Organism: Actinomycetota bacterium; assembly: GCA_030857225.1. Lineage (GTDB taxonomy): Bacteria > Actinomycetota > Thermoleophilia > Gaiellales > Gaiellaceae > GMQP-bins7. Next base: position 46,952 of record JALZOK010000016.1, read on the forward strand.
CGCGCGAGTGCGCCGAGAATTGTCAGCTCCCGCTCGGTGAGGCCGAGCGACTTCGCTCCCGCGCGCTCTTCGTCCATTCCGAGCGCCGTGTGGATGTTGCCCTCGAGGGCCTGGCGCAGCGTCGCCGGTAGATCGTCTGGGTTGACCGTCTTGACGATGTAGGCCGTGGCGCCGCGTCTCAGCGCCGCGTCGACGAGGTCGGAGCTCGTGGACGCGGACAGCATGACGACCTTGACGTCGGGGTGACGGCGCTTGATCTCGTCCAGGCACGCGAGGCCGTCCATGTGCGGCATGCGGACGTCGAGGAGGACGAGGTCGGGCTTCGTCCTGCCGACGAGCGCCAGTACCTGGGTGCCCGTCTGCGTCTCGCCGACGATCTCGAAGTTGCCGTCGGCCTCGAGCGCGCGCTTGATCCCGTCGAGGACGAGCCGGTGGTCGTCGGCGATCACGACTCGCATCACAGCCAGTGTGGCACAGGCCGCCGACGCCACCGTCGTATCGACCGCTCGGTTTCGGCCCACGATGCGCTCGTACCCCCGGTACGGCACGAAGGAGGCCCCCGTCCGGGGGTACCGGGTTCTCTCGATTGTCCTCTACGACCCTCGGATGAGGGATTGCGGTACCCCAGCCGGGTCATACAGTCAGTCCAGACACTCAAGACGACCCGCTGCCTTGGTAGCTCGAGGGGGAAGCGCAAGGGTCCGTCGCGATAGAGAGCGAAGGGAGAAAAACGATGGGGAACGTCGGCAACCTGAGGCGGCTGCTGAAAGTCGCTGTTTCTAGTCGGTATCGCGGGGGAGATGCCTCTCGACGAGAACGGAATCGTACGAGGAAGCTCTACCTGTTCGTCGCCATGATTGTCGTCGGGGTCTTCGGATTCGCGGCGGCCGGCACGGCGAGCCACCAGAACGGAGAGAAGGTCTTCGTCTGTAAGTACGTCGGCACGCCCGGCGTGGACGAGCGCCTTCAGACGGGCAACAACCCGATCAGCGTCTCCGTCAACGCCATCCCCGTACACCCGGTCGTCATCGGCTCTGAGTTCGCCGACGCGCACGGGCGCTCGATCGTGATTGCGTTTGATACGCGCACGGGTGGGGGTCAGGGCGGAGAGCCGAGCGTCGACGATTGTCCGGCACCTAACGGCGGCGGCGGCGGCGGCGGCGGCGGAGGCGACGGAGGCGGCGGAGGCGGCGGCGGTGGAGACACCGGAGGCGGCGGTGGTACGACCCCCCCGTGTCCTGACGGACTCCCTGCCAACGCCGGCAAGGATGGCGAAGAGGGCAACGACGACTGCAAGCGCACTCCACCCGTGGTCGAGACCATCCCCGAGGTCATCATTCCGGTGGTCACCCCGCCGGTCGTGACCCCGCCGGTGATCCAGCCGCCGAAGCCGAAGCCCCCGGTGTTCAAGCCCCCGGTGGTCAAGCCGGCGAAGCCGAAGGCGCCGGCGGTCTGTGTGCAGCTCGGCATCTCGACC
>JALZOK010000075.1 GCA_030857225.1 Actinomycetota bacterium
AACCTGCGTTCGTTGAACTCGTCGGCCAGGCTCGTGAGCTCCTTGTCGTCGAGCCCGGCGAAGAGCGGAACCTTGCGGAGCAGATCAGGTGTGGGCTTCGCCATGGGGCGATTCATACACGAAGCAGGGGCTTCTGTCACGCTGGAGGCGTGAGCTCCTCGATCCTGAGCTCGGCCGCCCGGAGCCGCTCGACGCACGCCCGGTAGAGCTCCTCGCCGCGTCGGAAGAGCGCGATCGCGTCGTCTACCGCCACGTCGCCGCGCTCCAGGCGTTGCACGACGTCTTGGAGCTCTTTCTCGAGCTCTTCGAACGTACGCTTCTCGTTCACGACCGGACCTCCTCGACCCGGGCGCCGAGCGCGCCTGTCGCGAGCTCGATCTCGAGCCGGTCGCCTGAACTCACTGCTTCGGCCGTGCGCACTGCCTCTCCGCCGGCGCGGACGATCGCGTAGCCGCGGGCGAGGGTCGCGAGCGGAGAGAGCGCCTGCAGACGCGCGCCGGAATGATCGAGCGCCGCGCGCCGCCGCTCGAAGAGCAGGCGGGGCGCCGCGCGCAGGCGTTCTCCCTGTCGCTCGAGACTTGCTCGGTCGCGCTCGAGGAGCGTGCGGATCGAGACGGCAAGGCGCTGCCTGCATGCCTCGAGACTGACCCGGAGCTCCTGCTCGTCGGGAACGACAAGCGCTGCTGCGGCAGTGGGGGTTGCCGCGCGCGCGTCCGCCGCCAGATCGCACAATGGCGAGTCCTGCTCGTGTCCGACCGCCGAGACGACGGGCACGGGGCACGCGGCCACCGCGCGAACGACGAGCTCCGCGCTGAACGGGAGCAGGTCTTCGAAGCTGCCACCGCCGCGCGTGAGCACGACGACGTCGACCTCCGGATGCGCTGCCAGAGTCCGCAGGCCGGCGACGATCGCCTCGGGTGCGCCTCGCCCCTGGATACGGGTCTCGCAGACGACCGCCTTCGTCGCGGGGAAACGCCTGCCCATCGTCGTCACCAAGTCCCCGCGCGCTGCTGCGTCTGCTCCCGTGAGGATGCCCACAGCGCGCGGCACACGCGGGAGCGGGCGTTTGCGCTCGAGCGCGAACAACCCTTCCGCCGCCAGCTCACGTTTGAGGCGCTCGAGCGCGACGAGGTGGCCACCGACGCCAACCCGCTCGAGCGTGAGGGCCCGCAGGCCGAGCTCGCCCTTCAGCTCGTACAGCTCCGCCCGTCCCGAGGCGTGCACGGTCTCGCCTTCTGCAAGCCCGAGCTGCAGGCGGTCATACGCGGTCCGTGCGATGGTGACCTTCAGCGTCGCCCCGGTCTTCGGGTCCTTCAGTGTCAGGAAGACGTTCGCCCAGGCGGCGTTGCGGCGGAGCTCCTGGATCTCACCCTCCACCCAGACCGTGGGCAGGCCGCCGAGGAAGCGTGCGACCCCGCGATTGAACGCTGACACCGTGTAGACCTTGCGGTCGCCGTAGAGCACCGGCTCGATCTTCGCCACGGGCGCAGGGTAACCGGCCCTACAGCAAGATCTCAGCGGCGGTGGTGTAGTCGCAGCCGCGCGTCACCAGCTCGACTGCATCGTGGAGATCGACCTCGCTGCCGGCGATCCGCTCGGCGAGATGAACCGGATACCCGGCCTCGAGCAGGATGTGCAGGCGCCAGCTCTCGACCTTCGCGGGCTCGTTCTCGTTCCAGAGTGGGGCTTCGGTCGTCTCGGCCATGGGCGTGGATTCGGTGTCATAGAGACGTTCCCTTCGCGAGTTAGTTGGCCTTTGCTCGGCGCTGAACCGAAGCGCTATACGTCGGCGGGCGAGCGCACCGCCTCGTAGCGCCGGGCGAGCTCGACGATCCGGTCGTCGAGGCGCTGAGCCGCCGCCGTCGCAGCTTGCTGTAGCTGGTCGGCGATCAGGCCGTCCGCCCGCCGCAGGAATGTCTCGGCCGTGCGGTCGAGCTCTTCGCGAAGCCGGCTCGCTGCTTCCTCCCGAATAGCGCGCATGCGGTTCTCGAACTCCAGCGCGCCCGCTTCCGAGAGCCGGTCGACCTCGCGGGCCGTCGCCCGCTCGAGCTCCGCTACCTGCCGCTTCTCGAGCTCCGCGAACGCGACCTCGATCCGCGTCCGGGTCTCGCCCTCAGCCCGGTCGACCTGCTCACCTACGGCGTGCTCGTGCTGTCGGAAGCGCTCGTTGACGTCGTCGATCGTCCGACGGCGATCGTCCGCTTGCAGCTGCAGATCCTCGAGTGCTTGCGCGAGAGCGTCTCTCGTGGTTCGCTCGAGCTCTTCGCGAAGACGGACAGCCGAGGCGCGCTGCTGGTCGACGACGGTTCCGAGCTCCGCGGCCTCGGTATCGATTCGCGTCTCGACGACGGCGATCTGCTGCCGTTGTTGCTGCTCGAGCTTCGAGACCTCCCCTTCGAGCGCACGCTGTGCACGCTCGAGATCGGCCTCCCAGGCGCGCAAGCGCTCTTCGACACGTCTCTCGACGGTGGCGACCATCTCGGCCAGCCGCTCGGAGAGCTCCCGTTCGCGAACCCCGAGCTCTCCGCGGCGTTGATCGGAGAGCCGGCGCTCCTCGGCAACGTAGGTGGAGAGGGAGTCGGCGTGCGCGCGGGCGATCGAGATTCGGAGCAGCCCGGCCTGGGTGGTCGCTTCCTCTTCGGCCGCAGCCCGTACCGCTTTGCGCCCCTCGGCGACCAGCTCATCCGTGCGCGCGGACTGCGCCCGCGAGCGGCGAAGCGCCCGCCACAGGAGCGCCGCCGAAGCGAGCGCTCCCAGGAATCCAGCAACGAGGATCCAGGCGATCACGGGCACGCGATCATGCTAGACAGGTTTCTAGTAGATCCGGTCGAGCGGATTCTCGCGAAGAGTTGGAGAAACCAACCACACTGGAGGTCGATCACGATGCTCGAAGTGCGAAGGCTCATGTGGTGCGCAGCGGCAGCACCGGTGTTCGCGGCTGGTCTGTGGGCGGGGATCGGCACTGCCGGCGGCGAGGCGAGCGCGGCCGCCGAGGCCGTTCGGCTGACGGCCGGGCTCGATGCTCGACAAGAGGTTCCCAAGCCGAAGGGTACGCCCGCGAACGCCCGCGGAAGCTTCGTGGCGACGCTCGAGCGCAGAGGCACGACAGGAACGCTCACCTGGCGCTTGACGTTTCGCGAGCTGAGCGGCAAGGCAACTGCCGCCCACGTGCATCTGGGTAAGCGAGGCCGGCCGGGGCCGGTTTCGGTCGCCCTCTGCGGTCCCTGCCGAAGTGGCGCGCATGGCTCGGTGAAGGCACGGGCTGGAACCGTGCAGGCGCTGCTGACCGGGGGCGCCTACGTGAACGTGCACACGGAGAGGAATATGGCAGGGGAGATTCGCGGTCAGACCCGGGCGGGGTCGACCGTCCCGCCGCCGGCGACGACCACAAGCACCACGACGACGACCAGCACCGGCGACGATCCCTATCCGTAGGGGAGTTGTCCGAACACGCGCCGAAGCGCAGCTGCCGCGAGCGCCTGCGCTTCGGCGCCTGGGTCGAATCGATCCGCTTTCGAGAAGAAGCCGTGCACTGCGCCGTCGAAGCGCACTAGCTCCGTTGACACGCCCGCCTCAGTGAGTCGCGCGGCGTAGAGCTCGCCCTGGTCGCGAAGCGGGTCGAGCTCGGCGGTGATCACGAGCGCCGGAGGAAGTCCGTGAAGCTCTTGTGCGCGGAGAGGCGAGGCCAGCGGGTTGTCACCGTCTGCGGGCTCGGCGAGGTAGTTGAACCAGCACCACGCGAGGTCCTCGCGCCCGAAGAAGACCGGATCGAGCGTCTCGCGCATCGACGGGGTATCGGCGCGATGATCGAGCGGCGGATAGACGAGCAGCTGGAGCGCCAGCGCTGGGCCTTCACGCTCGCGCGTGAGAAGCGCGACCGCGGCCGCGAGATTGCCACCGGAGCTGGCGCCGCCGACTGCGAGGCGTTCTGGATCCAAGCCGAACTCGGCGCCGCGCTCTGCGACCCAACGCGTTGCCGCGTAGCAGTCCTCGAGAGCAGCGGGGAACGGATTCTCAGGGGCTCGGCGATACGCCACCGAGACGACCGCGCAAGGCGTTGCGTTCGCAACTCGTCGGCAGACCGGGTCGACGGCGGCGAGCGAGCCGAGCACCCAGCCGCCGCCGAAGAAGAAGACGAGCACCGGCGCCGGCCGTATGTCGTCGGGCAAATAGAGGCGCACCGGGATGTCAGCGCCAGAGCCAGGCACCAGCTGCTCGAGAACGCGGGCGACGGGCTCCTGCGAAGCCCCTGGTTCGGGCTCGGCGAGCTCCGCCGCACGTGCCTCGGCGACGGAGAGCTCATGCACCGGGCGGGCCCCGGCGGCATGCCGCTCGCGACGGTACGCCTCGACCTGTGGGTCGAGCTCACGTTCTGCCATCACTGCTCCGCCGCGTAGTACGCTGCGCCGAGGAGCGGTGCATCTTCCAACTGCGCGGCGACCGTCACGGATTGCAGTCCCGAAATCGGCTCGAGCTCGGCTCGCAGAGTGCCTTCGAAGAGGTCCCAGGAGCGCGCGATCGAGCCGCCGACGACGAGGCAGCTCGGCTCGAAGGATCGAAGCCAGGGGGTCAGAAACTCACCGAGAGCTGTCCCCAAGTCGGCGAAAAGACGGCGCGCTGCCGGGTCACTGAGCTTTGCGCGATCAGCGATCTGCTCGACGTCGATGCTTTCGTTCGCCCGCGTGTTGTAGCCGACGAGAAGAGCAGCCCGCGAGATCGTCTGCTCGACTGCCGCGCCGCGAAACTGGACCCTGTACAGCTCACCCCGCGAAGGCACGCCGACTCCTGAGCGCACGATCTCGCCATCGTCGCTGAACGCGGATCCGAGCCCGGTTCCGAGGGTGATTCCGACGGCGCGAACGTGTCCGCGCGCGGCGCCGGCCCACCATTCGCCGAGCAGGAAGGCCTCGGCGTCGTTCAGGAAACGAATGGCCGCCGGGTTCAGAGCGGACACGGCGTGCAGCTCCGAACGCATGTCCACGCGATGGAGGCCCGCGAGCTTGTGAGTGATCTCGGATACGCCGCTCGCGTAGTCGAAGGGGCCGGGGACGGAAACGCCGAGACCCGTCAGACCCGGCTCTGCGATTGAACGCGTCACCCGCGAGATGGCCGCGAGCAGCTCCGCGCGACCGGCCGCGGCCGGCAGCGGCTCGGATGCCCGGCTTCGAGCTTCGAGCGAACCGGCGGCGACGTTCACCCGGCCGCCGGAGACGTGCGTGCCACCGATGTCGAGGGCGCCCACGACAGTGCCGCTCGTCACGGGACGAAAGCCTTGACGACCTTACAGGCGCCTCCGCGGACACGCCGAAGCCGATACGGACCAACCGACGCCGGGACAACGATCGTCTCCGCGTAGGCGAGCCCGTGCACCTCGCCTGCGCCGGACTCGATCTCGATCCGCTCACCGGCGACGAGGTTGAGAACGTGAAACCGCCCTGCCGTGTCGTCCTCGATCGCCTCTTCGAAGTCGAGCCGGTGGACGGCGAAGAAGAGATCGGGAAGCCTGCCGAGCTCGAGCTCGACCCAGTCCACTCCCTGGCGTATCGGCTTCGGTTCCGGAATGAGATCACGGCGAACGGAGTCGCCCGAGCGCGACGAGTCGAGGTTCGAGAATGCATGGGCGAGATGCACCGGCCGCAGCTCGCCTTCCAAGTCCCGGCGCAGCCAGTCGTAGAAGCGCAACGTGTACAGGTACGGGGTGGCGCTGATCTCGAGCACGAGATTGTCAGCGCCGCTCGCGTGCGCGGTGCCTGCAGGGATCAGGTACAGGCGATGTCGAACGGCCGGATGCGTCTGGAGATAGCGCTTCGGGTCCAGCTCGAGTCCCGGATTCTCCGCGCGCGTCGCCTCGACTCGAAAGGCTTCGAGGTCGGCGTCCTCCCGCAGCCCGAGGAAGACCTCGGCCCCTGGCTTGGTATCCACGACGTAGTACGTCTCGTGCTGCGTGTACGGAAGTCCAAACTTCTCGCGCATGTACTGCTCGGTGGGGTGGCACTGAATCGAGAGATGGCCTCCCCCGAACGTGTCCAGATAGTCGAACCGGATCGGGAACGAGACCCCGAAGCGGGCAGCAAGCTCGGCTCCGAGAACACGCTCGCCTTCCGCCGCCATGAGGAGCTCGAATCCGACCTCGACAGGATCGTCTGGGCCGAAGAGGATCCCGCTCTCGGGGGTGATCAGCTCGTACGACCAGGCAAGGTTCGGGGCAGCGGTCGAGATCCCGAGGACATCGCGGAGCCACTGACCACCCCACGGCCCCGGGAAGAAGGTCGGACGGATGCGGAAGGGCCTCCCGGCGAGCTTGTGCAGGGAGCGTCGAAGCGTCTCCCCGTCGAGCGAGCGAGGCGTCTCGGGCTCGCCCAGATCGATGTAGAGGTCGAGTCGGGGAAGGAGCTCCTGCTTGTGCCGCTCGAGCACGGGCCAGTCGACGAAGAGGAGACGCTGCTCGGATCCGGCCTCGCCGACCGGCTGCCCGAGATTGCCGGCCTCGCCGTGTCGGACGGCCGCAAGGCTGTCTCGTTTCGGAAGATCGGCGTACCAGAGCAGGTCGTGCTCGAAGAGGGCGCTGCCCGGGCCGAAGATGACGACAATGTTTGCGCCAGTTCCCGTTGCGTCTGATAGCTCGTCGAAGAGGTCGGCCAGCGATCCTTCGAAGATGCGGCCGAATACAGGGTCGCCTGGGAGCAAGCTCGCGTCCGTGCGTTGCTGGATCTCCTTCCAGGGAGATAGAGCGTGGCGAGCATCGACGAGCTCGGCGGTGAGGTCCCGTCCGGCGAGCGCTTCGCCGAGGCGGGTGAGGAAGCCACTCCATGGCAGCGCTGCGGGCCCGTCGATCGCGAGCGTTCGAGGGCGCGTCTCGGCGAGCGAGCCGGCCAACGCGCCGAAACCGCGCTCGACCTCGCCTCCCGTGAGTGGGTAGCGAGGATTCGGGTCGTAGCTCATGGGCCGATCTTTGGTCCCTGAGCGGGGAGGGGCGTGGGCAACCGGGACCTTCCCCACGCTTTCGAGAAGAAGGGGGCTTGTGGGAGAAACATGGTTTCCCCCACAAACGCGAGCCGTAGACGAGCGTTGCTCACCTACGCAGCAGGAGGTCGAGCGTCAGCGCCGCGCTCCAGGAGAAGTCACTCACGCCGAGGGCCTCGCCGGTCCTCGGATCGTAGTACTCGACGAACCCGGACCGGCTGACGAGCTCGAGCGTCATCCGCCGTAGCTCGTCTGCCTCGGCCTGGAGCCCGTATCGTTCGAGGCCCTGGATGAAGAACCAGTTGATGTTTACCCAGACCGGGCCGCGCCAATAGCGTCGCGGGTCGTACGCGGGGCTCGACTTCGACGCTGAGGTTACCGGCCACGGCGCCTCGGGCGAGGGACCGAACCGGGTCGGCGACCAGAGGGCCTCGTCGAAGAGACGACGCGCCTGCTCCGGCTGCGGAACGCCGGCATAGAGCGGGAACATCGCGTCGATCGTCTCGTCACCCGTCATCGAGTCATCGTCGTCCTCGACATAGACCGCGCTGGATTCGTCCCAGCGGTCAGCGAGCGCCTCGCGGAGGCGTCCGGCGGCAACGCTCGCCCGCGCACCGTCCCCGCCGAGCTCACCCCAGAGCCAGGCGAGGTCGTCCTCGGCCGCCGCCAGGATCGAGTTCAAGGTGAGATCGACAAAGACGAACGGCCAGTTCTCGAGGGTGGGTCGGTAGCCCTGCGTTCGAAGCCGGCGGACGAGGTACAGGTAGCGCACATAGTCGTGGTCGGTCGGCCGCTCTGCGGCGTCGATCTCGTGGCTGTCGGTCCGCCTGATCTCGAGCTCGCCTTCGACCTCCAGCCGCGCCAGCGCCCGATCGAACCGCGGCGAGTTGTCCGCCGCCTCCCAGGGATGGACGATGGCGACGAGACCCGAGTCGACGGCCCGCTCACGGTGCAGCCACTCGTGCCACAGCTCGAGCCGAGGAACGACCTCCTCCAGGAACGACAGCTCGGGCGACGCCTCATGCAGCACACGGACTGCGGTGGCGAGGACCGGCGGCTGCGTGAGGCCGCTCGTGGGGACAGCGGGCGCCTGCTCGCACGCTCGAGAGTCCCACAACTCCGATCCCGGGGAATAGTCGGGCGCAGGGAAATGGAACACGATGTGCGGGACCATCCCGTCGCTCCACTGCCCACTGAGGAGCGATCGCACTTCCGCTCGCCCGCGTTCGGGATCGACGTGTGCCAGCCCGAGGGCGACGAAGGCCGAGTCCCAGTTCCACTGGTGCGGGTAAAGCTCTTTCCCCGGCCGGACGAACGGCCCCATGTCGTTGGCCGTAAGGAGCGCGCGGGCTCCGGCGATCAGGAGTTGGCGAGGTTCCACGTGGTCAAGCTGCGGCAGCGGCGGCCGCGCCTTCAAGCTCGTGTACGAGTGGAAGACCGGTGATCGCCCCGATCATCTCCGCGGTCCGCTGTGCGGACGCGGCTGGACTGAGCCGACCGGTGAGAACCGCCTCGAGCATCGTCTGCAGCTGCACGGAAACCCGCGGGTACGAGGGCATCCAGGGCCTTGCCACGGCCAGCTCGATGATCTCGGCGATCTCCGAGAGGAAGGGAAGATCCGAGGCAACGAGCTCGATCGCCGAGCGTCGGGAAGGTATCCGCCCAGTGGAGCGTGCGACCCGGGCGAGCGCGTCCGGCTCGACGGCGCGCTGGAGAAGCTGCATCGCCAACCTGGGTTGCGCCGCCTGGCGGAAGATGGTGAACATCATCCCCCCGGCCACGCTTGCCGGCGTTCCCTTGGGGCCGGCGGGCACACGCGTGAAGCAAAAATGATCCCAGACATCGTGGTGATGGACTCCCAGCGCTTCGGCAAGCGTCTGAGCCTCGTAGATGCCACCGAGGCTGAGGGCTGCACGTCCCTCGGCGAGGAGTCGAACCGGCTGAGTCCAGTCGTACCCGACCACCTCTGAGGGGACGATGCGCTCTTCGACCAGCCTGCGGAGGAAGCGAAGCGCCTGCGCCGTTTCGCGGGAGCTGAGACCCACTCCCTCGGGCTTGAGCACGTGAGCTCCGTTCGAAGCCAGGACGGCGATCAGGCAGTACGTCGTTGTCTCTCCAGCCATGCCTCCGCCCGGCATGACCATGGGAGTGCGAACGCCGTCCGCGGCAAGCGCGTGACCCGCGATCCGAAGCTCGGCCCAGGTCGCGGGGGGCGCGAGGCCGAGCGACTCGAGCTTGCGCCTGCTGTACCAGAGTCCGCTCGCGTCGGCAAAGGGCGAGACGCCGAAGGTCTTCCCCTCGTACCGGTTCGCCCGCACGAGCGGCTCCAGGAAGTCGACCTCGTGCTCCTGCCGGACCCAGACTTCGTTCAACTCCTCGAGGGCGTGGATGAAGCCAGCAGCCGCGAACTCTGGAGCCCAGACCGAGTCGATGACCGCCAGATCGGGCGCCTGCCCTTCGGCGACCGCATGCGTGAGGGTCTGGTGGAGAGACTGACGCGGGACCTTGACGATGCTGATCTGGTCTCGTGCGCCGGCGGCATCCCGGACCATCCGCGCCCACGGGCCCTCGGTCGGCACGATGACGCGGACCTCGGGATGGTCAGGCTTGCGACTGAGCCAGTGCGGGTTGACGAACGATCCGCGACGACGGTGCCGGAGGATCACGCCCTCGTCCGCGAGCTCGGAGAGCGCACGGCTGACCGGCGTCCGGCTGAGCTTGTAACGGTCGCAGAGCTCGTGCTCGGTCGGAAGCCGGTGGTCGGGGCCGCCGTAATGCCCGCTCAGGATTTCCTCCAGAAGAAGGGTCTTCAGCTGGAAATAGAGCGGAATCGGCTGCTGCGGATCGATCGCCATCGCGTCCTCGATCGGGTTCGAGAGAATCCGCACTCTACTCGGCCGCATCGGGGTTTCCGCCGCGACAACATGCTCCTCGAGCGTGCGCGCGAACCCATCGTATTCGCGGTCGTATCCCGACCGGATGCTTCGCCCTCTGCACGTCCGCCTTGAACTCATGAACGCGGCGTCGGTTCGCCGTACAGGCGGTTGCCCTGGGCGTATTGACTTCGAGGCGAGCATTTTGTTATCTGACGATTGCAATACGGGTCGATACGAAGGGACGAGTGTGACCGACCGCTTGCTCGAGATTGAACAGACAGCCGAGCCGGCTGACGACGCGGAGCTGATCGGCGAGGCGAAAGCGGTGCTGGAGGCGAACTGGCTGGGTCACGCGACGTCTCCCAACCGTCGTCTCTATCCGCATCAATGGAGCTGGGACGCGGCCTGCATCGCGATGGGCTATGCGTCCTGGAATCAGGAGCGGGCGGAGACCGAGCTTCGCTCGCTCTTCTCCGGACAGTGGCGCGACGGTCTCCTTCCGCACATCGTGTTCACGGACGGGGCTCGGTACTTCCCCGGCCCCGAGTTCTGGCAGACGGAACGCTCACCCGACGTGCCGACGTCGCCGAGGACCTCGGGCATCGTCCAACCCCCGATCCACGCGACGGCGGCCTTGCAGGTGTATCGCCTGGCGAACGACCGAGCACGGGCAGCCGTCTTCCTCGAGGAGCTCCTGCCGAAGCTCGGCGCCTGGCACGGGTACCTGTACCGGGAGCGCGCACGGACCGAGGGCGGTCTCGTCGAGATCTGGCATCCGTGGGAGTCGGGCATGGACAACTCTCCGCTCTGGGACGTCGCGCTCAAACGGATGTCGTTCGATCCCACCCTGTTGCCGGAGTACGAGCGGGTGGACGTCGACGTTGCCGAGGCGACCGAGCGTCCTTCCGACGGGGAGTACGACCGCTACGTCTACCTGGTGAGCGTGTTTCGCGAGCTCGCCTACGACTCCTCACGAATCAAACGCGTGACGCCGTTCGCGCTCCAGCCGGTTCTCTTCAACTCGCTCCTCGTCCAGTCGAACCGGGACCTGGCCGAGATCGCGCGCATCGTCGGCGCCGACCCGGAGCCGTTCGAGACTTGGGCGGAGAGCACCGCGGCTGCTCTCGAAGAGACGCTCTGGGACGACGAGCACGCCGTGTACACCGACTACGACGTCAAAGCCGGAGAGCGTGTTGAAGCTCGAACGGCCGCCGGCCTCGCGCCGCTCTACGCGGGGGTACCGACTCGCGAGCGAGGTAAACGGATGGTCGAGCTGCTGGCGGAGTCGCGGGTCGCCGTCGGCGAGGCCGGGTGGTGGGCCGTAACGAGCCTGGCTCCGAGCGATCCGGGTTTCCAGCCGGCACGGTACTGGCGGGGCCCCGTCTGGCCGATCCTCAACTGGGTCCTGCAGCGCGGTCTCGATCGCTATGGGTACCCGACCCTCGCGGCGGAGGTTCGCCGCGCGATCGTCGAGCTGGCGCGGAGCGCCGGCTTCTGGGAGCACTACAGCCCCAAGACCGGCCGGGGTCAGGGCGGAGAGCAGTTCGCATGGACCGCGGCGCTCGTCCTCGACGTGCTGCACGAAGACGGGCTGGAGTCAAAAGCGCTGTGACGCCCGAGGGCCGAGCATTGACTTCGACTGCATTTTTTGTTACATCCGCATGGCAAATAAGGATCGCGAAGTGAAGCAACGTTGGCTTCCGGATCGGAGGAGCATGGGGCAGAAGTCTCCGCCGAAGGTGGGTTGGAGAGCTCAGGTCATGAGTGTGCAGCTGGTCGAATCGTTGTGGCACGCTCCCTACCGGCACAGGAGGATCGCATGAGCACCGGCAACGACCACGACCACAACTTGTCCCCCTGGGACGAGTCATTCGATAGGCGTTCCGCGCTCGTAAAGGCCGGCGGCGTCGGGGCCGTGCTTGCGCTGGGCGGTCTGGCCGGAGCGAGCCGCGCAACCGCCGGCTCCGCCCAGAATGCCGGAAAGGTCACGGCCTTCTTCGGCCAGTTCGGCACGATCGCCGAGCAAGAGGCGATCCGCAAGACCATTCTCAAGGGCTTTAAGGGTGATGTCGACGCCGTATTCGCACCGCTCGGCACGAATGTCTTCGTCGACCGTGTTCGGGCGGAGGCGAAGGCCGGGAAGGGCAACATCGACCTTCTCATCGGTCTGCACGGCGACTTCGTCACGTTCCAGAACGAGGGTCTCCTGCGTGGTCTGGACACCGTAACCAAGCAGATCACGACCTTGCCCGCGCCCCTGGTCAAGATCGGAAAGCTGGGCACCAAAACCCAGTTCTACGTCCCCCACTCGCAGGCGACGTACGTGATGGTGGCTAACAAGGACGTGCTCAAGTACATGCCCAAGGGAGCCAACATCGATGCGCTCACATACGGGCAGGTGTTCGCGTGGGCCAAGGCCATTCGCAAGGGCACGGGACAGAGCAGGTTCGGGCTGCCCGGCAGCGACACCGGTCTGCTCCACCGTTTCACCCAGGGCTTCCTCATCCCTTCGTTCACTGGCGGATTCGTCACGGGGTTCCGCTCGAAGGAGGCCGTGCAGGCTTGGACGTACATGCGTCAGCTCTGGCAATTCACCCATCCGCAATCGGTCACGTATGCGTTCATGCAGGAGCCGCTTTTGAGCGGGGAGGTGCTGCTCGCCTGGGACCATGTCGCGCGCTTGAAGACGGCGCTCGATCAGCGCCCGGACGACCTGGTTGCTTTCCCGGTCCCGAAGGGCCCGAAGGCGCGGGCATACATGCCGGTCATCGTCGGGCTCGGTGTCCCCAAGAACGCTCCGAACCCGTCGGGCGCGAACGCGCTGATCAAGCATTTGACCACGCTGAGCTCCCAGGCACAGGTGCTCTCGCTTCTCGGATTCTTTCCGGTCGTTCGTGGCCAGCTGTCGAAAAGACTTTCGCCAGGGCTGCTCGCCGAAGCGGCCGCTGTGCGGAAGCAGCAGAAGGCGAAGGACGCCGTCCAGGCTCTGCTCCCGATCGGGCTCGCTGCCGAGGGCGCAAACTTCAACAAGGTCTACCAGGACACGTTCAGGCGGATCGTCCGCAACAACGAGAACATCCAGACCGTTCTCAAGGAGCAGGGCGACCTGTTGCAAGCGATCTTCGAGAAGACCGGAGCGCCGTGCTGGGCGCCCGACCCGCCGAGTGGAAAAAATCCCTGCCGAGTGAAGTAGCAGCGACAAAGCATCGATTCCAGGTCGCGTGACGTCGGTAGCCGAAGAGACCGCGCCGCTCACGCGCCGAAAGCGACGGTGGGAGGTTTTGCCCTACTGGCTGATCCTCCCCACCGTCGTCTACCTCGGTCTCTTCTTCGTGTGGCCGATGATCCAGAGCTTCGGGCTCGCTCTGAGAGACGAGACCGGAGGCTGGAGCTTCAGCGCCTTTCGGACGATGGTCGACGACGCCGCGTTCGGCGAGGCGATGAGCTTCACCTTCCTCCTGATTCTCGTGATCGTGCCGATCCAGTTCGTCCTGGCGTTCGGCATGGCGCTCCTGTTGAACGCGAAGCTCCGAGGCGCAGGCATCTTCCTCTACATCTTCCTGCTCCCGCTCGCGATCTCGGATCTCGCGGCCGGGATCGTGTGGTCGTCGATGTTCACGGAGCTCGGCTATCTGAACACGGTGCTCGAGCGGATCGGACTGCTCGAGACGCCTTTCATCTGGATCAACGCCTCTCGCGAGAGCCTGCTGCTCCTGACGGTCGTGGTCGCCGAGATCTGGCGCTCGACCGCGCTGATCATGATCATCCTCGTCGCCGGCCTGCAAGGCATTCCCCGGGACTACACCGAGGCTGCCGAGGTCTTCGGAGCCGGCCTCTACCAGCGCGTCCGGTACGTGATCCTGCCCATGCTGAAGCCGTCCATCCAGGTTGCCCTGCTGCTCCGCCTGATCCTCGCCTTCGAGGTCTTCTCGACGGTGATCGCCATCACCGGCCGCGGCTCCACCGTGCTCGCGGCCGAGGCGTGGCGCTGGCAGACCGCGAACATGGACGCGAACGTGGCGGCTGCCTATGCCTCGCTCATCCTCGTCCTCTCGGTCGTCTCGGCCGGACTGGTCCTGGGCCTGTTGCGGACGCCGAAGGAGCAGATCGCGCGATGATCCAGCGCCCCGGGGTCTGGCTGCCGCGCGTCTTCCTCTACGGCGGAGCGCTGGTGCTCTCGCTATGGGTGCTCCTGCCCATCTACTTCATCACCCTGGCGGCCTTCTCGACCCAGGACGCCGTCTACCGCTACCCGAAGAACCTCGTGCCACGGGACCTCTCGACCGAGACGATGCGCTTCTTCCTGAACTCCGAGGGCATCATCGGCTCGCTCCAGCGCAGTGCGCTCGTCGCGGCAATCACCCTGCTCTTCTCGCTCGGCGTCGGGACGCCCGCGGGCTACGCGATCGCGCGCTTCGTCTTCCGCGGCGCCGACACCTTCCGGCTCGCCGTCGTCAGCACCAGGGCGTTTCCGATCGTCATCCTCTCGATCCCGCTCGCGGTGACCTACATCCGCTGGGGGATCGACGACAGCGTGCTCGGCGTGGCGCTCGCGCACACGGCGCTCGCGCTCCCGTTCGCGGTGCTCGTGACCTCGAGTGTCTTCGCCGGCATCTCGGTCGAGCTCGAGGAGGCCGCGATGACGCTCGGCTGCAGCCGCCTGTCGGCCTTCCGGCGCGTCGCCCTGCCGCTCGCGCTGCCGGGACTCGCCGCAGCCGCGATCTTCGTCTTCATCATCTCCTGGAACGAGGTCTTCGCGGCGTCGATCCTGACGTTGCGCAACCC
>JALZOK010000123.1 GCA_030857225.1 Actinomycetota bacterium
ATCCCGATGTGGCGGGCGAGGTTCTGCGCGCCGAGCTCGATCGCGTCGAGACGACCGTCCGGATCGCCCGCGTGATGCTTGAGCGCCCTGACCGTCGCCACCAGTACGACTGCGTCCGGGCGCAGCTCCCCGATCCGGCAGGTGATGTCGAAGAACTTCTCCATGCCCATGTCCGAGGCGAACCCCGACTCCGTGACCACGTAGTCGCCGAGCTTGAGCGCGACCCGGTCGGCGACCAGCGAGTTGTTGCCGTGCGCGATGTTGGCGAACGGCCCGCAGTGGACGAACGCGGGCTGCCCTTCGAGGGTCTGCACGAGGTTTGGCTTGATCGCCTCCTTGAGCACGACCGCGAGGGAGCCTGCGGCGCGAAGTTGCTCGGCAGTCACCGGCTCTCCGTCGTACGTCTGGCCCACGGTGATCTTCCCCAGTCGCTCGCGCAGGTCGTGGAGATCGCGCGCAACCGCCACGAGCGCCATGATCTCGCTGGCCGCGGTGATATCGAAGCCGGTCTGCCGGGGATTGCCGTTCGCCTTCCCGCCGAGGCCGGTAACCACGTCGCGGAGCGAACGGTCGTTCATGTCCAGGCAGCGCCGCCACGAGACCGAGGCAGGGTCGAGACCGAGCACGTTCCCGTGCATGAGATGCGCGTCGATCAACGCAGAAAGGAGATTGTTGGCGGCGGTGATCGCGTGCAGGTCGCCGGTGAAATGGAGATTCAGATCCTCCATCGGAACCACTTGCGCGTAGCCCCCGCCGGCGGCGCCTCCCTTGACGCCGAAGACGGGGCCGAGCGAGGCCTCACGGAGACAGAGGACCGGGTTCTTGCCGAGGACGCCGAGACCCTGTGTGAGCGAGACCGACGTCGTTGTCTTCCCCTCGCCGGCGGGGGTCGGCGTAATCGCCGTGACATTGATCAGCTTCGCGTCCGGACGGCCCGAGAGCCGCTCCAGCACCGAGAGGTCGACCTTGGCCTTGTAGCGGCCGTACGGCTCGATCTCGTCGGGGAGGAGTCCGGCGTCGGAGGCGATATCCAGGATCGGGCGGAGCGTCGCGCTCTGGGCGATCTCGAGACTCGATGGCATCTGCGTCTTCATTGCGCGAGAGGCTAGTGACTCACCGCTGCGGCGGCCAGCTCGGAGACGAGCGTGTCTGTATAGAAGCGCTCGAGGGCGAAGGGCTCGATCAGGTCAGGTGTCTTCCCCGACGCCACCAGCTCCGCCAACGTCACCCCGACGATGGGCGCCGCCTTGAACCCGTACGTGCCCCAGCCGGCCGAGAGGTGGAAGTTGTCGATCTCGGTCTTGCCGAGCAGCGGGCTGTAGTCGGGCGACAGGTCGCACAGGCCGGTCCAGGTGCGCAGAATCCTGATCCGCTCGAGCTGCGGGAAGAGCTCGAGCGTGTGCTTCGAGGAGAACTCGAGAAACGACAGCGTGCCCGTCCCCTTGTACGTCGTGTACGGCTCGATCTCGGCGCCAATCAGGAACTCCCCGCGGTCGGTCTGCGAGATGTACACGTGCAGCTGCGACGAGACGATGATGACGTCGAGGAACGGCTTCATCGGCTCGGTGACGAAGGCCTGCAGGATGTGCGTCGTTATCGGCAACCGCACGCGCGCGAGCCCCGCGACGAGAGACGACCAGCCTGCGGTCGCGCACACGACCTGTCCGCACTCGATGCGCCCCCGCGGTGTCTCGACGGCCACGATCCGGTCGCCGTCGCGCTCGAAGCCCGTGACCTCCGTGTTCGGGTGGATCTCCACCCCGAGCCGGTCGGCAGCGCGCGCGTATCCCCAGACGACGGCGTCGTGCCGGATGATCCCGCCCGGAGCGTGGTAGAGCGCGCCCAGGATCGGATAGGACGGGCGATCGGAGACATCGAGCGGCGGACAGAGCTCGTGGATCTCCTGCGGGCCGACGACGCTCGACTTGATCCCCAGGAGCTTGTTCACCTCGGCCCGCTCCTGCATCGTCACCAGCGCCCGATCTGAGTGCGCAAGCGTGAGGTGGCCGTGCTGCGAGAACATGAGGTTGAAGTCGAGCTCGGCCGAGAGGCGCTCGTACAGGCGCACGCTCTCGCGATAGAACTCCGCACCTTCCGGAGTCCGGTAGTTCGAGCGGATGATCGTGGTGTTTCGCCCCGCGGCCCCGGATCCGATGTACGACTTGTCGAGGACGCACACGTCGCGGATCCCGTGCCGCTTGGCGAGGTAGTACGCGGTGGCAAGCCCGTGCGACCCGGCGCCGACGACCACGACGTCGTAGCGGCGCTTGAGCTCGCTCCGCGGCCGCCACATGCGTCGGACTCGGAAGATGTCCTTCATGCAGCCTCGTCCTCTGGCGGTTCGTCGAGGTCAGGCTGAAGCCTGACCCCATGGTTTGGCGTCGCGTGCGGGGTCGGTGTGGGGTCAGGCTCGAGCCTGACCCCGGTGTTGGGTAGTCCGGCCGCCGCGTCTAGCACCGCCACGGCGACATCGTGCGCCAGTTCCTGCGGCACGTAGACGCGGAACCGCTCACCTTCGTCTCGCAAGAAGATCGCCGTCACCCGGGAGAGAATCGGCCCGGCGGCGGGAAGCTCATCGAGGTCGAGATCGGTGAGCCGCCGCATCAGCTGCTCGCCCTCGATCACGATCCCGGCCAACGCGCCTGTCGAGTCGTACGCGAGTAGCCCGACCTCGCGCAGGCGCGCGACGACCTCGGCAGGATCGTCGCCCGTGAACAGGAACCCACGTCGCGGAGTCAGCCGAACGAGCTCCTCTCCCGCGCGCGGAACGACGAGGTCGAGATCTCCGCGGATCTCAACCTTCCCGTCCGGCGGCCACAGATCCTGAACGACCGCCGAGTCGTTATCCCCGAGCGCTCGCCGAAGCGGCGAGGTCGTCGTGCCGGGCTCGCAGCGCGAGGGAGAGAGAAAGTCCAAAAGACTCACGCGCGCATCCGCTTTCCGTCGACGTCGTAGAACGCCCCGGACTTGACCCGGCCACCGAGCAGACGCCGGTCGACCCTGACCTCGAACCGCGTCCCGTCGTCCGCCCGCTCCGCGGGAAGCCACGCGAGCCCGATCACGGATCCGACCGCTTCGCTGCGGCGCGCGCTGGTGATGCGGCCCGCCGGATACCCGTCGATCACGATCTGCGCGCCCTCCGCGGGCACGACGCCGTCCTCCATGACGAAGCCTACGAGCCGCTCGAGCGGCTCGCGCTCCGCGAAGTGCTCGACCGCCATCTTCCCCACGAAATCGTCCTTGTCGAGCTTGGGGAGCCAGGACATGGCCGCCGAAAGGAGGTTCGACTCCGAGTCGGTGTCCTGGCCGACGATGACATGGCCCTTCTCGAGCCGGAGGATGCGCTGGGGCTCGAGCCCGAAGGGACGCGCGCCCTCGGTGACCAGCCGGTCCCAGAGGAACTCGGCCGCCGAGCTCGGGCAGTGGAGCTCGTATCCGAGCTCGCCGACGAACCCGATCCTGAGCGCCAGGCAGGGGATCCCCGCGACCTCGAGCGGTTTCGCGTCCAGGTACTTGAGCGCCTCGTCGGAGACATCGTCTTCCGTGAGCCGCTGCAGCGCTTCCCGCGCCTGCGGCCCTGCGAGATTCAGCGCCGCGAGCGTGCCGGTGACGTTGACGATCTCGGCCTCGTAGCCCCAGACCGCGTTCCACCATTCGAACCAGGCCGTCACCGAGTCGGCGCCGGTCGACGTCGTCGTGACGTAGTAGAGCTCTTCCGAGAGTCGCCCGACGGTGCCGTCGTCCATGATCCGGCCGCCGTCCGAGGTCAACACGCCGTAGCGGATCCGCCCGGGACGCAAGTCGGCGAAGCGGTTCGGGTAGAGGCGCTCGAGGAGCGCCGCAGCCTCCGGGCCTTCGACCAGGATCTTCCCGAGCGTGGACACGTCGATCACGCCCAGGGACTCGTGAACGGCGCGAACCTCGTCCTCCGGCCGCTCGCTGTACGCGTACGGGCGCTTCCACGGCCCCGCCCACTGCATCCGAGCGCCGGCTTCCTCGTGCCGGAAGTGGAGCGACGTGCGGCGCGCGGGCTCGAAGTGGCGGCCGGCGAGGAGTCCCATCTCGACAGGCGACCACGGCGGGCGGGCCGTCGTCGTGCCGAGGTCGCTCTCGTACGCCCGCACCTCCTCCGCGTAGAGCCGGACCGAGGCAAGCTGGCAGAGCTTGCCCTGACAGGGTCCCATGGTCACCGTCGT
Organism: Actinomycetota bacterium; assembly: GCA_030857225.1. GTDB lineage: Bacteria > Actinomycetota > Thermoleophilia > Gaiellales > Gaiellaceae > GMQP-bins7. Next base: position 4,197 of record JALZOK010000123.1, read on the forward strand.
GTACCGCTTGGCAAGCTCGATCGAGTCGAAGCCCTCGGCGATCGCGCGCTTGACGTCCTTCGTCGTCACGTCCTCGCAGATGCACACGAAGCACTTCCCCCGTCCCTCGTGCTTGGGCCGGACATCGATCTTCTGGAGCCCTGCGCCCGTCACCGTTCCCACCGCTTCGACGCCGGGCGGAAGCGCTGTCGGCACGAACACCCCGAGCTCGGAGTCGAACTCCACGCGGGCGCCCGCCTGGGCGAGCAGGGAGTACGCGGGCTGGCGTCCTCCCG
>JALZOK010000076.1 GCA_030857225.1 Actinomycetota bacterium
GTCTCGAGCGTCTCAGCGACTCCCTGCTCGCTCGGCGGGATCAAAACGGGGCGACCGCCAGCTCGCTCGACCGCTTCGACATAGTCGAGCGGGATCAGCGCCGCGGGCAGCTGCCAGACACCCCAGCTCGCCTCCTGGGCGTACGTCGTGATCCCGATGACCGGCCGCTTGCTCATCCGCGCTCGAAGTACCGCGTCCGCTCCCAGTCGGTAACGACCTTGTCGTAGAGGGACTGCTCGGTGCGCGCGTAGTTCAGGTAGTGATCAACGACCTGGTCCCCGAACGCCGCCCGCGCCATCGTGCCGGCCTCGAGGGCGGCGGTCGCCTCTCGGAGCGCAGAGGGAAAACGCTTCGCGTCGGACTCGTACGCATTCCCCTCGAGCGCTGGCGGCAACTCGAGCTCGTTCTCGATCCCGTAGAGACCTCCCGCGATGATGGCGGCGAACGCCAGATAGGGATTGACGTCGCCTCCCGGAATCCGGGTCTCCACGCGCTTTGCGCTCCCGCGCCCGACGATGCGAAATCCGCACGTCCTGTTGTCGCGACCCCAGGCGAGGGTGGTCGGCGCCCAGCTTCCGGCAGCGAAGCGCTTGTACGAGTTGATCGTCGGCGCGAGAAAGACCGCGAGCTCCTCGAAGCATGCAATCTGGCCGGCGAGGAAGCGGTCGAAGAGCACGTCGTCGTCGCGGAACGCGGGCTCGCCGTCTCGGAAGAGCGAGGCGTGGACGTGGCACGAGTTGCCGATCCAGGACTCGAACGGCTTCGCCATGAACGTGATCGAGCAGCCGTTCGCGTGCGCGATCTCCTTGGCGCCGTTCTTGTAGACGACGTGGTTGTCGGCCATCGTCAGCGCGTCCGAGAACCGGAAGTTGATCTCGTGCTGGCCAGGCCACGCCTCGCCCTTCGAGGTCTCGACCTTGATCCCGGCCACGTGCATCCCGTTCCGAATCTGCCGGATCAGATCCTCGTCGTAGGTCGACGCGAGGATGTGGTAGTCGAGAATGTAGGGCACCGAGGGCGTCAGATCCTCGTAGCGCTGGGCCCAGGCCTCTTCGTAGGTCTGGCGCAGGAGATAGAACTCGAGCTCGGAGCCCGTCATCGGGGTGAGACCGAGCGCCACCGCCCTTTCCATCTGCGCTTTCAGCACCTGCCGGGGAGAAGGCTCGACCGGCGAGCCGTCGTGCCACTGGACGTCGCAGAGGACGAGCGCGGTCGCAGTGAGCCAGGGAATCCGCCGGAGCGTGCCGAGATCCGGTGCGAGCGCGAAATCCCCGTAACCCTGCTCCCAGCTCGCGACCTCGTAGCCCGGCGTCGGCTCCATCTCCATGTCGAGCGCGAGGAGGTAGTTGCAGCCCTCGACCGGATGCTCCGCCTCGACCTCCTCGACGAAGAACTCGCCGTGGAGACGCTTCCCGAGCAGGCGACCCTGCATGTCGGTGAAGGCGACGACGACCGTGTCGATGGCACCGCTTTCGACCTCTTTCTTCAGCTCGTCGAAGCCAAGCACAGAGGCGATCCTACGCCGTCCCTTGACAGAAGTGCCCTGGTAGTAGCTGAATACCCCGTCCCCAAGTGCGTCTGACATGCAGAAGGAGGGTGGCATGACCACAGGACCCGCTCCCGGCGGGTATCACACGTCGGAGGACGAGCAAGTCCTCCACAAGCTCGGCTACGCGCAGGAGCTTTTCCGCGCCATGGGCGGGTTTCAGAACTTCGCGATCAGCTTCACGATCATCTCGATCCTCGCAGGTTGTCTCACGTCCTACTACATCGCGTTCGGCCAGGGTGGCCCGGTCGCGGTGACGTGGGGCTGGCTCCTCGTCGGCCTGATGAGCACCATCGTCGCGCTTGCCATGGCCGAGATCGCCTCGGCGTTTCCGACGGCAGGCGGTCTCTACTACTGGGCGTCGAAGCTCGGAAGCCCTGCCTGGGGCTGGTTCACGGGCTGGTTCAACCTGATCGGGCAGGTCGCGGTCACGGCCGCCATCGGCTACGGCCTCGCGACGTTCGGGACCGCCCTTCTCAACTTCTGGTTCGACTACCCGAACACCAAGGAGTACATCTTCCTCCTGTACCTGATCTTCCTGGCCGCGGCGCTCGCCCTGAACCTCCTGAACGTGGGCATCACCGCGATGCTGAACAGCGTGTCGGCGTACTGGCACATGGCCGGCGTCGCGTTGATCGTCGGGATCCTCATCGTCGTCCCGGATAACCATCAGTCGTTCGGCTACGTCTTCGGAGAGACGGTCAACGCGACCGGCTTCGGCACGGGGAACGAGGGCTTCTCGAGCCTTGTGTTCCTGTACGTCTTCGCGACGGGTCTCTTGATGGCGCAGTACACCATCACGGGATTCGACGCCTCGGCGCACATGGCCGAGGAGACGCACCAAGCCTCCAGGTCGGCCGCAGTCGGGATGTACATGTCTGTCGTCGTCTCCGTCGTGTTCGGATTCTTCCTGCTCGTCGCGGTGACCTTCGCGATCCCGAGCACCGAGGGGGCGCTCGAAAATCTCGGCTTCCTGGTGCCGTTCATCTGGGCGGAGTCGATGAGCCAGAACTGGGCCGAGTTCCTGCTCTTCATCTGTGTCATCGCGCAGTTCTTCTGCGTCACGGCGTCCATCACGTCGGCCTCGCGCATGCTCTTCGCGTTCTCTCGCGACGGCGCCGTCCCGGGACATCGCCTCTGGCGTCAAGTGGGACGGAACCGGGTTCCCCACGTCTCGGTCATCGCCATCGTCGTGGCGTCCGCGCTGATCATGGTGCCCGCGTACTGGAACTACCTGGTCGGCTACCTGGTCGGAACCGGCATCGCGGTGATCGGCCTCTACATCGCGTTCATCCTGCCCGTGATCCTGCGCTTCCGGCTCGGCGACCGGTTCGAGCACGGCGCGTGGAGCCTCGGTGGCCACTACAAGTGGATCGACCTGATCGCCATCGTCTGGGTGGCTTTCATCACGTTCATCTTCCTGCTGCCGCCGTACAAGTCGAGCGTGCCGTGGGAGGACTCGTTCACATGGGAGGCGTTGAACTACGCGCCGATTCTGGTCGGCGGCGCACTGGTCCTCTTCGGAGGCTGGTACGTGCTCTCCGCCCATAAATGGTTCAAGGGCCCGATCCGCATGGGCTCTGAGGAAGAGCTCGAACGCCTGGAGCAGGAACGGTTCGGGAAGTTCGAGCTTCCGCCGGAGACGGCGACATAGGAACGTTCCAGCCGTCGACTCGAGCGAGGGGCGCCATTGGGCGCCCCTCGTCTTTCAGGCTGCAAGCGCCGCGCGAAACGCCGGCTCGGCCGCCGTACGCTCGAGCCGGGCGAAGTGCTCGCTCGCATACGCGGCGAAGTCGAAGTCGAGCTCCGACACCGCGGTCTGCACGACACCCCACATCGCCTCGCGGAAGTCGGACATATACCGCATCAGCTCGAGCCCACGTGTCTGCTCTGGCCGGATCTCTCCGAAGTACGCCTCGAGCAGGTCGCCGCGTGCGTCCTCGTCGAGCTCGTGGTTGATCGAGAAGTTCGCGAGATCGAAGAACGGGTCGCCCATCCCCGCGTACTCCCAGTCGACGATGTACAGGCGCTCGTCGTTCCAGAGGAAGTTCGCGTTCAGGAGATCGTTGTGGCAGGGCTTTGCGGCATCGCCGCCACGAATTCGTTCGATCTGCGTCGCGAGCCCATGCGCCTTGTCGTAGGCGCGCGGGATAGTCCCACCCCGCGCGAGTGCCGCCCTCCGATAACTCTCCACGACCCGGAAGGAGTCGAAGCTGCCCGCGAGCGGCGGGCCGTGGTGGAACGCCCGCAACGCGGCGGCGACGCGAGCGAGCATCTCCGGCTCGCGCATGCGCTCGACGGGAGGAGTGTCCCCTTCGACGAAGCGCGTGACGAGCCACTCCTCGGGCTCCACGAACGCCACCACTTCCGGCCCGATTTCGAGCGCGGCCGCGGCGCGGGTCGCCTCCAGCTCGACGCTGCGGTCGATCCCGAGCTGGTGGGTGTCCTTACCGGTGACCCGAAGGACGAAGACCTCTCCGCCGACCTCGACCTTGAGGTTGTGGTTCGTGATCCCGCCTCCCAGAATTTCGCTAAGCGCGTCTCGTCCCGGCCAGACGCGCTCGACGGCAGCGGCAAGCGCGCTCATGCCCGGATCCGCTCTCCCGTCGGGTCGAAGAGCGGCTCCTCCGCGATCTCCCCGGCAACCCGCTCTCCGAAGATCTCGACGTCGACCTCCGTTCCGGCTTCGAGCTCGTCGGGGAGGTACGCGTACGCGATCGACTTCTCGACGGTATAGCCGTAGCCACCGCTCGTCACACGGCCGGCGAGCGAGCCCGTGACGCGGACTGGCTCCGATCCGAGCGCGACAGCGCGTGGATCAGCGAGGGTGAGGCAACGCAGCCTTTCGCTGTAGTCGTCCAGCTCCGCGATTGCCTCGCGACCGATGAACTCGCCCTTGTCGAGCTTGACGGCGAAGTCGAGGCCGGCCTCGTACGGCATGACCTCGGGCGTGATGTCGGTGCCCCACACGCGGTAGCCCTTCTCGAGCCGCAGCGAGTCGATCGCCTTGTATCCGCCGGCGACGAGACCGTGCTCCCGTCCGGTTTCCCAGAGCGCGTCCCAGAGGGCGAGCCCGTACTCGACGGGGCAGTAGAGCTCCCAGCCGAGCTCTCCGACGTAGGTGACGCGCAACGAGACGCACGGGACACGGCCGACCGCGAGCTCCTGCGCGCGCATGTAGGGAAAGGCCTCGTTCGAGAGATCAGTGGTTGTCAGGGGCTGGAGGATCTCGCGAGCCTTCGGCCCCCACAGGCCGTAGCACGCGTACTGGGAGGTCACGTCGTCGACGTAGACCGAGCCGTCCTTCGGGGCATGCTGGCGGAGCCACGCGAGGTCGTGCTGCCCGAACGCGGTTCCGGTGACGATGCGAAAGCGGTCGTCGCCGAGGCGGGTGACCGTGAAGTCGCATTCGATTCCGCCCCTCGGATTCAGCATTTGCGTGTAGGTGATCCGGCCTACGCCTCGCGCCACGCGATTGGCGCAGAGTCGCTCGAGAAAGCCGGCAGCGCCCTGGCCGGTTACCTCGATCTTTGCGAACGAGCTCTCGTCGAAGATCGCCGCGCTCTCGCGACAGGCGATGTGCTCGGCGCCGATCGCCGGCGACCAGACCTTTCCTGCCCAACCGCGAGGCCGGAGCGACTCGTCGCCGCGGGAAGCGTTAGACTCGAACCAGTTCGCGCGCTCCCACCCGGACTTCTCCCCGAAGGCGGCTCCCAACTCGAGCAGGCGCATGTACGCGGGCGAGACCCGGAGCGGCCGTCCCGCTTGCCGCTCGTGTCCGGGGTACTTGACGTCGTAGTACGTCTCGTACACCTCCTTCGTTCGCACGACCGTGTACTCGCGGCTGCGGTACGAGGCGCCGAAGCGGCGCGAGTCCATATGCCACACGTCGAGCGACGGCGTCCCCTCCACGATCCACTCGGCGACGAGCTTCGCCATCCCGCCCGCGCCGGCGAGCCCGTGGGCGCAGAAGCCGGCCGCGACCCAGAAGCCGTTGACGTCGGACGGGCCGAGGATGAACTCCCCGTCCGGGGTGAAGGCCTCGGGGCCGTTGATGAGCTTGACCACCTCCATGTCGGCGAGCTCGGGGACGCGCACGACGGCGTTCTCCATCAGCTCCTCGAAGCGCGGCCAGTCCTCCTCGAGCAGCCTGGAGTTGAAGTCGGCGGGGATCCCATCGAGACCCCACGGCGCGCATTGGCGCTCATAGCCGCCCATCACGAGCCCGCCCGACTCCGGCCTGAAGTACACGAGCAATGAGGGGTCGCGCATCGTCGGCATCTCCAACGGGAGCCCGGTCGGCTTGGTGACGAGGTACTCGTGGGCCATCGGAACGATCGGGACGTTGACGCCGGCAAGCATCCCGATCTCGCGCGCATACATGCCACCGGCGTTGACGACGACCTCTGTCTCGACCTCGCCACGATCCGTCTCGACGGCCTCGACCCGACCTCGGTGGACGCGAATGCCGGTGACCCGCGTTCTTTGCTCGATCTCGGCGCCGCGCCTACGTGCGCCTTCGGCGAGGGCGAACGTGAGCTGGCTGGGATCGATGTAGCCGTCGGTCGGCAGGTACGCGGCGCCGAGCACGCCGTCGGTCGAGATGGGCGGAAAGAGCCGCTGCGCCTCTCCTGGCGAGACGAGCTCGAGCGGCAGGTTGAAGGTCTGAGCCCAACCCGCTTGGCGGGAGATCTCCTCCATTCGCTCTTCTGTCGAGGCAAGCCGTAGCGACCCGACCTCGTGCCAGCCTGTCTCGAGCCCCACTTCGCTCTCGAGCGTCCGATAGATCTCGACGCTCTCCATCATCATTTTCGTCAGCGAAAGCGAGCTCCTGAGCTGGCCCACGAGGCCGGCCGAGTGAAACGTCGATCCGCTCGTCAACTCCGCTCGCTCGACGAGGATTACGTCGTCCCAGCCGAGCCGCGCCAGCCAGTAGAGGATCGCGCAGCCGCCGACCCCGCCTCCGATTACGACTGCTCGCGCACGATCACGCATGCGCGGACACTACGACCTGGAGCTGTTCGCGCGCGGCAGACGGAGATTCGCAAATTGCGCGGATTTTGTTCCCACACGGCCTTGATCGACCTGTCCGGATTTGCATAGAGTCCCGCTGCGCCGAGCACGGGGCGCCGGTAGGACGAAGCCCCCCGAGGAGCACTACGCGGAAGCGGACGGTTTGTCGGGAAGGTGGACGAAAGCGTTCCCGGCTCGGCGAATATTTACAGCCGGGCCCTGGTGCCCGGCTCTCTTTTTTTCCTCTCCAGGCTCCAGAGCAAGCGGATGAACGTGCAGTTTGACCTGTGCGAAAAGAAAACTCCGCAATTTGCGACAAGTCCGCCGCCGAAGGCCTTGACGGGTTTCGTACAGCCCCCTAGTGTGCGGCTTGCACCGAGCACGGAGTGTCTGAGGTTGATGACTCTCCGAGTGACAGCCGCTTCGGCGGAGGTCAGTCGGATTGTCGGACGAAGACTCCACCGACTCGGTGCATTTTCTTTGGACCTGTCGCAGCTGGACGACTCGCCGCAGGCGCTCCGCCGACGACTCGGCTGTGCCGAACCGACACATTTCCGAAACTGCGCCGCGCTGCGCTGGCCGGTCGCAAATTGCGGAAACATTCGTTCCGCGCATGCTTGACCCGCATCGAGCACTTCGCATAGAGTCGTCCTTGCACCGAGTACGGAGCGCCCGAGGTTGATGGTTCTCCGAGTGACACCCGCTTCGGCGGAGGTCAGTCGGATTGCCGGACGAAGGCGACACCGGCTCGGTGCACTTTTCTTTGGACCATGAGCTGAACCGACACAGTTCAGGCTAGGCGACGGCAAAGAGGACTTCTGCCGCAAACTGCGGAAGTTTGCTCGGCTGGCGCTTGACCGGGGCCGGGCTGGTGGCATAGAGTCGCGACTGCATCGAGTACGGAGCGCCCGAGGTTGATGGCTCTCCGAGTGGCACTCGCTTCGGCGGAGGTCAGTCGGATTGCCGGACGAGGACGTCACCGGCTCGGTGCATTTCTTTTGCACGGATAGGCTCGCGCGATGCGTCGATTCCTGGCTCTCGTCAGCTCGATCATCTTCGTCGACGCCATGCTCTACACGGCGCTGACACCTCTGGTGCCCGGCTACGTGGAGGAGTTCGACCTTTCGAAGACGGGCGCCGGTTTGCTCGTAGCAGCATTCGGCGCGGGCGCCCTGTTCGGGGGCATACCGGGGGGCCTGGCGGCCGCGCGCTTTGGTCCGAAGAGCGCTGTCGTGTGGGGCCTCATCCTGCTCGGGGTCGCGAGCCTCGCATTCGCGATCGCCGACGGTGTCGTGGCGCTCGGCATCGCGCGTTTCGTACAGGGTGTCTCGAGCACCGTCACCTGGGCGGGAGCCCTCTCCTGGGTGGCCGGCGTCGCACCCAAGGAGAAGCGCGGCGAGATGATCGGCTTCGCCTTCGGAATGGCGATAGCCGGTGCGATCCTCGGTCCCATGTTCGGCGGCGTCGCGGAAACGGTCGGTATCGGGACTTCGTTGACGACGCTCGCAGTCGTCGCGTTCGCGTTCGCCGGCCTGGCGCTGTTGGGGCGTTCGGCGCCCGGCGAGAGGGTGACTGCCGACGGCCTCAAGCGCGCGCTTCGTGACGTCCGCTTCCTGGGTGGACTGTGGCTGAACACCCTTCCAGCGCTCCTTTTCGGAATCCTCGTGGTCCTCGCGCCGCTAGCGCTCGACGGCGCCGGTTGGTCGACGCTCGGGATAGCTGCGGTGTTCTTCGCGGCGGGGTTGATCGAGGTCGTGATCAATCCGCTTCTCGGCCGCACCACCGATCGGCTCGGACGTCTACTACCCATCCGTTTCGCGCTCGCCGGTTCCATCGCCGTGGCGATCGTGCTGGCCGCATCCTCGGAGCCGCTCCTGATCGCGATCCTGATCGGCGCGGCCGGAATCAGCTTCGGAAGCCTGTATACGCCCGGAATGGCACTGACGTCACACCGAGCCGAGGCTGCCGGCCTCGCCCAGGGCCTCGGCTTCGGGATCATGAACACGGCGTGGGCGGTCGGCGCCCTCATCGGGCCGTCTCTGGGGGGCGCGCTCGCGGAGTCTCAGGGCGACCCCGCCCCGTATCTCCTCGGCGCCTGTCTCTGCGCGCTCACGCTCGTCGCGACGTACGGAATTTCGACAAGAAGGATGTCGCCACGTGAAGCGTGAGGACTGGGACCGCAGGTACGGCGAGGAAGAGCAGCTCTGGAGCCGCGAGCCGAATCGCCATGCCGTGGAGGAAGTGCGAGCTCTAGCGCCGGGCCGAGCGCTCGACCTCGCGTGCGGCGAGGGTCGACATGCAGTCTGGCTCGCAAAGCTCGGGTGGCACGTCACCGCAGTCGATTTCTCCGAAGTGGCGATCGCCAAGGGGCAGGCACGCGCTGCACGTGAAGGAGTCGACGTCGACTTTCGCCACGCGGACCTCCTCGACTTCGAGCCCGAGTCTGGAGCGTTCGACCTCGTGCTCGTCCTCTTTCTTCAGCTCCCGCCCGACGAACGACAGCTCGTGCTCGCCCGCGCTGAGTCTGCACTCTCGCCCGGTGGCACGTTCGTGTTGATCGGCCACGAGCTCGCGAACCTGACCGAGGGCTTCGGCGGGCCGAGCGACCCTAGCGTCCTCTACACGCCTGAAGTCATCCTTGCCGAGCTCCCAGGGCTCGAGGTCGAGAAGGCCGAACGGGTTCTTCGCGAGGTCTCGGACGCCGACCGGCCGGCGATCGACGCGCTGATCAGAGCGCGCCGGCCGCCCGCGAGCTAGGCATCAGCAAATGGGCCTTCGGCGAGCAAGCGCCGAAACAGCGCGAACTGCCCGGCTTTGCCGACAGCGACCAGGGTGTCGCCCTGCTGGATGAAGTCGCCTGGCTGCGCGCCGCTCACCGGCTCCGGCTCGCGCAGAATCGCGATCACGGTCACGGCAGTGCGCGCACGCAACCGGGCATCTGCGAGCGTCCTCCCGATCGCCGGGCTCGTATCGGGCACCGGGATCCATTCGATGTGAAGCTCGCCGAGCGCCAGCTCCAGGTCCTCGACGATCTTGGGACGCTCGTAGGCGCCTCCGATGATCGCTCCCAGCTGACGGGCCTCGTCGTCGTGGAGGTCGATCACCGCGGTTGGCTCGTCGTCGTCCGACCGGCGATAGAAGTAGATCTCGCGCTGGCCATCGATGTGCAGGATCACCGACACGCGGCCGCCAAGCGCCGTCCTGAATGTGTACTTGACGCCGACGCCGGGGAGCCGGGTCTCTCGCAGGTCTACGGGCACTCGCTCACGCCTCCTCGAGAATCTTAGGTGGACGGAACACCATGCGGCCGAGCCGCTTGGACTCCTTCATCAGCACGATCCCGATCGTCGCGGTCGCGAGGACGTATAGACCCGCGAAGGCAACGAGGTCGGTTTGCTGGTCGGGGCCGAGCAGCGGGTTTTTGGACGCGATCTGGGCGAGGATGATCGTGAACTCCCCGTGCGCCACCAGGGCAACCCCTGCGTTCAGGCTCTGGCGGTTCGTGAACCCGCCGAGACGGCCCGCGATCAATCCGCCACCGACCTTCCCCACCAGCGTGAGTGCCACCGCGAGCGCGACGATCAACCCGACGTCGCCGATCGCGCCGAGGTCGATCGAAAGCCCGAAGACGAAGAAGAAGAGCGCGGCGAAGATGTCTCGAAAGCTGAAGAACCGGTCCTCAACCTGGTCGCGAACCGAGGTCTCCGAAAGGACGATGCCGGCCATCAGCGCGCCGATCGCCGCGGAAAGGCCGAGCTCGTCCGCGAGAGCCGCCGAGCCGATCAGGATTCCGAAGACGGCGAGCAGGAAGAACTCGAGCGAGAGCCGGTCGAGCGCGCGATCGATCGGACCGGAGAGCCAGCGCGAGACGGCAAGCCCCGCGGTGATGAACACGAGTGCCTTTGCGACCAGGATCAATGTGTCGGACGCCTCCCCGCCGCCGGCGGCGGCGAATCCGAGCATGAAGGCGACGACGATGTCCTCCACGACGAGAATGGCCAGCACCAGATCCGTCTCGTCGTCGCCCAGCCGACGGAAGTCGATCAAGCCCTTGACCGCGATCGCGCTGGAGGACACGAACACGCACGCCGCGAGGACGAGAGCGGCGAAGCTGAAGCCGAAAGCAGCCACCCCGACCAGAAGACCGAGCCCGAAGTTGGCGGCGAGATCTACCGCGCCCCCGAGGACGACATGGCGACCGGTTCGCGTTGCACGCGAGAGGCTGAACTCGAGGCCGAGGAAGAAAAGCAGGAAGACGATTCCGAGCTGCGCGACGAAATCGGTCACCTCATTCTCTTGCTGGATCAGCGCCAGCTGCTCAGGCTCGTTCGGTCCGAGCAAGAGGCCGGCGAGCAGATACGCCGGAATGGCCGAGAGACCGAGTCGCCGCGCGACCAGACCCAACGCCCCGAGCACGGCGATGGTGACGGCGAGCTCGGTGAGGGTCACGCCTCCATTCTCGCGGCTGGCCGGCGCAACGGCAGCGAAAGCGGCAGTCTCAGAGACCGAGCAACCGGTCGATCCAAGAACGCTTGCGCTGCTCGGGAGCCGTCTCGCTTGCCACGGTCCGTTGCAAGCTAGGGGTTTCGCCGTTGCCCGGAGATGGCTCGATCGCCGGAGTCTCGACTTCCCGCCGCTCGCGGGGCCGCAGGAGCACCTGCTCGCCGCGCCGCTCCTCCAGTCGCTCGAAGTCGCCGCGAATTGCAGCGCGCATGTCGGCCAGATGGCTCTCTTCCCTCACGACGTGAGCCGTTCCCGGCTCATGGGCGGACTCCTCTATCGAGGCGACGCGAAAGCCGTGATCCAGACGACAGCAGCCCCTTCGTAGAAGATCCCGTCTGCCCGAACGAGCGCGGCGCCGACATCGCGAAAGGCTGGATTGAGGATGTTCGCGCGATGCCCCGGTGACTGCAACCAGGCTGAGACAACCTCGCGAGCACTCACTGACCCGAGCGCGCCCACGTAGAGATTCTCGCCAAAACGGCTGTACGCATAGCCGGATCGCCGGATGGGCGCAGCCGCGTCCGAACCGCACGGCGTGTGTGAGATCTGCCGACAAGACGCAACGCCGTGACCCTTCAGCGCCGCGACGCGCTGGAGCGAGTGCGAGGGCGAGAGACGCCCCTGGCGACTCTGCGCCCGCGCCCAGTTCACCAGGCACGTGATCGCGTGCCGTTGCAGCCGTGGCGATGCAACACGTTGGGTGGAGCCCTTGCATGAAGAAGCCGGGGCAAGGTCTGCGCTCCATGCTCGCGCGGACCCAGACGCAGTGGCGCCAAACACGAGCGTCGCAAGAGCGAGCCCGATACACGCGGCCACGCAGAAGCGGACCGGCACTGCCGCAGTCACCGAGATCAAAGTCCTAGGACCGATCCCTCAACTCTGTGATCCTGCCCCTCATCAGGGTCACTGCGACGACCCTAACCGATCCGTGGGGCGGTGGCTCCGCCAACTGACCGCCGCGAGGAGGCCGAGCACGAGCGTGGGCAGGATCGTGAGTGACCGGTAGAGCAATGTTCCCGCGACGGCATCCGCATTCGAGGCGCCGAACGCCACCAACGCTCCAGTCAGACCGAGCTCGACGATGCCGAGACCGCCGGGCGTCAACGGAAGCGCGCCCAGAATGCGGATCAGCGCCCACGCGGCAAAAGCCTCGACCCAGGAGACCTCCCCGCCCGTGACTCCCACGACTCGGAGGCAGACGACGAGAAGCAGAAACACCGTGAGGTGTCCGGCCAGCGTCGCCAGCGTGAGGACATGCCACCGCCGACGCAGCAGCTGGAGGGCCCCCGAGCGAAACCGCCCGAGGCTCTCCCCTCCCCAGTTCACGGGATCACGCCGCAGCAGCCGCCGGACGCGGCTTACGAGTCGCGCGACCAGCGAGCCGATTCGACGCGCGCGCTCGGCGCTCGAGAGCGCAAACGCGAACGCCGAGACCGCGACCACCAGAATCGCCAGCCCCACGAAGGCAGTCGTTCGTAAGGCCGGGTGATCCTGCTCCACGCCCGTGAGCAGCACCAGCGCGACGATGGGGAAGACGAGATTCGCGAACTGGTTCCAGACCCCGGTCACCGCGACGGCGAGCGCCGAGGAGCCGCTGCTGAACCCCCACGAGCGGAGCATTGAATACGACCCCGCCATTCCCACCGCGGCACCTGCGGGTGTGACCATCGAGAGCGCGGTCGACGCCTGGGTCATCACCAACGCCTGGCGGAACGCGAGACCCGGTAGCGCAACCATCCAGCTCGGCGGAAAGGTCGAGAGATTCAGCGCGGTCGCGACCAAGAGCACGACTCCGTCCTGCCAGCTCAACCCCTTCATGACGTCCCAGACATCGCGGTAGTCGGCGATGCGCGGAAGGACGAACACGAAGACCGCTCCGACGATCGCGGCTGTTGCGACACCCCCGAGGATCCGCTTCCGGTGCCTCCGCCAGCCGCCTTGCGGCGGCGCCACCGTGCCGTCTGGCATCTGCGAGAACCTATCGTGGACGGTCAATCGAACGGAGGGAGCAGGCATGAGCATTCGCAGGAGAACACTCACCCCAGGCACGGTGATCGCGCTTCTGGCGCTTTTCTTCGCACTTGGGGGCTCGGCGTTCGCAGTCGGAGAACGCGTCCAAGGCGCGAGCGTCGCGCAGCAGCGCTGCTCGAACGGAGCAGTACGGGGAATCGCCTATGTGACAGGAAATCCGACGATGGGCATTGCCAACATCGGCGGCACCTTCACGAGTGCCGGCGTTGTATTCGGCCGGAAGTTCAACTGCAACGGCAAGGCTGTCCAGGTGCGGAGAGTCTCGTTGGGGGTGTTCGAGATCCGCTTCGTGGGCAACCCGGCATCGAGCGCGGTCGCAAGCGGGGTCGGGAACGCCTACGCGGTCGTGGATCCGCTGCCAGGCGGCATCTTCCGGGTGGGCGTGCACCCTGCCGGCCGTGACGATCCCGCCGACCAGCCCTTCGTCTTCGTGCTCGTATAGAGCCTGCCGTGTGAGTGCGCATCCGCCCGCGAAAAGCTGAGGGACTCGCAAGACCGGAATCCGCGCGAGCGGATTCCGGTCTTGCGCCAGAAAATCAAGGCAGTCTGGGTGAGACGACGACCCCGAGCACGCCGGCCGAGAGCAGGAGGCCGGCGGCGAGCGCGACGAACAGGAAGGTGATCTCCGTATCACCGGGCTCGCGTCCCAGGCGCGAGCCCAGGTTCTCGTACGCCTTCTCGAGCGCGTCGGCGGTCCGCGCCTCCGAGAACTCGCCCCCGGTCGTCTCGGCGATTTGGCGCAAGGTCTCGGGATCGGGCGGAACGGGAATCCTCTGAGAGTCGCCCGTGCCGGGGCTGAAGCCCCCTCCGCCGAACGGACCCCGCGCAATGGTGCCCTCTGGCGTCCCCAGCGCGACCGTGAACACGGGGTAGCACGCTTCTCGGGCGAGCGCGGCGCCCTCGAGCGGTTGCAGGATCCCTCGGGTCTGGGCGCCGTCCGAGAGGAAGAGAATCGACACTGGCCCAGGCTCGTCGCAGGTCGTCGCCTGCGCGAACGATCTTCGACCACCGGGACCCGGAAGCGCAATCTGCTCTTCGGCGGGCAACTCCTGCTCGGTCGCCCGCTTGCCCAGGTCGACGGCTGTCTCCAACGCATCGCCGATCGCGGTTCCGCCGAAGACCAGGAACGTGTCGATCTCGTCCACGGCCGTGCGCACGAGATCGTGATCGCGGGTCGGAGGCGTGGCCACCTGCGTCTCGCCCGCGAAGACGACGAGCCCCACGCGCAGACGGTCGGGCGCCTGCTCCAGGAATGTCCGCACTGCCTCCTGCGCCGCGCCCAGCCGTGTCGGATCGACATCCTCCGCCTGCATCGAGCGCGAGGTGTCGACGACGAGGATCACGGTCGCGCGGTCTTCCAGGACCATCCGCTCGACCTGCGGGCGAGCGAGACCTGCCAGAAGCACGGCAAGGGCGAGGGCGAACAACGCGGGCGGCACGAACCTCGGCCACGATCGTCCCGACACCACCGAG
>JALZOK010000017.1:0-33018 GCA_030857225.1 Actinomycetota bacterium
CTGCGTTCGATCCGGCGCTGCTCGAGTCGATCTCCGTGCTCAAGCTCGCAGAAGACGAGGCAGTCGTCATCGCGGACGGCCCGTTCGAGGAGCGACAGGCCCGCACACTCGGCATTCGGGAGATCCTTGTCACGTACGGCTCGGAGGGATGCATGTTGTACGTCGATGGAGATGGTCAGCACGTGCCGGCCGCAAGACCAGTCCTGGGCGTGCAAACGACCGGCGCCGGCGACGTGTTCATGGTTGGTTATGTCACGGCCCGTAGTGACGACGACGACCCGCGCATCGCCGCGGAAAAGGCGAGCTCTCTCGTCGCGGAGATTCTGGAGGAGCGCAAGCGTAGTGGGATCTCAGAACCGATCTAGGACAGGACGAGATGGCGACGCTCAGACCGGGTCGGGCTGCAACCGGCGCCGCGCCATCTGCTCCGGCGAGGGGCGCCGCACGTTCCAGACGAGGCGAAGCCGCTCGAGGCCGCGGATGACCCACCAGGACACGTCGAGCTGCCAGCGCGCCAGCCCGTGCCGCGCCGAGCTCGGGAACGCGTGATGGTTGTTGTGCCAACCCTCGCCGAAGACGAGCACCGCGATCAGCCAGTTGTTGCGAGACTCGTCGCGCGAGCGGTACTCGCGCTGTCCGAACATGTGACAAATCGAGTTCACCGCGAACGTCGCGTGCTGGTAGAGGAAGATCCGGAGCAGACCGCCCCACACAGCCGCCTCCACACCGCGCGCGACGCTGCCGCCGAAGAGGTAGCCGAACGCGAAAGGGATCGCGAACGTCAGAACGACCCACACCAGGTACATCCGGTCGATCGTCCGCACGAGCCGGTCCTCGTACAGATCCTTGCCGTAGTCACGGCCGCGCTCCATACCCTTGAGCGTGAAGAGCCACCCCACGTGCGCGTGCGCGAATCCCTTGATCGCTCCCCACGCGCCGTCGCCGTGGCCGACGTGGGGCGAGTGCGGATCGCCTTCTTCGTCGGACAGCGCGTGGTGCTTGCGGTGATCCGTGACCCACTGCGTCAACGGCCCCTGCATCGTCATGCACCCAAGCACTGCGAGCGTCGCCTTGACGACGTTGCTCGTCTCGAAGCCTTTGTGCGTGAAGTAGCGGTGGAATCCGATCGTCGTGCCGAAGGCGCAGACGACGTACATCCCGACCAGCACGGCGAGATCCAGCCAGTGGAAAGCGACACCCCAGAGCAGGCCCATTGCGGAGAGAAGGCCGAGCGGCGGCACGACGACGGCGACGATGGTCACGAGCTGACTCGCGAAGCTCGTCCGTTGTCGTACGGTGCCGGTGGGTACCGCTGCAGATTCGATGAAGTCCACGGTAGCGGCTGCCAGGTCGGTGCCGTGCAACCGAACTTCGCTGGTAGGCGAATATCAGTCGATGCGTATTGCAATCGTCGGTGCAGGCGTGGCCGGGCTCGGAGCAGCCCACGTCCTGTCGAAGGCCCACGAGGTCGAGATCTTCGAGCAGGCCGATCGGGTTGGCGGCCACGTAAACACGGTTCGGCACGAGGGGCTCGGCCTGGACACGGGGTTCATCGTCCACAACAAGCCGAACTACCCCGTTTTCGGTCGCCTCCTGCGAGAGCTCGGCGTCGCCACTCGCCGCTCGGAGATGTCCTTCTCGGTGAGCTGCGGCGCGTGCGGCCTCGAGTGGTCGGGCAGACGGCCGTTTGCGCAGGGGCGGCGGCTGACGGACAGGCGCTTCCTCTCGCTCCTGGCCGAAGTCGCCCGCTGGCTGCGCACAGCCGAGGGCGCGCTCACCGACGGGAGCCTCGAGGGACGGACTCTTGGCGCGTATGTCCAGGAGCGCGGCTACTCCCAACGGTTTCGCAGCCACTTCCTGATGCCACTCGCGTCCGCGCTCTGGTCGAGCGCGCCGGAGCGCGCGCTCGACTTTCCCGCCGCCTACGGGATCCGCTTCTTCGAACGGCACGGCATGCTCGGGCTGCGACGCCACCGGTGGCAGACCATCGAGGGCGGGGCGCAGACGTACGTCTCGGCGCTGCTCGAGCAACTTCGCGGTCAGGTGCATCTCGGCCTGGGGGTGCGAGAGGTGCGACGCGATGCCTCCGGTGTCGGGATCGTGGCCGACGATGGCGAGATACGCCGGTTCGACAAGGCCGTGCTCGCTACTCACGCGGATCAGTCGCTCGCGCTGCTCGCCGATCCGAGCGCTGACGAGCGGAGGCTGCTCGGCGCGTGGCAGTACACGACGAACGAGGCCGTTCTCCACACCGACGAGCGCTTTCTGCCCACCGCCTCGAGCGCGCGGGCGTCGTGGAACTACCGGCTGAACGGATCGAGCAAGCCTACGGTGACCTACTACCTGAACCGGCTCCAGCGCCTCGACACGGAGAAGCACTACTGCGTCACACTCAACCGCTCCGACGAGATCGACCCCGAGAGCGCGCTCATGCGCACGGTCTACACGCACCCGCTCTACACGCTCGAGAGCATGGCCGCGCAGGCAGAGCTTCCCACCCTCTCCGGTCAGCGAAATACCGAGTATGCAGGGGCTTACCACGGCTACGGCTTCCATGAAGACGGGTTCGCATCCGGCGTGCGCGCGGCGGCTGCGCTGGGGGTGAGCTGGTGAGGTCCGCGCTCTACGAAGGCTCGCTGCTGCACTCGCGCCGAGAGCCGCGCCGCAACACGTTCCGCTACCGGGTCTCGTACTTCCTGCTCGACTTGGACGAGCTGCCGCAGCTCGATCGTCGCCTCGCCCTACTCACCCGGAACGGGCGGAACGTCGTCTCCTTTCGCGACCGCGACTACCTGGACGGGGACGGGACACCGTTGAAGGAGGCCGTCGTCCGCTTCTGTGCCGAACGCGGCGCTGTCGTCGAGCGCGTGCTCACCCTCACCCAGCTCCGCGTCTTCGGCTACGTCTTCAATCCCGTGACGTTCCACTGGTGCTACGGGCCGGACGGTCGGCTCGCCGGGATCGTGGCGGAGCTCGCCAACACCTTCGGCGAGCGTCTGCCCGAGCTGCTCGAGGGACCGTCGCTTCAGTACGAGCACGCGAAGCGTCTTCATGTCTCGCCCTTCTTCGGTCTCGACCTGGACTACGAGTACGCGTTCTCCGAGCCGGGGGCTGAGCTCTGGGCGCGGATCCACGTACGCGAGGGAGCGACGAGGCCACTAACCGCGATTCTCCATCTCGAGCGGCGCGAGCTGACCAACGCAAGTCTCGCCCGCATGCTCGTGCGCTACCCCCTCATGCCACTGCAGGTAACGGCGTTGATCCACTGGCAGGCGCTCAGGCTCTTCGCGAAACGCGTCCCGTTCCACCGCAAGCCGCCTTTCGTCCCCGGCGAGGGCTCGGTGCGTCGATGAGCACCGTCGAGCGAACGCTTCGCGCAGCTCCCCCACCGCGTGGCCGGCTTCTCGAGGGGATCGCGATGTCGTTGCTCGAATGGGCGTTGGCCGGGCTCGAGGTTGGTGCGCTGGAGGTTCGGCTTCCCGACGGCTCGGTCCGTCTTTTCGGGACCGGCGACCCGATCACGTTGGAGATCCGGAGCGACGGGTTCTTTCGCCGCGTGGCCACGCGTGGGACCATCGGACTGGGCGAGTCCTACACGGCAGGAGAGTGGGCTGCCGACGACCTGCCGGCGTTCATCGCGCTGTTGTTTCGAAACGCTCGTGCCGCCCGCGAGCGCCATCCTCGCCTCTCCAGGCTCTTGAATGCGCGGCCCCGTCCCAACAGGCGCCAAGGCCTCCTGCGGGCACGCCGACACATCGGCTACCACTACGACCTCGGGAACGACCTCTTCCGCTTGATGCTCGACGAGACCATGACGTACTCCTGTGCGGTTTTCGAGCACCCGGACGAGCCGCTTGCGGTCGCGCAGCAGCGGAAGCTGCGCCAGGTGTGCGACAAGCTCGAGCTGACCCCGGACGACCGGGTACTCGAGATCGGCTGCGGCTGGGGATCGTTCGCGCTCGTCGCAGCAGGCGAGTACGGGGTACACGTGACGGGATTGACGATTTCCGGCGAGCAGGCCGAGCTCGCCCGCGCGCGGGTTGCAGCCGCCGGGCTCTCCGACCGCGTGACGATCCTCGAGGAGGACTACCGGGCACACGAAGGCTCGTATACGAAGCTCGCCTCGATCGAGATGCTCGAAGCGATTGGCGAGCGCCAGTTCCCCACGTTCTTCGGCGCCTGCGAGCGGTTCCTGGAAGCCGACGGAATCGCATGTATCCAGACGATCCTCGTGCCCGATGATCGCTACGAGCGCTATCGCCGCTCCGCGGACTGGATCGAGCGCTACGTCTTCCCGGGCTGCTTGATCCCCTCGCTGGCAGCGCTGGAGAGCTCGATGGCCGGCGGGTCACAGCTGTCCGTGCGCTCCGCCGAGGAGATAGGCGAGAACTACGGGGAGACACTCAGCCGCTGGCGCTCGCGGTTCTGGGACGCGATCGACGACGTGCGCGCGCTCGGTTACGACGAGCGCTTCGTCAGGACGTGGGACTTCTACCTGGGCTCGTGCGAGGCAGCCTTTCGAACCGGCTGGCTGCACGACGCCCAGCTCGTGCTGACCCGATGATAAGACGCGTCCCGGACTCGGTCGTGCGTCGCGCGATTCGCCTCAACTGCACGCGGCGGCTCGCCCGCGAGCGGGGCGGAGGTCACTCGCGCCAGAAGGCGTTCCTGAACGAGCTTCGCGAGTCCGCGATCGCCGATCGGGTCGAGAAGCCGAACGAGCAGCACTACGAGGTGCCCGCAGAGTTCTTCCAACTCGTGCTCGGCCCTCGACTCAAGTACTCGTGCTGCTACTGGGGCGAGGGAGTGGAGACGCTCGCCGCTGCGGAGGAGGCGATGCTCGCGCTGACCTGCGAGCGAGCGGAGATCAAGGACGGGATGGAGCTCCTCGATCTCGGCTGCGGCTGGGGCTCACTGACGTTCTGGCTCGCGGAGCGCTATCCCGCGTGCCGGATCCTCGCCGTTTCCAACTCACGCACGCAGCGGGCGTTCATCGAGGGCGAAGCGCGCCGGAAGGGTCTGAGCGGAATCGAGGTCGTGACCGCCGACGCGAACGTGTTCGATGTCGACCGGCGCTTCGACCGAGTCGTCTCCGTCGAGATGCTCGAGCACGCGCGCAACTACGAAGCCCTCCTCGACAAGATCGCCACCTGGCTCGAGCCGGGCGGAAAGCTGTTCGTCCACGTCTTCTCGCATCGCGAGCTGGCCTACGCGTACGAGTCGGGATGGATGGCCAAGCACTTCTTCACGACCGGGACGATGCCGTCGCACGACCTCATTCCCCACTTCGCCAGAAAGCTGGGGCTCGAGGAGCAGTGGGCCGTGAGCGGGCTGCACTACGCGAAGACAGCCGAGGCCTGGCTCGACCGTCTCGACGATGCCCGGGCCGACGCAGTCGACGTCCTGTCCAAGACGTACGGCTCGGCAGCTTCGCGACGGCTTCAAATGTGGCGGATCTTCTTCATGGCGTGCGCCGAGCTCTGGGGCTACCGCTCCGGTTCGGAGTGGGGCGTCTCGCACTACCGCTTCGCCAAGCCGTAACGAGTTCCCGGTCGTAGGGACGACCGGGCATGCCCGGGTCCCTGCCGGTACACGCGGGCCGTCGTTAGAAGCGGAACTCGCCGCGCGCGACGACGACCGCATGGCCACCGACGGAGACCTGCTCGAGCTCGCCGTCTCGCGCGTCGGCGCGCGCGTGGAGCGTCGAAGGTCGCCCGATCTCGACGCCCTGTGAAATCTCGACCCACTCGCCCCACTCGACGAGACCGTGCCGGCAGAGATGAACGACGAGCGGGCCTGCCGCCGAGCCTGTCGCCGGATCCTCGGGAATCCCGTCCGAAGGAGCGAACACGCGTGTCTTCCAGGCGGCTCCGGAGCCTGCGAAGCAGCTGACCATGACCTCGAGCTCGGCCAGCGCGGAAAAATCGGGGCGAAGCGCAGCAACCTCGCCCCGAGAGCCGAGCGCGACGAACGTGTGCCGCACGCCGTTGTCGTAGCGCTCGACGGGAAGCTGGGAGCCATCGACGTGCAGCGCCTGTAGGAGTGCTTCCGGGTTCGGGTACGGCTCAACGCTCGGCAAGGGCTGGCTCATCCGGCCGAACACGATCTTCCCGCTCTCGTCGCGCTCGAGCTCGACGGGGACGATGCCGCTCATCGTCTCCAGCTCGACGACTCCGCGCTGCAGAGAGGACGCGAGCACCCAGGCCGTCCCCAGACATGGATGACCGGCGAACGGGAGCTCGGACTTGGGCGTGAAGATCCGGATCCGGACGGTGCCGCCGTGCTCCGGTGGAAGCACGAAGGTCGTCTCGGAGAACCCGATCTCGAGTGCGAGCGCCTGCATCGTCTCTTCGTCGATGCCGCGCGCGTCGGTAAAGACGGCCAGCTGGTTTCCCTCGAGCGGCCTGTCGGTGAAGACGTCGGCTACGACGTAGCGCAGGCTCGGCACGGGGGCACCCTACTCGGCACGAGACGCTCGGCCCGACACGACTATGCTCGGCGCGATGCTCCTCTTCCTCGTTCGCCACGCGCATTCGGACCCGGGTGAGCCCGACGACCTGCGGCCTCTTTCCACGCGAGGTCGAGAAGAGGCGCGGGCGCTCGCAGAGCAGCTCGCGGCACACGCCACTCCGCCCCGGCTCGTTCTCTCGAGTCCGCTCCTTCGCGCGAAGGAGACGGCCGAGGTGATCGCCGATGCTGTTTCCGCCCAGCTGCGGATCGAAGAACGCCTCGCGCCGGGGACGACCGTGGAGGGTCTCAGCGATGCCGTCGCCGGCGCGGATGACGCGGTTGCGGCCGTCTGCCACCAGCCGGACTGCTCCGAGATCGCGCTCGAGCTGACAGGCAACGATCCGGGCTTCCCTCCCGGCGGCGTCGCCGAGCTCACGCTGAACGGCTGAGCGCTCCCGCATGAGCAGCGCCATCGTCGCCACCGACCTGCACAAGTCCTACGGCGGGGTCGAAGCGCTTCGCGGCGTAAGCTTCGAGGTCGAGGAGGGCGAAGTCTTCGGGCTGCTCGGCCCGAACGGCGCCGGAAAGACGACAACGGTCGAGATCCTCGAGGGTTACCGCACGCGCGACTCCGGCGAGGTCACTGTGCTCGGACACGATCCGGCGGTGGCTCCGCGAGCGCTGCGGGAGCGAATCGGTGTCGTGCTCCAACAGTCGGAGTTCACACCGCTCCTGACGGTTCGAGAGGTGCACCGCCTCTTCGCCGGCTATTACGAGCACCCCCGAGACGCCGACGACGTCATCCGAATCGTCGGGCTCGAGGAGAAGCGCGACGCGCGCGTAAAGACGCTCTCGGGTGGGCAGAAGCGCCGTCTGGACCTCGGCATCGCACTCGTCGGCGATCCCGATCTCGTCTTCCTCGACGAGCCGACGACCGGCTTCGATCCTGCCGCGCGCCGAACGGCGTGGGATCTGATCCGGACGCTCCGATCGCTCGGCAAGACGATTCTCCTGACGACCCACTACCTGGACGAGGCGCAGCAACTGGCAGACCGAGTCGCGGTGATCCAGGCCGGCAGAATCGTAAGCCTGGGAACCCCGGCCGAGCTGATCGGAGGCGCGCACAAGGCCGAGATTCGGTTCGAGCTGAACGGTGAAGCCGTCGTCGTTCAGACGGAAGACCCGACCGTCACGCTGCACGAGCTGACCTCGGAGGCCCTCGCCGACGGGCGTCGCCTCGAGCACCTCGAGGTGCGCCGTCCCACTCTCGAAGACGTCTACCTGGATCTCGTCGGTGGCGACGAGAACGCCGAATGACGCTCCTCCTCCACCAGCTCGCGTACGAGCAACGCATCTTTTGGCGAAGCCGCGAGGCTGCCGTCTTCGTCTTTATCTTTCCGCTCCTGCTCTACACGCTCCTCGGATCGGTGTACTCGGACGAGATCGACGGCGTGCCCTCCGCCGATCTCCTGCTCGTAGGGCTGTTCGGCTACGGCGCCGCGAACACCGCCTTCGGGGGGCTGGCGATCATCCTCGTCGGCAGGCGCGAAACCGGAGTCTTGAAGCGGCTTCGCTCGACTCCACTTCCGCCTGCGACCTACCTCACGGCCGTCCTCTCTTCGACGCTCTTGGTCTTCGCTCTGCAGGCGGTTTGTCTGGTGCTCCTCGGGAGGTTCGTCTTCGGCGCGAGTGCTCCCGCGAACTGGCTCGGGTTCGCCGGTGCTGTGGTCTTAGGCGTCGCCTGCTTCGCCGGTCTCGGCGTGGGTGCGGCCTCGCTCATCCGCTCGGCGGAAGGCGTCTCGGCCGTTGTCAACGTGTTGTTGCTGCCGATGGCGTTTCTGTCGGGATCGTTCGGACCGACGGACGACTACCCGGGATTCCTCGACGCGATCGCCAGCGTGCTCCCGCTCACGTACTTCCTCGACATCGTGAACGGCGTCTATCTCGAAGGAGAGTCGCTCTTCGCGGATCCAAAGGCTCTCGCGCTCGTCGCGGCGTGGGGTGCGGCGGGTCTCGTGATCGCGTTGAGCCGCTTCAGCTGGATGCCGCGAGAACGGTGACTGTCACCCGAAGATGACAGTCACCCGCTTCGAGACGCGCTATCGATTCGAGAGCAGCGACAGGTAGTACAGGAGCATCGCGACCGCCGCCAGGGCGCCCGCGACGTACGTCCAGGCCGCCGCCGAGAGGACGCTCTTCACGCCTGCACTCTCGGTCGACGGAACGAATCCGAGCTCGTTGAGCTGCGTCTTCGCGCGCCGGGAAGCGTCGAACTCGACTGGCAGCGTCACAAGCGTGAACAGCACCGCGACCGAGTAAAGGGCGACGGCGATGTAGATGAAACCGACAAGGTTGAGGAAGATCCCGCCGATCAGGAAGAGCAGCCAGATGTTCGACGTGAACTGCACGGCGGGAGCAAGCGCGCTGCGGAACTTGAAGAACGCGTACGACTTC
This sequence comes from Actinomycetota bacterium, assembly GCA_030857225.1. GTDB lineage: Bacteria > Actinomycetota > Thermoleophilia > Gaiellales > Gaiellaceae > GMQP-bins7. The sequence goes on from JALZOK010000017.1 coordinate 8,905, forward strand.
GCGTGTTGAAGCGCGTGGCCGACCTCGTGCGAGCCGACAGCGGTCGAGGCGATCGACCGCCCAGAGAACACCTCGGGCGAGAGATGTACCGAGCGGCTGCGCGGGTCGTAGTGGTCGGAGAGGCTGCCGGGCGTCTCTTCGATCGGCACCTCGTGCAAGCCGTTCGAGTCGAGAATGCGGCGGGCGACCTCCGCTCCCGTCATCCCATGGGATGCGGGAACCTCGAGATTGCGCGCAAACGTGCTCTTGACTCGATGCTGGGCCCAGAGGCCGATAACCATGGGGACGATGAACGCGATGAGAAAGGTGGGCATGGAAGGATCGTAGCGCCCGCGATCACGGTCATCGCGCAAGTTTTCGACGACTCAGCAGGTTCTTAACCCGTCCCCTGGACGCGGGGGCGCGCGATACTCCAGCTGATGGCGACCTCGGACACGATCAGTCGAGTGGCCGAGCTCCTGCGCGAAGCAGCCGAGACGCATCACGTCGTGTACCGGATCGTGGATGGGGACGATCCCGACTGGGCGTCGTGGTACGCGAGCTGACTGCTCGACCTCTCCGCGCTCCCCGAGCTGCTGGGCGCCCGCCCAGTGCGGAGCCACCTCGTCCACGCCCTCGTCGAGCTCGACCGGCAATACACAGCTGAGAGCCCAGGTGCTCGCTGGGAGGACTGGTACGCCGAGCGGCTCGCCCGCGGACTCGCCGTCAGCTGACCGACGTCAGCTAACGGGGGCGAGCCCGCGCGCCTTGCGACTCGCCGCGGTCTGGCGGCGCTGCGCGGAGAGCTCGGCTTTGCGCAGGCGCACGTGACCAGGCGTCACCTCGACTGCCTCGTCCTCACGGATGTACTCGAGCGCCTGATCGAGCGAAAGCGGCCTGGCTGGAATCAGGCGAACAGTCTCGTCCGCATTGGGCGCGCGCATGTTCGACAGCTTCTTCTCCTTCGTCGGGTTCACGTCGAGATCCCCGGCGCGGGCGTTCTCCCCGACGATCATCCCTTCGTACACGTCTACTCCTGGGCCGACGAAGAGCGAGCCGCGCTCCTGCAGGTTGAGCACCGCAAAAGCGGTCGTCTTCCCACGTCGATCGGCGACGAGCGCGCCGGTCGGTCGAGAGCGAAGCTCACCGACCCAGGGCTCGAACCGGTCGAACACGTGATGCAGGATCCCCGTGCCGCGGGTCTCTGTGAGGAACTCCGTGCGGAAGCCGATGAGCCCGCGCGCAGGCACAACGACGTCCATGCGCACCCAGCCTGAGCCATGGTTGACCAGCGCTTCGGTGCGTCCCTTGCGGAGCGCGAAGAGCTGGGTCACCACGCCGAGATACTCCTCGGGAACGTCGATCGAGACGCGCTCGAACGGCTCGTGCAGGACGCCGTCCACGTAACGGGTCACGACCTGGGGCTTTCCGACCGTGAGCTCGAAGCCCTCGCGACGCATCTGCTCGACGAGGATCGCGAGTTGGAGCTCGCCTCGACCCTGCACCTCCCAGGTGTCCGGAGACTCGGTCGGGAGGACGCGCAACGAGACGTTGCCGATGAGCTCCATGCGAAGCCGCGCCTCCACGAGGGTGGCGGTGACCTTGTCGCCATCGAGGCCCGCGAGAGGCGAGGTGTTGATTCCGATCGTCACCGAGAGCGACGGCTCGTCGACCGAGATGACCGGCAGCGGCTGCGGGTCGTCCGGATCCGCGAGCGTCTCGCCGATCGTCACCTCGGGAATGCCGGCGACGGCGATGATCTCCCCCGGTCCGGCCTCGTCCGCGTCGACGCGGTCCAGCGCCTCGGTCACGTAGAGCTCGGTCACCTTCGCCCGCTCGATCGTCCCGTCGGAGCGGCACCACGCGATCTGCTGCGCACGGCGGATCGTCCCCTGGAGGACGCGGCAGAGCGCGAGCCGGCCGACGTACGGCGAGGCGTCGAGGTTCGTCACGAGCGCCTGAAGCGGATGACCCTCGTCGTAGGCCGGCGCGGGAATGCGCTCGAGGATCAGGTCGAGCAGAGGTTGGAGGTCCTGCTCGAGCCCGTCCGGGTCGGGATCGAGCGACGCACGCCCCGCCTTCGCATTGCAGTAGACGATCGGGAACTCGATCTGAGTCTCGTCCGCGTCGAGGTCGAGGAAGAGCTCGTAGACCTCGTTGACGACCGCCTTGATTCGCGCGTCCGGCCGGTCGACCTTGTTGACGACGAGGATCACGGGCAGCTGTGCCTCGAGCGCCTTTCGGAGCACGAAGCGAGTCTGCGGGAGCGGCCCCTCGCTGGCGTCGACCAGCAGGAGCACGCCGTCCACCATCGTCAGACCGCGCTCGACCTCGCCTCCGAAGTCGGCGTGCCCGGGGGTGTCGATGATGTTGATCTTCGTACCGCCGTAGCGGACGGCGGTGTTCTTCGCGAGGATCGTGATGCCCTTCTCGCGCTCGAGGTCCATCGTGTCGAGCACACGCTCGGCGACGTCCTGGTTGGCGCGAAACGCGCCCGACTCCCATAGGAGAGCATCGACGAGCGTCGTCTTGCCGTGATCGACGTGCGCGACGATCGCGACGTTGCGGATCTCAGAGCGGATGGGCACTGTCAGTGCTACTCATGCGCAAGACCAGGATCCGCTAGCGCGGATCCCAGTCGCGCGAAAACCCCCTGAAGGCGTCCGCTTCGCGGCCGCGGCGTCTGTGGCTTCATATCAACCCGCGGTTCCCTTACCACTTCGAGCGCCGGCCGCGGCGGCTCGTGTAGAGAAGCTTCGGCCGAGCGGTTTGTAGCCCCGCCTGCTCGAACTGCTCCCGGTGCCCGAGCCGGTTGGCCGTGCGGCTTGCCTCGGCCTCCTGGTCGGGAAGGATGAAGGTGATCGCGGATCCGCTGCGTCCTGCGCGGCCTGTGCGGCCGGTGCGGTGGACGTAGCCCTTGTCCTCCTCCGGCGGGTCGTAGTTGATGACGTGGGCGATGTCGTCGATGTCGAGCCCGCGCGCGGCGACGTCCGTCGCGACGAGAACCTGCACCTTCCCCGACTCGAAGCGCCGAAGCGCCCGCTGGCGCTGACCCTGGGAGAGATCGCCGTGCATCGCCACGGCGTCGACCTGATGGAACGCCAGCTTCTTGGCGAGCCGGTCGGCGCCACGCCTCGTGCGGACGAAGACGAGCGAGAGCCCGTCGGAGGCTCGGATGTGCTCGACCAGCGTCTCCACCTTCGTGTCCTGGCTCACCGCGACGAAGCGGTGGGATATCTCGCCGACTGCGCGGTCTGCGGGGAGATCCGCCTCGAACCGCGAGGGGCTGCTCGTATACATGCGGGCGAGCTCGCCGACCTCGCCGTCGAGCGTGGCAGAGAAGAACATCGTCTGCCGGTTCTTCGGCAGAAGGCGCACGATCTTGTCGACCTGCGGCTTGAAGCCCATGTCGAGCATCCGGTCGGCCTCGTCGAGGACGAGGATGCGAACCGCCGCGAGATCGAGCATGCGGCGATCGGCCAGATCCTGCAGCCGACCGGGCGTGGCGACGAGGATGTTCGCCCCTCGCGCGCGATCCGCCTGCGCCTTCAGCGGCATGCCGCCGTAGACGGCGGCGACGCGAAGGCCGTTCGCGGACGCGATCGCCGAGAAATCCTCGGTGACCTGCACGGCGAGCTCCCTGGTCGGGACGAGGACGAGCGCGTTCGGGCGCCGGTCCTGCTTGGTCGTGCGCTCGACGATCGGAATTGCGAACGCGAGTGTCTTGCCCGACCCGGTCGGCGACTTCGCGAGCACGTCGAGGCCCGCGAGCGCGTCCGGAAGGACGAGAGATTGGATGGTGAAGGGCTCGTGGATCGAGCAGGCCGCGAGCGCGTCTGAAACGCGCGCGGACACGCCGAGCTCACGGAAAGACAGGTGGGACATATGGTGTTCGACTCCTTTACGGGTTCGAGACTTGCCTACCTCGAAACACCCGAAGGAGGAACGAGAAGCTCATCTCACCGGCCGGCTTCATTGCCGACCGTGCTGCCACGGTAGCAGTCAGGGCCTCTGCAGGCGGAAACGGATAGCTAGGCCCCACTCGATCGGGGTCTAGGCAGGCACGGCCCCTGCCGATAATCCTCTGCGAACACCGCGCCTACTTCTTCGTCACGCGCACGCGGTAGGCGCTGCCGTCCGTCGCCAGCACCTCGACCTTGACGACCGAGTCGTCGTAGGTGTGTCCGACGTCGAACGGCGTCGCATCCGGTGAACAGCCGGGACCCGAGGACTTCGCCTCGATCGCCCCCTGGTCGGCTCGAAGCTGAGAGTCGACCGTGTACAGCAGTACGCCTTCGCGGCAGACGGACCGGTCGTAGCCGAGGCGCCGCCGCACCTCGAGGACGTAGGCGGTAGACGCGCCGGTCGGGACGACGACCATCTTCTTCCCCCCGGCCCGCGCGTTCGGCGTGAGCGTCTCCTCGAGCTGGCCGGCATCCCGCAGACAGGTGATCTGGTCCGGGTCTATCCAGCGGAACATCCATTTGTGCCACGCGATCGGGTGGACGGTTGGGAACCCCTGGCCGAGCGCAGTCCCTACCGCCCATCCGGGATCCCAGGGTCCGAACGGCCTGGGGGAGGCGTCGATGAGCACGCCGCCGAGCAGGGCCAGGAACCGGTGCAGGGCATGTGCCGAGTCGGATCCGCGAAGCACCGCGTCCATCAGCACGCCGAACCGGATCTCGCCCCCGGGAACCGCCACGCCGCGTCCCGGATAGCGCACATAGTTGACGCCGAGGAAGCGGCTGGCGTCACTCGAGGGCACGACCAAAACCACCTGGTACCGGGCGAGATCGACGGCGCCGCCGATCGCGGCGACGACGTCAGCCAGGTAGCGGTCGGCGTTGCTGATCTGCTGCACGGCCCCGTACTCGGTGCCCGCCTTCGGCATCCGGAACCACCGCGGGACCACCGTCACGCCGAGCGAGAAGCGGCCGTAAGACGCCTCTTGGAGCCATGGCAGCAGGTCGCGCGTGTACACGGATGCGCGTGCGGCAGCGTCCACGTTGGCGGGCGCGTTCGGAAAATCGACGAAGACCATCACGGCCTCGACGCGGCCGCGCGTCGGTATCGCGCTCTCCGGATCCAGAGGGCCGAAGCCCCGCCACGGATAGCTGGCGGACGGCCGGTTGCGGAGCGCCTCCGCGCTCGGAGCGAGCTCGAAGTCGCAGCTCTCGGACGAGCTCGGCGGCAGCGCCGGCACCGTGCACGCGGCGGCCGCCCGCAGCGCGCGAAGCTTCTGCTGCTGCTTCCTGACGAACGCGGCGCGCTTCTTCGGGTGGTGCTTCGTCTTGCGGAAGTACGCCGCGCGTGCGGCGCGCATACCCTTCTGGTAGTCGGCAAGCGCGTTGACCCGCGCTTGCTTCTGCTCGAACGTGCAGCTCGCGACGGAAGCCGCGTTTCCGGCCGCGACTACCGCCGCGAGTAGGCCGAGCGCGGCCAATATGAAAGCGGCCACGCCAAGTCCTACGAGGAGACGCCGCATTCAGCCCAAAATAGTGCACACGAGATCCGCGGTCAACGACGGTCGCCGAGTTGAAGGCAAGGCTCGGTTGACCATCCTGGACTGAAGGGCGACGAGGCCTAGACTGACCTCAACTGGGTCGTCCCGTGACGCCCCGTGACGCACCTTCGGGTCGCATTCGGGTTGCACACCTGCGGGGCGACAGTCACTCCCGGCGCGCACGATGAGGGCGCGATTCGCGCTCCGCGACCGCCGGGCGGGGTCACCTGGCGCCGCGGAGCCACAACACGGCGGCGGTGCACAACCCGACGGCAGCAAGAACAAGCGCCGGAATCGCGTACTCGAAATGAATCAGCTCGTGTGGATCGACGATTAGCAAGACGCCACAACCGCGAGGAGGATTGAAGCGCCACCGACGAAGGCGGCAAATCACGCGCCCATCGCTGCGACGGTAGCCGCGACGTGAGTTATGGGCAAGGTTTGACGAAACGACGCTTGGCAAGCTACATGCCAGCAGTGACGAGGCCACCGACCGCGGAAAGCCAAAAGAGATTAGGGCGGCCTGGCCACATTAAATGCGCGCTCGTAGCGACCACATCCGTCTTCGCAGCCGTACCCGCTTGTCGTAGTGAGCAGCAAGAGAGCTTGAAGCGCGAACGCCGTTGCTACGACGACAGTCGCACACGCGAAGTGTCGTAAGGAGCATCCGCCGGAGAGTCCGGTGCACGAGCGCGTCGGCGACCGATCTGCGCCCTTGGGCTCGGCTCGCCGCTGCGCGGGTAGGACTCGCCGCGTGAGGGCGCCGAGGGACACGCGGCCAGCACTTCCTGCGCTCACCTCGTAGGGTTCTGGGCGATGCCGAAGTTTGAAGCGGCCGTCGTGTTTCATTTTGACTCGGATAGCCTGGAGACGGCCGGTGCTGAGCTGCGCAAGCTTCAAGAGGTAGCTCGGGCGGCTGGCTTCACTGTGGTGAGCGGCCAGGTCGTGCACCCCATTACCCACGAACCCGGGGACGATTCGGGCGGAACGGGTTACGGCCCTCGACTAGATCCGACCTAGACGTATCAAATCTCGCCGCGGCGTCTATGCCGCAGCCCAGCTGGAGCACGTGGGGGAGAAGGGGAGCACCCCCTGGGCGCACGAGCTCGGTCTCCTGTAGCCGTCCGCCGCGTTCGCCGTCAACTCGAGATCGCTTCCACCCCTTGGAGTGCCCCCGACAAGAATCGAACTTGTGCACGCGGTTTAGGAAGGCGCTTGGCGATGCGGCTCTAGGGCGCATGGTTGAGCGGAAAACCTGCTTATGGTAGGTCGTTGCGACAGTCCGTGCGACAGTCTCTCGTCGCGTGACCGCTGTTTGCCCGGGTCGACGCCAGCGGTCTCCGGCGGACGAGAGCGGTCGCTACCGTCGAGCTGTGCACGTGGACGCCGAGACCGAACTCGTCATCGCCGTCGACATCGCGCGGCGGCTCGCGATCTCATCGCAGCGCGTGAACGTGCTCGCGTCGAGTCCAAGCTTCCCGCGGCCGCTGGGCAAGCTCGGCCGCTCAGCTGTTTGGCGCTGGAGCACGGTCGAGCGCTGGGCGCGCGAGACCAACCGGCTCTGACGCCTCCGCCGCGTCACGTCGTAGCACCGCCCGGACCGTTGAAGGCCACCATTGCCGGCCGCCATGGCCCGTCGGTACGCCATCGGCGTTCAGCGCTCGGGCGATCTCGCCGAGGCTCCGTCCGGTGCCGTACTCGCGCCTGATTCGCTGAACGGTTGCCGTGGGGAGAATCGTCGGCCGGCCGACGGGCCGCCGCCGAGTCGCACGCTTTGCGGTCTCGAGGTTGTCTTGGACGAACCGCTCGAGCTCGCTGACTGGGATGAGCCGCTGGCCCCAGGGGGCCTTCACAGTCTGGATGGCCGGCACGACTCGGCGGTCGACCGTCGAGATGCTGACGCCGAGCGCCTTTGCGGCCTGTCGGCGGCTGTAGGTCAACAGCCGCACCTCTCTGGCATCCCTGAACTCGCTTGCGGGAGTCGTTGAGATGCGACGCCGATCGCGCTTCCGTTCGCGACGGCGCTTCCGGCTCGTGCTCACCGAGCGATTGTACACTAATACTGCTGCTGATAGCACTTACAGTGCATCTGCGTCTCTCGTGACACTACTGCCCCTATTAGTGCACGCGGGAGGCCGATGCCTCCTACTCCGGCTCGAATCCCTGTGGGTCGAACTTCAACGTGCGGGCGTTCTCGCTCACCGTCCGGACGACGTCGTCCGGGAAACCGTCGTCGTGTTCGGCGCGTACCTCGATGGTGATCTCGACGCGAGCGTCGACGAGGCCACTGAGATGCGAGATGACCTCTTGCGCGACTCGGCCGAAGTCGCGGTTCAGCCGGCCGGGATCGACTCGAACCGAGCCGTAGTAGCGACGCAGCTTTCCATCGGGGGCAGCCTCGTCCGTTTCGTCTTTGTCGCGCGCGGGTTCGTCGCCGCCAGCCACGATCGTGCGATCGTCCTCCGCGGCCTGTGTGGTTGCCTCTGACGGTCGGACGATCAGCGTCGTTCCAGTCACCGCGGAGTGGATGCCTCGCACCGTCAGGCCGAGGTAGCGCTCGTTCTCAGCCTCGTGAGCGTCGGCGACACCGAAGCCCTCAGCTTCCCAGGTCGTTGAGTTCGCGCCTGCTCTCACCGTTTCAAGCAACACACGTAGATCGCGCAGGCGTGGCAGATAGACGTAGCGCGAGAACGCGCTCCACAGGTCGTTGACGGCGACGTGCCCGTCCTCCCACAGAGACTCCAGGACGCCGTCGAGCCGCATCCGCAGGAGTACCGGGACGAACGATGTGTAGAGCCGTCCCTCGTGGACCAGCTTGTCCCCCGCCCGGACAGCGAGTCCGGCCTGGCCTTCGACCTTGATCGCATCCCACTCGATCGGACCCTTCGGGTCGGGCTGGCCCGGGACGAGCAGCCAGTGGTACGTATCCCCGAGCCGCAACGAGACGGCTCTCTCGACCTCGGCTCGCTTGCTGCGCGCCTGGGCTGCTTGCTGCGCGGTCAGATCGAGCTCGGTCGACTCCTCGTCGATCGATTGCCACGCCAGCTGCTCAGCAACCGCACGCTCGAGATCCTCGAGGCGCCTTTGATCCGCCGCGAGGAATACGAGCATGTTGCGATGTGTCCGAGGGGCGTTTCCGCGTTGTTCGAGGAGGTCCCGCGCGGAGCGGAGCGCCAGCGAGTCATCCGATCGGGCGACGTGGGGAAAGTCGGGGCCAAGAACTACGAGCCGCGCCTCGTCGGAGTCTTCGACGTCCGAGGACGCCCGCGGCGCAACGTGCACCCCCACGAATGCTCCCGGTTCGCGTCGGACGAGCTGAAGCCTCTCGATGGTCGCAGCCACCACCGAATCGCGATCGCTCGTTAGATACCTGTCGGCTCGATCGCGGGCGAGTCGGGCTACCCCCGGCTGCGTGCCGTACCAGTACCGGGCGTTCTCGACGTAGAGGAAGGTCGCGCGGTCGGAGAGCCGGTTCAGCGCATCGCCGTAGATCGCCACCGCCTGCCCGGGTAGCGCGCAACCGAGGCGAACACGCTCGACCTCGATCCCGCGATGAGGCGATCGAGCGCGAGGTGCCGAGCCGAGAAACACTGCGCGAGCGACCCGCCGGGCCGCGCCGTAGCGCCCAAGGTTCCGGAACTCGTTGTCGAGCGCGCGTGGCAACGAACCGGGGCCGTCGACGTCCGTATCCACGATTGGCTTCCAGTTGTCGTCGAGGTTCCGGTCGAGCTCGCTCAGCACGGCCGCGTCGTCGAGCGGGACGCTCCCCGGCAAGATCACGGGCGACTGATCGCTGTGCGCCCAGAGAGCATGGATGACTTGCGCCATCAGCCGGAGCACGCCGCGCGTTCGCTGGAAGCGTTCGAGCGACGACCAATCCTCGTAGAGACGGGCGAACAGTTCCGGGTGGATCGGATATGCAGCCTTCATTCTCTCGATATAGGCGGGCTCGCGGCACTCAACTGGAAACTCGGCGGCATTCGTCCGGTAGAAGTCGCCGAAGGCGAGGCACGTGGCGTCCCGCGCCGCGAGGCTCGACGCATCGACGGGCCGGAAGAGGCGGCGACGAACGATCTCGAAGCTTTCGTCCGCGCTCGCGGGTCGCCACGATGATTCCATCCGACCCACGATCGCGCGCAGGCGGCGAAGCGCCTCACGACCACCCGCGCCGCCGACTTCAATATCGGAGCCGATATCGGCACCTGCAGACTCGGAGGCAGGGATCGACACGACGAGCAGGGCTCCTTCGACAGTTCGCGCAGCCTCCGTCAGCGCCTGGGCGAACGAGAAGTGCGTGTCGAACGTGCCGGCCGCCAGCGTGTCGTCGGTGTATAGCTGCCGAGCGTAGGCCACCCACTCGTCGATGAGAATCACGCAGGGTGCGTAGCGGCGGAGAAGATCGCGCAGCGCGGCGCCGGGGTTCGTGCGCGTTCGGTCGGCCTCCGCAACGATGGCGAAACCCTCTGCGCCGCCGAGCTGCCAGGCGAGCTCGCCCCACATCGTCTGCACGCTCATTCCGTCTGGCTTTGTTTCCGGTTGTCCGGGACGGAGCTGGTTCCCGACGAGGACGACCCGCCGAACCTCCGGAAGCTCGGACACGCCTGCCGCGGCAAGCATGTCCTGGACGTCCTGTGGGAAGAGGGTCAGCCCGAGCCCCGAGAACAGGTGGTAGAGGGCGATCATCGAATGCGTCTTGCCGCCGCCGAAGTTCGTCTGCAGGTCAACGACTGGCGCAGCGCCGGGTCCGGTCACGCGCTCGACCGCCTCGGTCAGCAGCCGTCGCAGGCCGTCCGTGAGGTACGTCCTGCGGAAGAACTCGGCCGCGTCGACGTACTCCGCCCGTCCTTCGCCCTGCTTCACCTGGTAGAGATCCGCGGCGAACTCGGCCAGGGCAAACCGGCCCGCCGCGACGTCCTCGTGCGGCTGCACGACATCCCGCCACGGAGTGAGCCCGGCGGCCGAGTCGGCAACGAGAACCTCCGCCTTGGGCGTCGCTCGGCGAGCCTCGGCCTCGTAACGGAGCCGCATCAGCTCTTCCTTCGAGTGACCGACCTCCGCGCTCTCGGCGGCTCCGGCCGCTGCGAGGAGGCGCTCGATCGAGTCGAGCGCACGGTAGGCGTCATCCGCGCTGAAGGGCTGATTGTGCGCCCAGCGGTTGCGGACGTCCCTCAGCTCGAATACGAGGTTGCGATCCGTTCGTGTCAGCTCGGCGCGAAATGCGTCGTCCCAACGGTCGGCCATCACCCGAAGCTGGAACGACGGGTCATCAAGCGACGACTCGCTGGGGAAGTCACGCTGCCAGGCGGAGCCTGACCGACTCGATGCGCGCATCTGCCGATCTATGTAAGACCCCAGACCGGCGGCGAGCAGCTCGAACGAACGACCGACGCGCTCGCGATTGCTCAATGCCATGAAAGCTCCCGTTCACGGAGCAGATTGCGCGGACGGCCTCGGCGCCAGGCAGCGTCAGTGGCCGGCGAGAAGCCGGCCCGAAGGAGCTTGGCGATCCGAGGTTCACGGCCGTCGAGTGGGCGGATGACGACTCCTTCCATTGGCTCCGAACCGGCACGGGAGGCGCCGAGTAGCCCCTCGAGCGCGTTGATGCCGCCGATTGCTCCGCGGTGGAGCTCAGGCGGGGCGACAAGGCCCGCTCGGTTGAGTAGCTCGTTCCGGGCATCCGGTGCCGCAAAGCCCGATCCTGGAGACCAGAGATCGAGTCCGACGAGGTACGCGGGCAACGCGTCGTAGCGGACGCCGTGCGCAACGAGCAGCCACTCGGCGTAAAGCGCTCGTCCGTCGAGCAGGTCGCGAAGGCGATCAGCCCTCTCTCCGAGCCAGGCCTTGAGCGGACCAAGTTGGCGACCGCGATCCTGGGCGCCGACGCCGGAGCGAAGCGCGCACTCGACTCGTCCGTCATCGAGCCAGACGACGACGTTGGCTCCGTCGAGCTTCTCCTCTACGAGCACCGGCCGGGTCAGCAACGCGTCGGCCTCTTCGGGACGAAGAACGCGGTCGTCGCGGGTGCCACGACCGGGAGCGAGGTGTGGGATCCTGGGATACGGGGGCGGCGCGCTCACGCGTATGCGGCGAGAGCCTCGTCGAGTGTCCACACCTGTACCTGCGTGTACGCGGAATCACGTTTGAAGCGGTCACGCTCGACCAAGATCGCGACGTCGCCCGCCCCCATCTTGGCGTTCGCGAGCTCAATAAAGGGCTGTCCTGTCGCGTTTCCTGCACATAGCTCAGTCAGGAAATCATCGTCCCAGCCCAGACGGTGCACCGTGAACGGCGACTCGCTTGCGACGGCGGCTGCCAGGAAACCCACGAACCGTTCGGCCGTGGCACGCCTATCGCCCCCGGATTGCGCGATGTGGTTCCCGGTTTCGATGACCGCAGTGATTGGAATCACGAACCGCTCTCCGTCATCGCTGCGAAGCTCGAACTCCGTGCGGATGTCGTCGTGCTGTGAACACATCCCCGGCACGTTGAGGAGTTCGCATAACACGGATGTGTCAATGAAGGTGACCTTTGCCGGCATGTTCAGCGCGGACCGAGAATGTCGTCAAGAAACTCGCGCGCAGGCCTCGCTTCGGTCGTCGCGCGTAGCTTGTCGTCGATCGCCGCCTTGCCGAGCCCGCCGCCGGCGACCACGTTCATGTAACCGGGCAAGTCGACGAGACGGCTGAGGGTACTGTGTCCGTTCGAGTCGCGCTCGCAGACGATCACCGTACGGTGCTCGCTGCCCGTCAGGGCGTCAAGCAACGCGGGGCTGTGTGCCGTCGCGAGCGCACGGACGCGACGGGTTCGCACCTGGTCGCGAATCAGCCCGATCAGCGTTCCGGCTTGAGAAGCGTGCAATCCGTTCTCGAGCTCCTCGATCACGAGCGTTGTTTGGCCCACCGCGTCGCCAGATGCGAGCGGGTCGGGCATCGATTCCGTGTTCGGCGCTTGGAGGAGCGCCACGAGGATCGCGAGGAAGCGCAGCGAGCCGTCGCTCATCAGACGTGCCGGCACAGGATACTTTCGGCCGTCCTGCCGCTCGCTCAGCGTCAGCATCACGTCGTCGAGTTCCGAGCTCGACATCGTGATGTCATCAATCTGTTGCTCGTTCAGGTTCATCAGCGCCGTTCGCAGGAGATCCTTAGTCGACCCCGTCTCGATGAGCGAGGCGACGGCCGCGGAAAGGTTGTCGGCGTTGCGACGGAGGAGCATGTCTCGTCTAGGCACGTATTGACGCATCAGATGTGGTACTGGATCGAGTACGAACACCGACCGAAGGGCCTCAAGCACCTGAGCTGCGGCGATGTGGATCCGCTGACCCGGCTCGGTCGCGGGAATGCGGGAGAGCACCTGCGTGGTTAGCAGGCGACTTGCACGGAACTTCTCCTTAGGGTTGCGGCCCGGCTGCTGATTGCTCCAGGACGCGACGATGTCCGCCGAGTCTCCACTCGCGGGGTCTGTCTTGAGTACCACTTCGCTGCCGATCGCCAGTTTTTCCTTCAATACCTGGACGACGGGTTCGACCTGCACGGTGACGTCGAGCCGCACCAAGGCACGCTCGGTACGCACGGAGCAGCCGAGCGAGAAAGTGGATTCGCCGAACGGCGCACAACCGATGACGCCTCCTCTCACGGCCGGGCCTTCGCGACCACCGTCCAGCGCGTCACGGATGTCCTCCCCGCTGGCTAACCGCGCGAGCGTCCAGAGCCCATCGAGAGCGTTTGACTTTCCGCTGCCGTTCCTGCCGACGAGCAGGGTGAACGCGTCGAGTGGCAGGACGGCGTCGCGAAAGCTTTTGAAGTTCGCGAGGCGGATCTCTTCGATGACAGACGGTTCAATGGCCATGTTCGTAGTCTGATGCTACGTCGCGGTCGCAGGAACCACGGTCGTTCAGACGGGGAGCGTCGTTGCCTCGCCCAGCTCCTCGCGAGCCGCGATCTCGGTGATTCTGGGCCAGGATGTGATCAGGTCGTCGAACGCCAGCACTTCCGGCCCCTGCGTGAACTGGCACTTGTCGACGAGCCAGTACGCGAGGTCGTTCACCGCCTGCGCGTCTTCGTCGACTCGCTTGAGCAATGCGCCGGCCGCCTCCTCGCCACCCTCCTCGTGGCGCTTCACGAGGTGGAGGAGCGTCTCCCATTCGGGGCGGCGACCGTCGGCCTCCGGATCCCAGTCGGCTGGCAGCTCATCGCGACTGAGCAGCCGTACCTTGCCGCGATTCGACCCGGCGATCCCGGCCGCCTTTAGCTGCTCCAGCGACGTGTTCATAGTCGTGAAGAGCTTCTCGGCCTGGCCGGAGTCAGCCTCATCGAAACCGTAGTCGCGGAACCACGTCATCGCCCAGCGCGTCTCGGGCGAGAGCGCGCCTGCGAAATCGTCGATCGCCTCGGCCCGGACTTGGTTGATCAATTCGAGCGCGCGGTGAACAGTCATCTTCGTCCCAGTGGACGGATCGACGACATACGCGAAGCGCGAGAAGATCGCCATGCCTGGGCCGATCACAGCCTGGCCAAGGTCGATCGCGGAGATCGCCGCCTGCTTGACCTTGACGATCGCGCGCGGCAACTCGGCCCGTAGTGCCGCGAGGAACGACTGAAGGTCTCCCACCTTCGCATCGGTGAGCTGTGGTCGGCAAACGAGGACGACATACGAGGCGAGGGCGTTGGTGCCGAGGCTGATCTGGCGGCTGCTGCCGGTCGCGTGTACCGGCCAGGTGCCGACAATCCGCAACTCGGCCTCGAGAATCGCGGTCAGCATCGCGTCCCACGCCGTCGCGCTGACCTCCCCGTCGTCGCTCTCCTCTTGCCGATGCGCGTAGACGATCAGGACCGGCAAGTCATCGCGCGACGCGGACCGGAGCGATCGGAACGTCTCTGTGAAGCCCTCCACGAAGAAACGAGTCGCAGCGTTGCGGCTGCCCCCGTGGCGGTGCGGTGCCGCGATGAGCTCGGGCTCCTTTGGTGTGGCGATCGTGGCGAAGAGATCCGGATGGAGCTCGCGCAATGCGCGCCGATGCCAGACATAGAAATAGTCGGACAATTCGGCGTAGCCGATCTGTCCAAAGTACGGGGGGTCGGTTGCGACGAGTGCCGGCCCGGTCAGCAACCTTGGCGCCTCTCGCGCATCGCTCGTCGTAGCCATCCCCGACCCGCCCTCAGCAAGGGTGATCAGCCCACCGATTACCGAGTCCACCTGACCGAGCCAATCTCCGGCAGAGCCGCCAAATGGGTTCGCTTCCGGAAAGTCCCAGACCATCGGCAAAGCGTGACGGCTAAATGCGGCCTCAGCCTTTGCAGACCCGTTCCGGGAATCGATCTTCCACCGGGCCTGCTTAGAGTTCGCCTGTGCCAGTTTGCCTACGCAAAGTCCGAGCACGGAAGCAATGGCACGCGCGTACTCGTCGTCGGAAACCGTCCGAACTTCGTCCGCGACGAGCGCTACTGCGTCTGCAAACGCTCCGATCGTCTGAAGCTGCCGGTTCGTGAACAGGTCGGCGACGGTGGCTTCGCTGGGTCTTCCGACACGCGTGCCCGCATCCCCTTGCAGGCTCAACTCTGGTGCATCCACCGGCCGCCCGACCATGGGGGGCTCGATCTCTGGCGAGGGGGGAAGAAACGTCCGCCCGCCATGTCCGTCAACCGCAACAGCTACGAGCTGAAGGCCAAGTCGGCGGTTCCTGCCCTCGGTCCGCACGTGCGCTTCAGGAATCGTCTGCTCGCAGATCAAGCATCGAAATGTCGCGCCGCGCCCACGCTTAGTCGACTGTGGCGCATCACCTGCGCCAGTCCGGACTTCAAATCGGACTCCGCTGCGATCCGAGAGCACGGTCGGCTCAGCCCACGCGCGTGCTCCGCGCCGCTTTGAGAGCCAAAACGAGGTGACTAGCGGCGCCGTCGCCAGGCATGCCGGGTTGGGACAGGTCACCGTGTGCGCCCACAGCCAAGCTACGACCTTTCCGCCTCCCGGCGGCTCTGAATACTGGTGGCCAATGTCAGCGCGGACTCGCTCACACACCCGTTCGCCGTAGTAGCGCACATCAGCGAGGAAACCGTCGAGCGGTCCGCCCGCGATCCTCCCGAGCTGCGCCGGATCGCCAACGAGAGGGTCGCGGCCGGCGACCTTTGGGACGAGTTCCGTCAGGACCCGTGTAATCAACGCCGGCACCGGATTCAGATCGCTCCCGACCGTCGGCAGTCCTAGCCGCTGCGCCTCGACCAGCGTTGAGCCGCCGCCGCAGAATGGATCGAGCACCGTGGGCAGATCGCCATCCATAGCTTCAGCGATCAACGCCCGCGCCTCTTTCAAAGCGTCTCGGTCCGGCGGCCCCCCGTCGGCAGGCACGAGCCGGACGATTAGGTCGAGTAGCTCCTGGCGGCGGTCGTCATCGCCAGGATCATCGACGAGCGAGGCGAACAGAAGCGCGCGCCATGCCGGGCCGGGCATGGGCGCGAACCACTTGTGGACGTTCCGGATCGTCCCGGTCTTCTTGTCCTTCTCGCGGCGAGAGGCGGCGCTGATCGCCTCGATCGGCAACGCGACCTCGATCAACTTCGTCACGAGGGCGCGCCTCCCCGCTGCCAGTATTCGTCCCAGTCGAGGTTCGCGGAAGTGGTCGCGAACGGCAGGCTGACGGCGTCGCCGAACGGCCGGCGCAGGTAGCGCATCGAGTCAGATGCTGCGCCGTCGGGGCTGACCTCGACCATGGCGAGCAGGTAGGCGGCGGGGATGTTCAAGGCGTGCAGGATCTCGTTTCGAGTGACCGTGAAGGTGGCCGCGCCGGAGAGGCGGCCCTTGACCTCGATGAACCATACGCGGCCGTTTTCCGCCGTCGAGCGCAGGTCGAATCCGGGATTGTTCGGCGGCATCACCTCGACCTCGCGGCCGAGTGCTTCCTCGGCGGCGACCACGGCATCGACGGCCCGCAGCTCGACTTCCTTCGTGTTGCGAGCGTGCACCGGCGGACCGACTCCATCGACCGAGCCGGCGACGCTCGCCACCGGCAGGATTAGAGCAGCGCCGACGACGAGAGGTGGCAGCGCCTGTAGTTGATGCTCACGATCGAGCTCGCCCATCCGCGCCTCGAGGCGGGCGGCGAGATCGTTCGCGCGGGCGCGGGCGCGATCCGGGTTCATACGCGGCTGCTTCCCCGCAGCGGCCTGCTCGCTCAGGACGTTCGCGCGGTGGTCCCAGTACTCGATCTCCTTCGAGAGCCGCTCGTGCACCGCAGCACGCACCTTCGCCACCCGCGTAACGACCTTCGCGCGTACCTCGGCAAGGTGCTCCGGCACAGCAACGCCGACGGCATGCTCGAGACCGACCCGCTCGACGTCAGCCCGGGCGAGTGGCCACCCGGCGAGGAGATCGGCCGCCGCGCCAACCTCGGCGTCGAGCAACGGACGGAGATCGAGATACGGCGCAGGCCCGGCCGGACGCGCCGTTCCGTCCGCGAGTACCTCGACGAACTCGAATCTGCGCGAGACCACGTGACGGCCGGCTTTGGACTCCCGTGCGTCGGTAATCGCGTGCTCCAGATACAGAAGGATGCGGGGCTCCGCACTCGGGTCCTCGTCGACAAGCAGCGCGCCCTGACGGAGGACGCCGCCGTCCCGCTCGATCGTCAGATCGAGCACGGCCTCGAGCAGCGGGTGACCTGGGGCGAGCAGCTCGGCAGGTGGTTTCCCGTCCACGCGCGCCCGGCCCTTGTCGAAGGTCACGCGCTCGTAGCGGGAGAGCACAGGAACACGTCCCGGGAGGATTCGACCTCGCTCGCGGACATGGCCGGGGACACGGACGATCTCGAAGCGCCCAGTCTCGCGTTCGAGCATCCGTCCCCCGGTGAGCTCGAAAGCGGCAGCGAACCACGAGCGCACATAGTGGGGCTGAAGCCGCCGAGCCTCCGCTTCGAGCATGTCGCGACGGATGCGCTCAACGTCGGCAGGGCCGAGTACGTCCGCGGCAAGAGCTTGCCGTTCGATCAGCTCGACCACCCCGTCCCCGACGCGGTCGTCGACAACGGCGTTCAGGCGCGCTCGCACATCTTCGCGATCCCCGTAACGGATCGCCTCGATCATCAAATCGCGCAGTACCCGGCCGGGGAGCGCATCTCCGAGCACGTTGAAAACCTGCCCACCGAGCGCGCGTCGCTGCTCCTCGAGCTTCGTGAGCAGGCGGACATACACTTGTCCCTCGCGCGTGTCCGTAGAGACGAGGTTCCACATGTGGCAAACCTGCTCCTGGCCGATCCGGTGGACGCGCCCGAAGCGTTGCTCGATGCGGTTCGGGTTCCACGGCAGGTCGTAGTTGACGAGCAGGTGCGCGCGCTGGAGGTTGATGCCCTCGCCGGCGGCGTCTGTCGCGACAAGGATCGTCGTATCGCGATCCTGCATGAAGAGTTCCTGAAGTCGCCGCCGCTCCTCACGCGGCGTTCCGCCGTGGATCGAGATGACCGCTTCTTCGCGGGCGAGGAAGGTCCGCAGGCGCTCGACGAGGTAGTTGAGCGTGTCGCGGTGCTCGGTGAAGACGATGAGCTTGCGCCGTGCGCCTGAAGGCTCGAACAGCTCCGGCGAGTCGGAGAGGAGCCCGGCGAGCTCCTGCCACTTGCGGTCAGTTCCCGACGAACGGACGCGCGCCGCGAGTGTCTCGAGACGCTGTAGCGTCGCGATCTCGGCCTGCAGCTCGGCGATCGTGCGTGCCGAGCTCGCCTCGTCGACCACCTCGTCCTCGAGGCGCTCGACTTCCGCTTCGTCGAGGTCCTCGAGCTCGTCGAAGTCGACGTCCGCACCAACGTCCTGCACGGCGTCCTGGCGCTCCTCTGCAACCCGATCCTCGAGTCGTTGCCGACGTCGAGCGAGCGACTTGTAGATCGCTTCCGGCGACGAGGCGAGACGGCGCTGAAGCACCGTGAGTGCGAAGCCAACGCGGTTCCCGCGCCGCCCCTCGCCCTGCTTCGAGAGCGCATCGGCCCTATTCATCTGCTCTGTGACGTAGGTCGTGACCTCGTCGTAGAGCTCGCTCTCCAGCTCTGAGAGCGGGTAGGGGAGCGTGTAGGCCCGCCGTTCGGGGAAGAGCGGCCGGCCGTCGAAACGGAGCAGTCGCTCCTTGATCATGCGCCGCATCAGGTCCGAGGCGTCGACGTTCCCGCCGTCGCGGATCCTGCCCTCGAAGCGATCGGCGTCGAGAAGCGCGAGGAAGAGTTGGTAGTCCTCCTCTTTGCCTGCGTGCGGGGTAGCCGTCATCAAGAGGAAGTGCCTTGCCGCGTGGCCGAGCACTTGGCCGAGCTGGTAGCGCTTCGTCTCCTTGAGCTCGTTGCCGTAGAAGTGGGCGCTCATGCGGTGCGCCTCGTCGACGACGACGAGATCCCACTCGGTGTGACGGAGCTGCTCGACCAGTTCCTCGTTTCGCGAGAGGTGGTCGAGGCGTGCGATTACGAGATCGTGTTCGCTGAAAGCGTCCGCGGTGCGCGACGCCTCGATCAAGTCGCGCGTGAGGATCTGGAAGGAGAGGCCGAGCTTGTCCGCGAGCTCGTCCTGCCACTGCGTCACGAGTCCGCCTGGGGCGACAATGAGGCATCGGCGCAGGTCGCCGCGGAGCATCAGCTCCTTGATGTAAAGGCCGGCCATGATCGTCTTGCCCGCTCCGGGGTCGTCGGCGAGAAGAAAGCGCAGCGGCTGCCGCGGCAGCATCTCGCCGTAGACGGCCTGAATCTGGTGCGGTAGCGGTTCGAGGAGGGAGAGGTGAACCGCGAGCCTGGGGTCGAAGAGGTAGGCCAGGCGGATGCGCCGGGCCTCCGAGACGAGGCGGAACCGATCGGGATCTCCATCGAAGCTGAACGGCTGGGCCGCAGCTTCGATCGCGAAGCTCGTTTCATCGTCGCGGAACACGAGCTGCTCGGCGACCTCGCCTGCGGAGGTCCGGTAGGTGAGAGTGACGCAGGACGATCCATTCCAGACGGCTGCCACGACCGTTACGGGTCCGTCCGGACGCAGACCGACAACGACGACTCCCGGTGTCAGATCCTCGAGCTGGCTTCGATTTCCCGTTGACGTCACGGGGTCAACGGTAGCCGTGCGCGGAGGCGAGGCACAGTGTCCTTTCGCGGCACGGTCGAGCCTTCAGAGCTCTCGGCTGATGCCGAGATCGCGTTCGAGCTCGGCAATTCTGCGGAGTTGGTTCACGATCACGAGGTCGCGGTCGTAATCTCGGTAGAGCGCGCCGGCCATGCGCACGAGGTCGCCGACGGAAGCGATGTGTGGGCGGACGCCCTTGCCAAGGTATTCGTGGGTCGCGGCCCGGCGGAGGTCTTCGTAGCCTCGTGTGCCCGCAGGTTGCGGCACGATCTTGAGCTGGCCGAAGTCGGTTTCCAGCTCGATGACGGGCTCGTCGGTGTCGAACGTAAGCGGCTGGCCGTCTGGCCGCCGAGCGTTGATCTCGGTGAGGGCGAGGCTCAGGTTGTCGAGGGTGGTGGGGCGCATCCAGGGCGTGATGTCGACACCGTGAGTGAGCTCGTCGGTTCCCTGGGTGATGCGCGCGAGGGCGCCGATGAGGATGAAGCTGGCGTGTCGTTTCTGGATCGCGGCGAGCAACCCGAGCGGGTCGAAACGGCCCGGCGCATCCGGTGGCATCAGCGGTCGAGCGTGCGCAGCATCGAGCGCGTCCGCTCCTGGGGAGAGCGGCGCAGCCGCTTGCGGATCTGCTCGTCCGAACGCTCGTCCGATTCGTGGCGTGCGAGTTGCAGGCTGAGGTCGTAGCCGCAGGCGCGGAGCAGCTCGCGCAGCGTCTCGAAGCTCGGCTGGACGGCGTCACGCTCCCAACGAGCGATCTGGGCGCGATCGCGGCCGACCCGGTCGCCGAGCTCGCCCTGAGAGATCCCGGCGAGCAAGCGGGCCTCGCGGATCAACATGCCGCTGGTCATGCGGTCAATCTAGCCGCTAGGGTTGCGATCATCAATCGGATCATATATGTTCCTAAAATGGCGAGTGAGCAGCTCAGCCTCGATCTGACGGCCTCTCCGGCACCTCACCAGAACGGCCAGCCGAAGACTGCGCTCCGCCGCGTCACGGTCGTACCGAACGAGGCCGCTTCGATGCTCGGCGTGAGCAGAGACTTCTTCGACGAGCACATCAAGCCTGAGCTGAGAATCATCCGTCGAGGCTCGAAGACAATCCTGATCCCGATCGCCGAGCTCGAGGGCTGGGTCGACCGGAGCGCGGCGCGGTGGTGCGACTGAGCGCTGAAGGGCATGGGCTGGGCAGCTTTGGACGGATTCGCGCTCGATGACGACGGACTGTCGACACAACGCGTCGTTTGCTTTAGCGAGACCCCGCTCGAGCCATGTCCATTCGCTCTTCGCCGAGATAGAGGGTCGCGCGCTTCAGCTCCGTGGCTATGGAGTCGCGTTCCCGAAGATGGTGCTCGTTGGCCGGGGATCAACCCTGTCTGGTATGTCGACTTGTCTCGCTCAGCTGGCACCTGGCGGGACTGGCCTCAAGGAGGCGTTGAACGCGCTTGTCGTTGCGGCACGCGAGAGTAACAGCTTTGGCAGTGATCCCATCTCGCGGCTTATCGCCCGACCTGGGGGCGACGCGCTGCGGCTAGGCGGCGTCCGTCTCAGGCAACCGATAGACGAACTGCTTGCCTCCGCGCTCAGGGGGGCGTCGTTCTCGCGCGAGAGCACCCGCACGGACCAGGGCATGAAGTCGATTGTTGGCGGCCTGAGGGCTCACATTGAGAACCTTCGACAGTTCAGCAACAGTGAATTCGCGAAGCTCGTCGGCCTTTTCCATGGTCTGCTGGAGAATCGTTTCGCCGCCCAACAGATCTGGACGACCTTCGCTCAGCGCGAGCACGTAGAGGTGGCGAAGCCGAAGAGCCGCATCGATCGTCTCACGGACCTCTTCGGTGGCGTTGACGACGACCATCGGATACTCGTCGTAGTACCCCGCGGCCCTGCTCCCCAGGAGTCGACCTAGGCAGCTGTCGGCGAACGGCACTGAGATCGCCCGCACGCCCTTGAAGTCGAGTACGACGATGTAGTCGCCGCGCTGGGCTGCGATTCCGCGCTCGATATCGCCTCGCGCTCTGTCCGCCTCCGCGCGAGTGATGAGCACGCCATCTCCTCCGTCGTACGAGCTCATCGTGTGGTGCATCTCTCTGAGTATAGCGCTTTCACGAGTATCGGTGATTTCCATGAGTTAGGATAATATCCTAATCTTCGGACGTGCCCAAGCAAGCCAACAGTCGCCAGGACTGGTTGTTCGGTGCCCCCGGAAAACGTCTCTTGGTGACGCACATCGTCACCGTGGCGGCGCCCGAGAAGGGGTGGACCGAGGCAGACCTTGCGAGAGCTGCGGGTCTGGGGCCAAACGGGAGCGTCACCCCGCACCTGGACGCTCTTGCAGGTCTTGGAGTGCTCGAGGTGCACGGACGTTGCTATCGCCTGAACCGCGATCATGCGCTCGTGCGCCCGCTCCGCGGGCTTATCCGAGCCCTACGCGACGTGGATTGATTCAGAGAAACCAGCGCTTTCACGTCATATCGTGAAGTGCGCTATTATTGACCTCACAGCATTGGCCAACACGGAAGATCGGAGAAACGATGCCCAAGACACGTCGCACGTCCGCCGCCGCTGCGAAGGCCGCTTCCAAGGTGCTCCGAGATGGTCGAACGAGCAAAGCCTCGAAGATCGCAGCGGGGAGCGCGCTTTCTCAGCGGGCTCCGAAGTTCGAGAAGAAGAAGTAGATGGGCGCCGGTCGCGCGAACGGCCGGCACCCGGTGCTCCCTAGTCGGTCGCAACCAACTAG
The DNA here is from genome assembly GCA_030857225.1 of Actinomycetota bacterium. Classification (GTDB taxonomy): domain Bacteria; phylum Actinomycetota; class Thermoleophilia; order Gaiellales; family Gaiellaceae; genus GMQP-bins7. The sequence goes on from JALZOK010000017.1 coordinate 31,186, forward strand.
CCCCCGCCGCTTTTCGGCGGAGAAAGAGAGTCATACATGAGTCTCGCACCACTTCCCAACGTGCCGGTCAGTCGCGTCGACTCCGTCCTCGAGGTCGTCTCGAAGGGCGGAGGCGATCAGTCGAACGACGAGGTCTTCATCACGACCACGATGCAGCTCGCCGCCGACATCGATCCCTCAGGAGAGGTGACCTTGATCCTGCCGATGAGCTCGGAGGCGAGTCAGCAGCCGCTCCTCCGGTATGTCGGTGGGGACATCCAGACGGCATCCGTGACATTCGACCCTGTCGACCGCTCGGCTTACGACCAGCGGGTCGCCAACGCCCTCGCCGAGCTCTCAGACGGTGTGACGAAGACGGAAAAGAAGGAGCTCGAGCGGGCAATCGCCAAGGCGGCGAAGTCCTTCTCGCAGGCAACTCTCGTCGTGAAACCCGGCCAGCGGCAGCTGCGCTTCTTCTTCACTATCGCTGCCGATCGGGTCGGCGACCGCGAGTACGAGTTCCAAGTGCTCGGGCCTCTGGCGTCGTTTGCGCTTCAGGGCGGTGGTTCAATCAGCGTTGTGACCGTGATGGCCCGGAACACAACGCTCGTGGAGGCGCATGGCCTGCAGGACCCGAACAACCCCGGAAGCGAGATCGCACACAGTGAGGCCGACCTTGCTGGCCGGCATCTCATCGGGTGGCTGTGGCAGTACGACCCGCTGTTCCGCGTCCGCTACCGCTACTGACCGAATCGGTTCGTCTGGTGCTGGAGCGGCGTTGGTCAGCTCCAGCACCGGACGAACCTTCAGCGCGGCGACCAGAGCGCACTCCCGCTCGCTCGCTCTGTGCTTTGGGGTAACGCGCTCGCGGTCGCGGCCAGCCCAGCCGACCTTTGAGCGCTGGGTCGGTCGATGCGCTACACGTCTGAGTGGCCTCTAATTCCTCTATGACAGTTATTCCCTGTAACAGGAAATAGACGTGTTATGTGAAATAACTACACTATGACTGGTAGTGTGCCTATGTTGCTTATCATGCTTATTGCGCAAAAGTCACTTATTTCCTGTTACAGGAAAGAACTCTGATGGCTGAAATTACACGTCCTGCCGCTGTTCTCGCACGGGCACTTCGCGATGCTCCGGTCGAAATCGCCCCTCGGTCGAAGCGCGACCCGAGAGGCGTTCCCGTGAGTGTGGCAGGAGGCCAGACGAAAGAGCCTCTGACTTTGCTTTGGGCGGGTGAGGGTTGGCCAGCAGACGTAGACGAGGTACTCGCCGAGACCCCCGACCCCTGGCCTCGCGACCTCGTCGTGGTTGCCAGACACTTCTCGCCCGGCGCATTGCGAAGCCTTCGCGAGCGAGATGCGAACTGGGCAGACGAGACAGGTGATGCGCGAATCATCGGCCCGAGCCGGCTCTTCGTGATCCGTCTGCAGCGGCACGGAGAGCCCACAAGACCGTCCGCCGAGGACCGACCGTTCGATTGGACGCCCTCAGCGGTCGCGATAGGGGAAGTGATTCTCGCCCGGCCGAACGATCCGATCTTGAACAGTGTGATCGCCGAGATGACGGACTTCTCCGCATCGCAGATCTCCCGCACGCTTATTCAGTTCGACAAGCGAGGCTGGACTCGGAAGACTGGCAACGAACGAGGGCCGGGCGCACACCGTGTGCTCGTAGACCGCGACGAACTCTTGAGGAGTTGGGCCGCTCACGTGGCGAGTGAGTCGCGGCCGGCGATCCAGGCGCACGCGATCCTCAGAGAGCCGTTCACGTTCGTCCGCGAGAGTCTCGCCCCTGCTCTGGACGAGGTCGGGGACTGGGCCCTCTCGGGGTGGGCGGGCCTCGAGCTCGAGG